>NZ_CP061319.1:1200000-1567487 GCF_018688455.1 Polynucleobacter sp. AM-7D1
CATACAAATCAGATCTGGCCAAATCCTCTGGCAAGCCCACATCACCCACCTCAGTTGAGGCACCCTCTTTTATCCGCTCGCTCATAACTCTTTCTTCACCATATCGACAACACGACAATCACCACACATCTTGAGTCTATCTAGCCCAGCTCCTGCAAAAGCGCCATGAGCCCCCAACTTCACCAACATGAGATCCACCATCTTGGCGGTTCCAAAGACCTTGCCACAGCTGATGCAATGAAAGGGCTTGGTCTCGTTTAGCTCTACTCTTTGCTTGCGCTCCTCCACAGTCTGTAAACGGGGAGCTAAAGACAGCGCTTGTTCTGGGCAAGTTTGAACGCAAATGCCGCATTGAACACATTGCTTTTCTATAAAAGAAAGCTTGGGTTCATCTAAGTTATCTAGCAAGGCTCCCTCAGGGCAACTGCCCACGCATGACATGCAAAGCGTGCAGGCATCCTTATTGATATTGATGCCACCCAAGAAGGAAGCTTTTGGTAAAGCAGCTCCACCAGCAGGAAGTGGTGTTTTAGCTTGCTTTTGCAAATGCTCCAAAACCATTTCAATAGTTTCACGCTTCTGATTACCCAAACCAAAACTGGCTGGAGAACATATTGCTGGCAGAGAACCGCGTTGACGCAGCTTGCCCATTGCAGCAGATACAGGCTGCAGATCATCAGCAGAGCTAATCTGTATCAGCGAGAATCTAGCGTCAAATCCATAAGCAGCCAAAATTGCATTTCCCAAATCGGTTTGGGTTTCTAGTGCGGCACGATAAGCTGGGTCTTCATCACCCGTGAGTAGCAGAATGACTTCAGCAAAACCATAGCTAAGCGCACCAAGCCATAGATCTAAACCAGTGGAGGCGATATGCTCAACTCCGTAAGGCAATACATAAGATGGCAATGCCTCAAATTGCTTTGGTCTTAAATGCGCTAAGCGTCCAAGAGAATCTAAAGCTTGAGTTCCTACCTTGAGCGAATGCAACAGTAAAGCAGGTGCTTGCGATTGTTTTATCTTAGCGCTCTCAGCAGCAAACACATTAGCAAGCGTTTTAATCTCTTTGCCTTGATGGGTCACACTTGGATAGTTGTAGCGCATCGCACCCGATGGACATACGGTTGAGCAAGCACCACAACCCATACATAAATTCGGATTGACTTCTACCGTGCCCTGCCCGCTTTTGAATAAAGAGGAGATGGCGCCTGTTGAACACACATCGATACAAGCGCTGCAACCTACTTTGCCGTTGCGCCCGTGAGCGCAAATCTTTTCGTTATAAGCAAAGTATTTAGGTTTCTCAAACTCACCAACTAAACCTAATAATTCGTTTGCCACCAAGGCTTGCTCAAGCGGATCTTTTCCAGGGGCAAAGTAGCCTTGTGGAGTTTGACTCATGCGCATCTGAGGATCAGCGCGTAGATCCATAATCAAATCAAATTCAGCATTACGTTGACGCTCTGCGCGATCAAAATTAATGGCACCAATACCAGCGCAGGCTGTGACGCAAGCGCGATGGGATTTGCATTTATCTAGATCAATCTGAAACGAATCATCAATTGCACCTTCGGGACAAACCTCAACACAAGCTCCACAGCGTGTACACATTTCTGGATCGATTGGGTTTTGCAAATTCCAGTCGACTGAAAATTTACCTAAATATCCATCCAGCTTAATTACTTCACCGGTATAGATCGGGAAATTTCTTGCAAGGGGCAATGTGCCCGGCTCTGTACAGAGAACCGAGACATCAAGAGAATCACTCAGCTTTTCAGCCCAAGGCAAAGCCTGATCACCAGAGCCAACAATCAACAGGCGACCTTGGCTTTCATAGTTGACGACCGGCACTGGTTCTGCTTCAGGCATCTCTGCCAGAGCAAGCAATGCAGCGATCTTCGGTGTAGAAGATTTAGCTTCTTGAGTCCACCCAGCTACTTCACGAATATTGACAAAGCGTAATGGAGCTACTAAAGGCTTTGTAGATTGCTCAGCAAGCTCACCAAATAAAGCACGCTCCTGAGTACAGGCAATGACGATAGCATCGCTACCATCGAATGCTTTAATGACTGAGCCAATCTCCTGTCTACATAAGGAGGTGTGCATGGTAAGACCCAAAGCCTTGCCATCCAAGGGCATGGTTCCATTGCAATTACAAACTAATTTTTGACTCATTGATTTCTTCTTAACTGGTTTTCTTATCCACGGGTAATGGGTCTTTATCCCCCACTTCCTGAATAGGTAATGTTGTGGATGTTAAATCAGTCTGAGGCGCTAGGGGTAAAGCCTGCTCTTCCGGTTTGGAGACCTTGTCATCGGCAGCTTGTGTAACCGGGGCCTCATCATCACTATCTTTACGGAAAATGTTGAGCATGTCAGATTGCACCATGCGCTTGAGCATTTCGAGGGGGATGGGGTCGGGCTTGGAATAATCATCAATATAAATATCCAAACCATCCATCACATTGAAATGCGGGTCCGAGAACATCTTTTTCATCGCTGCTTGCTGAACTGCAGGATCCACATCCGGCTTCATAAAAGAAGAGAAGTCAGGAGCAAAACGATCGATCTTCTCTACATCGTCCAAAGTAGCTGATGGGAGAGCTTCTTTGGTATCAGCAGAATCTTGCTGTGCTTCAGGAGGATTTGTTAATTCTTGTTTGGATTGATCGGCTGATTTTTTCTCAAGCTCGACTTCCTCCCCAGACTTAAGGCGCGACCAGCGATTGAGAAATCCCCCAGCCATTAGTCCTCCGCCCCACGATTGGCGCCTTTGAATGATTCAGGACGATGGCGCTTCTTAGGTTCAGGGCGGTAATGCTCATTCACATACTCTTGCAACCAAGAAGCATGCTCTGAAGATAAGGGAATGTTATCGACTGACTCGCCACCATCCAATAGTCGACCTGCTTCGTTATAACTCACGCTAATACGGTGCGGAACAGCGATGGTTGCTTCCGATTTGGCTAACTCGAGGGACTGAGCATCAATGTAGCGCTCAATATCTTCTTCCAGGCGCCACATCACAAACCAACAAGGCTGGGGGGCCGAGAGATTGAGGTAGTAACCTTCAGCCTCATCTGGAAACAGATTGAGCTCATACCCGGTAAATAGCCAAGACTCACCTTGATCATCGCGCCCTAAGAACTGCCCAACAATTTTTCCCTCATCGGCAGTTGCATTATTAAATTGCCCAAAATCTGGCAACACCTCCCGAGGCTCCCAACGATAGGAAATCCAGGGGTTATCAACGAATTGCTTACGCATGAGAACTGCAAAACGCATAAGGCCTCAGGTGTTTTGAACAACGATGTTAGGAAATTTACTGCTCATATCTTTTGAAAGCGCCGCTACTTTAATGGCAACTCGTCTAGCAATCGTCTTATAGATTGCACTGATAGCACCATCCGGATCGGCCACTACAGTTGGACGACCTGCATCAGCCTGTTCACGAATCGATAAATTGAGAGGTAAGTCACCCAAGAAATCAACGCCGTATTCTTTGCACATTTTTTGGCCGCCACCGGTACCAAACACATGCTCCTCATGACCACAGCTTGGGCAAACATAAGTACTCATGTTTTCGATGATGCCCACAATAGGAACACCCACCTTCTCAAACATCTTCAAGCCCTTACGCGCATCTAGTAATGCAATGTCTTGTGGAGTAGTCACAATAACTGCGCCAGTAACAGGCACCTTCTGCGCAAGCGTTAACTGAATATCCCCCGTACCTGGTGGCATATCCACAACCAGGTAATCAAGATCACGCCAACGTGTCTGACGAAGCAATTGCTCAAGAGCTGAAGTTACCATTGGACCGCGCCACACCATAGGTGCATCATCATCGATTAAAAATCCAATCGAGCTCGCTTGCAGGCCGTGGCCTTCCATTGGCTCCATCGTATTTTCTTCAATAGAAGTGGGTCTGCCAGTAATACCGAGCATCATCGGTTGACTCGGACCGTAAATGTCCGCATCCAACATGCCAACTTGCGCACCTTCCGCAGCCAAGGCTAAAGCTAGATTCACTGCCGTGGTGGATTTTCCTACTCCACCTTTACCGCTGGCTACAGCAATAATATTTTTTACATTAGGTAGTAACTTCACTCCACGCTGAACAGAATGTGCCACGATTTGACTGCTGACATTAACGCTGACATTCTTGACATCAGGTAATTCACGCAGAACAGTAATGACAGATTTGCGGATCGAATCGAACTGACTTTTGGCTGGATATCCGAGAACGATATCTAGACTGATATCGCCACCATCAACTTTTAGATTTTTGACACTCTTTGCTGATACAAAATCAATTTGTGTATTTGGGTCAACCAGACCTTTTAATGCTGCTTGCACAGCCTCTACAGTAAGCGCCACCGACTTCTCCTAAGATAAACATTCCCACAAGGGGATCTCAATAGGGTTTATTGAGATGTATTACAAATAATGGAATAGTGGGTAGATTAACCGCACATGCAAAAAATTGCTAAAGCCGGGCTAATCTCTATTGTGAAACTGGAAATCCGGCATCTGTTATGAGCTCAGCAGCTAGCTCGGGGGTGAGGGTTGTTTCAAGCGTCACTATCTGTGTCGCCAAGTCTGCTTGAACCTGTGCCTGAGGGTCTTGAGCTTGCACAGCTCTAGTTACAGCATTAATACAGCCGCCGCATGTCATACCTGAAACCTTGAGCGCAAACATAACTACCCCTTAAAAACTGTCAAAATACGGTTGTTGATGGCCTTTTTTCACCTTACGGTAGATTATCTTCTACATGCACTCCACAGAAACGAGTAATTCAGAGTTTTATACCCTCGATATAGGTGGGATGACCTGCGCCTCTTGCGTCAGTCGTGTAGAGAAGGCTTTGGACAAGATTCCTGGGGTTGAGGCGGCTACCGTCAATTTAGCGACTGAGCAGGCCCGGGTTCGGGTAAAACGCGGCTCCTCCACCCTCGAAGACATCATCACACTTGTTAAAAAAACAGGTTATGAGGCTAAAGAAAGTTCTCCACAAGGAAATTTAGACAAGAGCACCAGCAAGTCCTTTTGGGCTGACGATGGCTTAGGCCGGGTGATTCTGAGCTTCCTGCTTTCCGCCCCACTCTTCTTGCCTATGTTCTTCATGCCTTTTGGCATTCACTGGTCTTTATCGGGCTGGTGGCAGCTAGCTCTGGCCACACCAGTGCAGTTCATTCTAGGCTGGCGCTTCTACGTGGCAGGCTATAAATCTTTGATGGCTGGTGCCGGCAATATGGACTTACTGGTTGCTTTAGGCACCAGTGCTGCCTATGGACTTAGCCTGTACCTCTTACTCACCTCAAACCACACACATGAACTCTACTTTGAGGGATCTGCGGTCATTATTTGCATGGTCTTATTAGGTAAATGGCTAGAGTCACGCGCCAAGCAACAAACTAGTGAAGCGATACGCGCCCTACAAAAACTCTGGCCTGAGCATGCGAAAGTGTTAAACGCGGATGTTGAGCTCCGAGGCAATACAGGTGTAGGCGAAGATCAACGCCGTGACTTACCCCTTGATCAAGTGCTACCAGGGGATCGGATATTAATACTTCCCGGTGAACGCATCCCAGTAGATGGCGTGATTATTTCTGGGTCTAGCCATGTCGATGAATCTCTACTCACTGGTGAAAGCAAGCCCGTTAAGAAATTAGTCGGATCGAAGGTCATTGGTGGCGCCTTAAATGGTGAAGGCGTACTGATAGTAAGTGCTCAAACAGTTGGTGTTGAAAGCGTGCTCTCGCAAATTATTAATTTAGTAGAGGAAGCGCAAACACAAAAAGCACCTATTCAAAAGTTAGTTGATCAGGTAAGCGCTATCTTTGTACCCACCGTGATTGTTCTTGCGCTGATTACCGGTATTGGGAACTGGCTCTACTTTGACTCCGTATCGATCGCAATCTTGCGGGCTGTCGCTGTTCTTGTAATTGCCTGCCCTTGCGCACTTGGACTTGCTACTCCAGCTGCGATCATGGCCGGCACTGGTATCGCCGCACGCTTTGGCATTTTGATTAAGGATCCTCAAGTTTTGGAGCTGGCGCACAAACTCAATATCGTCGCCTTTGATAAGACTGGGACACTCACTATTGGTAAGCCACGCATGCTAGCCCTGCTCCCTTTTGATCAATCATCTGCCGATACTGAGCTCATTCTCGCTACAGCCGCAGGCTTGCAGTTAGGAAGTGAACATCCTTTGGCTAAAGCACTGATAGATGCGTCCAAAGAAAAAGGTGTCACACCGATTGCTACTTCATCGAGCAAGGGTTTGCCTGGTATTGGGATTGAAGGCGTACCAAGCTCCGGTCCTTTTGTAGGTGAAACGCTTCGCCTACAAAGCGTAGCCTCACTTGAAGGAAGTCTGCAACACGATATCGTTTTGCAAAAGGCTCAGGCCTGTTTTGAGCAAGGTCAAACCGTTTCCGTCTTGATGAGTGTGAGTAGTCAGGATGAGCAAGCGTCAAAGCCAATTGCAGTGATTGCTTTTGGGGATGAGCTCAAGCCCAGTGCGAAATCAGCAGTCGCTGCACTTCATGCGTTGCATATTCAGACGGTGATGCTCTCTGGTGATAACTTGGCAGCCGCAAACCGCGTAGGCAAGACTATTGGTATTGATGAAGTGTTTGCCCAAATCATGCCAAGTAATAAAGCAGACATCATTCGAAATCTGCAGAACAGTATTAAAGGTAAAAAACATTTCGTGGCGATGGTTGGTGATGGCGTGAATGATGCCCCAGCATTAGCTATGGCAGATGTGGGTATGGCGATGTCCACTGGAACTGATGTCGCAATGCAGGCAGCTGGAATTACTCTCATGCGCGGAGACCCAACACTAGTAGCAGCTGCGATTGATATCTCTAAAAAAACTTGGGACAAGATTCGTCAAAATTTATTTTGGGCATTTGCATTTAATACGATTGGTATACCGATGGCAGCTTTGGGTTATTTATCACCCATGCTGGCTGGTAGTGCGATGGCGCTCTCCAGTTTCTGCGTCTTGAGTAACGCCCTACTGCTCAAGCGTTGGCGCCCTATGCAGTCTAAAGTTATTTAAGATTCTTGCGAACCAATTCAATATCACCGTAGAGGGCACGGGTTTCTGACTTGGTGTTATCGGTATCAGTCAGAAGTGCAATCCCAATGACATTACCTGGTGCCTCACCATAGGCTAACTTGTAGTCTGCAGCTAAATCACGCTCGTGCTTACGCCATTCACCCAAGTTATTCATACCTGAGTCAACCACAATCATCTTCACGCGAGAAGTATGAGCGTTATTCAAAACCGTATTGACTGGATTCTTACCCGACCAGACATACATCACTGTGGCGTATGGCATCTCTTGCCCACTAATCAAGCTAGCCATCTCAAAGGTGAGCTTTTCTTTTAAGGGAAGCTTGGATTTATTACCATCAAAGGCTACCAAAATGCGAAGTGGTGCATCATCCTGTTGGCTCTCTGCGTTGTCTGCATTCGGTATAGCAGCTACCGCCTTCCACTCCCACTGCAACCATAAATTTTGAGCTGAGCGCGGGCGAAGTTTTACAGCAAGACCGGATGCTGATGTTTTAGAGTTAGCAGCAAGCACCGTGCGACCTTGATAATTCTCCAACCGGTAAATCGTGTTCTTTTTATAAGGTGCTATGCGATAAAAATGCCACCCATCTGGCATGCCATTTCTGGGTCTATCCGCAGAAAATTTCGGCAAATCTTCTTGGGCTGGCAACTGATCTACGTTAAATGCTTGACCCGCCTCATTCTCAATAGAATTCCCAGTGAAGCCTGCACAGCCAAGCAAAGAGATGGCTATAGCAGTCAACAGCAGCAGGGATCGAAAGCCGGTTTTTGTAAACATCCCTAGAATTGTCCCAAAGAATGGGGTGCTAAGTCTAAAATTGCCTGATGCGCCATGAATCCCCCTCAAGCTGGGCCGCTATCAGCATCTGTATTGCTGCGGCGCTGCACTTTGCCCTTGGCTTCTCGATTGAGTTCTCTGTTGATGAAGCGCATTACGCTTTATATGCAAAACATCTTGCCTGGAGTTACTTTGATCATCCGCCATTAGTTGGCTGGATCCAGTGGCCACTAGTGGCTCTGACTTCATCTGAGGGGATCATTCGCCTCATTCCGGAATTGCTTTGGGTCCTTTCTGCTTTCTTGGTATATCAGGTAACTATTGAAATTCATCACCTCATGCAAGGACGTAATGCGGGTTACCTAACCACCGCCCTACCTTCAGCCAATCTATGTGGATTGATGGCTGTGTTAACAATCATTGCAGCGCCACTACCTCATGTTTTAGCAATCGGTCTTTTGCCTGACACCTTGCTCGCACCCTTAAGTCTGGGTTTAATGTTGATGGCTTTGCGCTGGATCCAAAATGATTGCTTCACTGTTTCTGACTGGATTATTACTGGCTTGCTACTGGGCCTAGCAGGTCTGAGCAAATACACCGCCGCATTTACTGCATTTGCCCTGCTCTTTGTTTTCTTGGCCTTACCAAAGAAACCTTGGATTACTAAAGCAGGTTTTTGGATAGCGGCAGCAATTGCCTTAATTGTGATTAGCCCAGTTCTGTATTGGAACTGGATCAATGATTGGATCTCGTTCAAGTACCAAATTGCCCATGGTAGTGGTGGCACTTGGGCATGGCGTAGAGTTGGCGCTTTCATTGGTATTCAGATTGCCTGCTTTGGGCCGCTATTACTTTTAGGCAGCTATACATATATTAAGCACTGCCTTCACTCCCACAAGCTCCTTATCTTTGCTTTGCTGAGCTTTTTCATGATCCCTTTCATGATTTTTGCTTCACTTTCTGGGGGCGGCAGTCTCCCCCACTGGACTACACCTGCCTGGTTTTGTCTAGCGCCATTTGCTGGTATTGGTCTAGCCAAGGCATGGGCCATGCAACATCGCATGGCAATCCGCATCTTGTTTGTTGGGCAACTACTCATTTGCTTAATAGGCTTTGGTTACGTTCTATCGGGAGGCATGAATACGGCAGCCCTCAAGTCCAATCCAATTGCTGACCTCTACGGATGGAAGATTGCAGGCAAAAAAGCGGCTCAATTGGTAGAAGCGACTAAAGCAAACGGTATTGCAGTACAAAACTGGACATTGGGTAGTCGCGCCGCTTGGTATGCGCAACCAGTACCAGTCTTTGTATTGGACCAGCGTCAGGATCAGTTTGACCTCTGGTTTGGGCAATTACGAGCTGGTGCGAACGTCTTACTAATCAATTGGTCCGGCATGACTTTTAAGCAGCCTGTTGGCGGAAATCCCGGCTTTGAGCTCTGCGAACCTCTGGACAGCCTAGAAATCATCCGGTTTGGGCAGGTTTTATCCAAATTTGACTACAGTCTTTGCCGCAACTGGCAGGATGCCGGTACAGCGCGTTAATTCCCCAAATTCAAGACCTTAGGAGCCATAGGCATTATCCTTATGCCTATGAGTTCACAACCCCAAGCCACCCCAAAAGCCACATCTGGGTGGAAAGCAATCCTCAAACGGGCTTGGCCCACCATTCGCATTGTTTTGTCAGTCGCACTCCTCTGGAAAGCCACGAGCGGAATTGATTGGCACGCCCTATTCAATTCTGAAATTCGGATGCAGCCTTGGTGGTTTTTAGCTGCAGTATTCACGATGCTCTCGGCATTTATTTGTGGTGGACTGCGCTGGGGATTTTTAATGCGCAAAGTTGGGTTTCAAGGAAGTCTCCTTAACTTTGTAGCGCTCTATTTTGCCGGCGGACTCATCAATCAGGGATTGCCAAGCACACTTGGTGGGGATAGTTATCGCGCCATTACCGCCACCCATTTAAGTAGCAGTGGCAAATTGACTGAAGAAAAAGGCTTAGATGAGGAGCTTCATCACTCGGTTGACTTGGAGCACGCAACACCTAAATTGCGTCTGAGTTTTTCTATGGTGCTAGTAGATCGCCTACTTGGCTTGGCAGGAAACAATTTGCTGGGTGGACTGGGTCTCATTTTGGGTGGCGCTACTTTGGCCGCTTGGGGAAAAGACTTAGGTTACGCCGTTACTGGCATCATGATTTTTGCTGGTTTATTTATTGCCGTAGTGTTGGCCTGGAGTCCGAGCTGCAACTTGCTACAAAAATTATTAGATCGCCTCAAAATGAGCCATGCCCTCCCAGGAATTAAGCTCGCTTTTTCTTGGCCCATGAATATCGCTCAAGCTATATTTGGAATTGGCATTCATGCTCTCACAATCTTGACACTGCTCTTCTGCCTCAAGGCCTATGGAGTTGATGCCCCTATTGAAGCTCTAATGATTGGCTTGCCTGCACTTAGCCTCCTTTTAATGCTACCGATTAGCATCTCTGGCTGGGGCTTGCGTGAAGCCACACTCTCTTCAGTACTGGCATTGTGGGGTGTTAGCCCTTCTATGACTGTATTAGCATCCATTAGCTACGGCGCTATTACCGTGTTATCGGTATTACCCGGCGCTTACTTTTTATTAAAACGGAAGTAATTTTTTTAGAGCCCTACTATGAGTATTAGTGTCAATACTATGCGCGCCATTGACCATTGGGTTGGTGTGCCACTTTGTGCAGTAGCAAGCCCAGTAGTCGCTCTGATGGATAGCATCAAGAATATATTTGGTCGGGGACCAGATGAGCCACGCAAACTACTCTTAATTGAGTTATCAGAAATGGGTAGCGCCATCTTAGTAGACCCAGCTATGCGTAATGCACAGGCTCGTGGCGCTGAATTATTTTTCCTAATCTTTAAAAGTAATCGCGCTAGTCTCACTTTATTAAATACTGTTAAGCCTGAGAATATTTTTACGATTGATTCTTCAAGCTTGGGCGGCTTAATTAAAGACACACTCAAATTCTTACTACTAGCTCGCAAGCATCGCATTGACACCGTGATTGATTTGGAGTTGTTCTCTCGCTTTACCGCTCTACTCACTGGCCTCTGTGGTGCACGTCGTCGCGTGGGTTATCACATCTTTCATGGTGAAGGTTTATGGCGTGGCTTTATGCTGACTCGCAAAGTCCATTACAACCCGCACATCCACATTACCAAGAATTTTCTATCTCTTATTCATGCGGCATTTGCTAAAAAGATTGAAGTCCCGTTTAGCAAGATAAATATTGCAGATTCTGAAGTGCGTTTAGAGCAAGCGGTAATTAATCCAACTGTATTGAATCAAATTCGCGAGCGTATTGAGAAACTGAGCGGGTCTTTTGGTATTCAATTTAAGCAAGGCGGGCAACGTCTGATTTTGGTCAATCCCAATGCCAGTGATTTATTGCCGCAACGACGTTGGGCGCAACAGCGCTTCTCAGAACTGATTCAAGGATTAAATCAACGTTATCCTAATGACCTTATTTTGATCACTGGCTCGCCCGCTGAATTTCAGTATGTTGAAAAAGTACGCTCAGTTGCTAATGTTAAAAACGCTCTGAACTTTGCCGGTCAAGTGAGCTTCGCAGAACTACCGGCGCTGTACACACTATCTGATGTTATGGTGACTAACGACTCTGGTCCCGGGCATTTTTCTGCAGTGACTCCGTTGCGCACAGTCGTCTTATTTGGGCCAGAAACTCCAGCGCTCTATGGCTCGGTTGGCAAGTCAATTGCGATCACAGCCAATCTCGCATGCTCACCTTGTGTCAGTGCTGCCAATCATCGCAAGACACCCTGCCACGACAATGTCTGTATGCAGGCCATCACTGTCACTCAGGTGCTGGAGAAGATGGTACATCAGCTCAATGAAGCCGATCAAGAGCGAGCACGTTAATTCGCATGACTGAGCAGCGCAAGTCGATTTTTGCAATTGCCTCGATTTGGGTTTGGTGCATCCCATTTCTGCCGCTTGGCCTAGCAATTGCTATTTACTTTGGTGAACTGCAAACCCCAACGTTTTTATTCATTAATCGCTATACCCAGATTCTGCCCGATACCCTATGGGCCTGGCTTACTTTTATTGGTAATGGTTGGGGCATCTTTGCTTTGTGCTTTCCACTCTTAGTACTAGCGCCTCGATTACTCTGCGCTGGACTATTGGCCTCTCTGATTGGTGGCGCTTTTAGTCAAATGATTAAACCTTTCTTGGCGCTTCCCCGTCCTGCAGGCGTCTTAGCTTTAGAAGATTTTTATCGCATAGGTGAGCCTTTACTGCATAGGGCAATGCCATCAGGCCATACGATTACTGCTTTTGCAGTGGCTTCTGGAATCTATTTTGCCAGCGATCGAAATAACAGAACTTCTTTGTGGTGGATTTTTATCATTGCTGGCTTTGCTGGCATCTCTCGTAACGCGCTGGGCGCTCACTGGCTTACCGATGTCCTAGCGGGTTGCGCAATTGGACTATGGTCTGGAATGCTTGGGGCGGGATTAGCCAGGCTTATTCCAGAAACCAAGCTGGCTGCTAATCAGATCGGGCCGCGCTTACTTGCCCTAGGTGGGCTTGCTACGATCTATGTACTTCTCACTCAAACTCTAGACTCAGAGCTCAATCAATCTTTGCAATATGCTTGCGTGGCATTAATCAGCATTACTTTGGCTTTATTTATTAAAGCGCAAAAACCTAGGGCCATCTAAAGATGTTTAGTTATCGCCATGCTTTTCATGCGGGTAGCCATGCCGATATTCTGAAACATCTTGTGATGATTCAGCTGGTGGAATATCTACAAGAAAAACCAGGCGCCCTGACCATTGTCGACACCCATGCTGGTGCTGGTATCTATAGTCTGATTGACGGTTTTGCGGCAGTCAGCAAAGAAGCAGATCAAGGCATTTATCGCTTAGCGAAATTTGCAGAGACCAATCCCATAAGTCCAGGCATTGCCAATTATCTCGAGTACATTCGGGCTGAGAATACTGGCGATGAGATCACGATCTATCCCGGTTCCCCATTTATTTTGGCGCGATTACTGAGAACGCAAGACCGCTTGAAGCTCTTTGAATTACACCCAAAAGAGATTGATATCTTGCGCCACAATATCAGCGAGCTTAAGCAATCAAGGCAAATTGATATCTATGCAGAGGATAGTTTTACAAGATTAAAAGGGTTAATGCCGCCACCCAGTAGGCGCGGACTTGTTTTAATTGACCCTTCTTACGAAGATAAGCAAGACTACCGTTATCTCGAAACGGCGATGGAAGAAGCTATGCAACGCTTCGCCACTGGGTGTTATGCCATCTGGTACCCATGCCTCTCCAGACGAGAATCAGCAGCCCTACCCGATCATATGAAAAAGATTGCGGCAGCACATAAGCGCTCTTGGTTACATGTTGAGTTACGGGTTGAGAACGCACCTAAAGAACGTCGACTTCAGGCAAGCGGCATGTTCATCATCAACCCACCATGGACTCTAGAGAAGCAATTGGCTGAAAGTCTACCCATTCTGGTTAAAGCGCTGGAGCAAGATGGTGGCGCTGGATTTGTATTAAAGAGTTTTGAGGCTTAAGCCTTAAAACTCAGGGCATTACTCCTGGACTTGAATCATCACTTCATTGCGACGCATGAAGGGTAAAGTCCAAGGCGGGTTGTAGCGGGCAAACTGAGGTTCACCGCTTGGCTTTAAATTCTTCAACTTAATCCACTCTCGTAATGCTTGGGTTTTTTCTTCTACCTTCTCTTGATTGTAAAAACCAGAGAAGATAATTACTGCCCTTTTTTCTGCGGGTACTTCTCTGATTTTGACTTGCGGATCCAGTGGCTTTGGCAAGCTCGCTAAGGTGTACTCTGCAGGCATCACAAACGATACCATCCATTGATTGCCTGCGTTTTCAGAAGACTTGCTGCTCTCAATTCCTACAGGAGCAGTCATGGCAATCTTGGCGCTCTGATTCTGATCGGTAGATTCAATACCAACAGGTGCAGTCATGGCAATTTTTTCAGATACCTGATTTTTTCCAAAGATATAGGCGGCAATTAAACGAAATCCTTGATTAGAGGCGGCATCCAAGTCACCGTCAACCTTAACTTCCGCCACAATCTGAGGTGCATAGGCACGCAATTCAAATGGCTCAGATTTCTCGAGAAGAGTGTATTTTGGTTCTTCGGTTGCCATTGCAGTGCTCGCAATCAATATGCTGGTGAGAAATGCTAAAACTCGCAAGGAGACGTCCTTAATTTGAAATAACTACCAATGAGACTGAATAGTAAAGCCCGAACCATCGTATTGAATGTGCGCTTGCGCACCTACTGGCAAAGTCAGTTTTTCAGCTTGATGCCCAAAAGGTAAGCCGGTCAATATCGGGATATTGTCGGGTAGACGTTTACGAATAGCCTCAATAGCACTGTCCAAGGTGTAACCACGGTCATTATCGTAAAGACGGTATGCCGAGAATCCACCCAAGAGAATGGCGCTTTGATTGGCCAATATGCCTGCATCCAATAATTGCATCAGCATGCGCTCAATCCGGTAAGGATGCTCATTGACATCCTCTAGAAACAAAATGCCGCCCTGAGTTTGCTCTTTGCTTGGCAAGTATGGTGTTCCTACTAGACCTGATAGCACTGTTAAGTTGCCACCCCAAAGCATTCCCGAAGCTTGGCCTTCAGCAGAATTTTTTAAGAAGGCTTGATTGGCTTTAATCGTGTAATCTAATCTACGCTCATGAATGGCTTTTTGAAAATGTGCCCACATGAATGTATTGGGAGCAACCCCCTCGCCCTGCTCACCCTGACAAGCAAAATCAAAATTGAGCATAGGGCCTGCCAATGTAACTGCGCCAGTCTTTGCCAATAAACCCAATTGAAAGACTGTGAAATCGCTGTGTCCACAAATCTGTAGACCATTCTTAATAGCTTTGGCAATCGCATCCCACTGAATATCTGGAAGTAGGCGATGTAAACCATATCCACCGCGCATAGCAACAACAGGAATCTCAGGAGAGAGCTTGGCGAGTTGATTGATTTCAGCTAAACGTTCAGCATCAGTGCCAGCAAAACGTTGCTCGACTCGATCAACACAGGCAGTATTGAGAACTTCAATACCCTGCTTTTGCAACCACTCGATTCCAGCCAATGGACTGCGAGTATCTAGACTAGCCCCTGAAGGAGCAATCAAATGAATTTGCTTCAACGCCGCTCCTTAAAAAAATCGCGCAGTATCTGACCACACTCTTCACCCATGATGCCACCTTCAACTACTGTCTGGTGGTTAATCTGCTTTTCTGAGAATACATTGAGTACGCTGCCTGCGGCACCCGTTTTAGGATCTGTGGCACCAAATACAACCCGATCAACCCGAGCATGGAGCATCGCTCCTGCGCACATAGTGCAGGGCTCTAATGTGACATACAGGGTTGTGCCAGGTAGGCGGTAATTAGATTCATCTGAGGCGGCAGCACGCAATGCCATCATCTCAGCATGAGCGCTAGGATCGCTATTAGTAATTGGCTGATTAAAGCCAGTGGAAATCACTTCACCATCACGGACTAATACAGCGCCAACCGGCACTTCACCAGCAGCGGCAGCGAGCTTAGCTTGATCCAAAGCTTGCTGCATAAATTGGCGATCAAGCTCTGCTTGCATATTACTTTTTATGAGTGAGAAACGTCAGCCCAGCAATTGGGGGTTTCGTAAAGACGAATAGATGCCAGCTTGAGTCGGCCATCAAAGGCTTTTTCAAAAACAGGCTGCAATACCTTAAAGGCGGCGCTAGCTAAATTCTCAACAGTAGGAACATGCTCCATCACTACCGTCTTGTGATTGGGGATGGAATTTAAATAATCCACTAATCCAGCATCTTCTTTGGCAACCAAAAATGCATGATCCCAAGGCTCCACTACATATTGATTCGTGAGGCGCTTAATATCTCCAAAATCTAAGACCATGCCATCATCTGCTTTACCAGGATGATCGGCGATCACGCCAGTGAGCGTGACTTCAATGGCATAGCGATGGCCATGCAAATGACGGCACTGGCCATCATGATTCGGAATGCGATGACCCGAGTCAAACTCAAGTCTACGGGTAATGGAGATGGCTTCTTGCTTGTTGGTCATGATTGCTTTTCTAAATACTTAAATATTGCTTGATAACGCTACTATCGAATACCGATCATTTTATGGGTCTGAACACTCAAACGCCATAAAGGTCGCTTTTGACAGAGACGAACTGCCAATGCGAGGTTTTCTTGAAGGTTTGGACCATCCATGGCCTGCAAGAAGCGATTGCGATAATCCATCTTCTCAAATCGAGCCAATAAGGTCTCAATAGCAACATGACCCTGCTGAGGAATCACCAGCTTAATTTCATCGGCTTGCAAAACAATCAGCTCAGAACCAGCCTTAGGACTGACGCATACCCAATCAATGCCTTTAGGAACCTTGATCGTGCCGTTGGTCTCAATGGCGATAGAGAAACCCTTGGCATGTAAAGCGTCGATTAAAGCAGTATCGAGTTGCAGTAGTGGCTCTCCACCGGTGAAGACAACGTAACGTTGCTGCGGGCCTGCTGAGGTGCTGACCCACACCTCTTCTATAGTATCTGCCAATAAAGAGGCGGTTTCAAACTTGCCACCACCGACGCCATCACTTCCAACAAAGTCGGTGTCGCAAAATTGGCAAACTGCAGTAGCGCGATCTTCCTCACGCCCGCTCCACAAATTGCAACCAGCAAAGCGACAAAATACAGCTGCACGACCTGCGTGGGCACCCTCACCCTGAAGGGTTGGAAAAAGTTCTTTTACGGTATACATAGCTATGTGCTGATTTTAAGCGCTTTGCTTACTTCCAGGACACAAGCTCCCACTCTAAGTAGTCTTCCCAGAGGGCATTGCTCCAAAACATACCTGCCCATAAATAGCGTCCATAGCCACGCCGGATAACCCAACGGCCGACTTCCGGGGCAAACCAAACATCTTCCTGACGATAGTTGGCTACTCGAGAGAAGTCGTTACTGGTGAAGAAAGGCGCCTCATTCTGATATTTCAAGACGGGGAATTGGCCAGCAGGCACGCTGACACCCTCCCACTGAAGTGCCGTTATATTCAATCCCCAGTAATAGTCATTATCGGGATAGCCGACTACTTGATAGCGGTCACGATAGAACCCAGACCAACCTGGAACGAGTTGCTCAGGCCACAAGGGAATCGGCTTCAAAAACTTTTGTGGAGGATTCCAATGGGGATCTTGCAAGACGTAGCCCCAAGGTTGTTGAATTTCATCGGGGAGTCGCCCTGCTTTTAGTCCACTACGCTCAATTCGAATCTGGGGCCCAATAGAAGCCACTCTCTCGGTAACAATATCTACCAACTCTTGGTTGAATACATTGCGCACGTTGTAGACCCACTGCTGCCCTACTTGCGGCGCCCTCACCTTAGGAGGATTTGTGGGTTGAGGTAAAGGTGTTGACGCTGGATACGGCTGACCAGCAATACAGGCCACCAGCAATGCTGGTGACAACAATACGAGAAGCCTACGTACAGTGTTTATTTGTAGGAGCTCAATTGCCATTGATAGCTACCTTCTAGAATCACTGCACCAATTTGTCCCTGTATTTGATAAGAGCCAGATGCCTCACGCGCAACCCAGCGACCGATCTGCGGAGCAAACCAAACTGTTTCTTTACGAATGCAATCCACCTTGTTGGGATCGTCACTCTCATAATTAATCAGAGTCTGAAAACGTAGTGCTACAAACTCTCCAGCAGGAACAGTAATTTTTTCCCAACCCTGCACGCTCATATATTCTTGCCAGTTCATTTGCGAGCCTGAGTAGCCAGCAATGCTGTACTTGGTGTTGAACTGTTTTGCCCAAGTCGTAGATAGCTGCTCAGGCCAAAGCGGCAAAGATGGACTGAAGTTGAGCAAGCGTGACCACTGTGTGTCTGTAGAAACCATTCCCCATGAAGTCTGAATTTCACTGGGCAAGCGTGCACCATCCGCAGTCATACGATCAATCACAATCGTGGAGCCAATATTAGAAACGCGCTCAGTAATCACATCTAAAGTTTTGCCATCAAAAACATTCTTCTTGATATAGGTCCACTCCTGTCCAATTTGTGGAGGACGAACCACCGGTATTGGTTTTGGTTGAGCAACCGGAATGCCATGCTCATATGAAAGGCCTCCACAAGCAACTGGAGCTAAAGCGGCAGAAACGATAAAAGTGCGACGAGATAAGTTCATATTGCTACCCACGGTAATTTAAATAAATGAGTTGGATGAATAAAGTTTACGGGTATTTAATTATGCTTGAGTGCTTTTGCTATTTTATTGCGCCCCACTGAGGCTTTTGGAATGCCGGACATATCAAACCACTGATGGGCATCTTCTTCAAAGCCCACGCCATGCATAAAGTTATAAATCGCCTTTTTAAGACCCACTCCGAGAAGATCGTGATCGACTCCAGTAGGGTCAATAAAGGCAATATCATTCTTGGCAAAGCTAATCGGGGGTAATGGCACAAGCTCAATGCCATAGGCTGCTGGATCAAGCCCAACAGGTGAGTGCACCGTACAAGTAAAGCGATGGAAGAAGCCACTCTGAATGCAGCCATTCTCAAAAAGCTGACGAACGTATTCCAGTGAGTCAACTGTCTCTTGGACAGTTTGTGTTGGGAAACCATACATGAGATAAGCATGCACGAGGATTCCAGCATCTGAGAATCCTTTGGTGACTTGAGCTACTTGCTCGACTGATACCCCTTTTTTCATCAGATCGAGAAGTCTGTCGGAGGCAACCTCTAGACCGCCGGACATGGCAATGCATCCACTTTGCGCTAACAACTCACATAGTTCAGGCGTGAAGGTCTTTTCAAAGCGGATATTGCCCCACCAGGAGATCACTACCTTGCGACGTATTAATTCCTCGGCAAGGGCTTTTAGAATTTTGGGGGGCGCTGCCTCATCTACAAAGTGAAATCCACTCTGCCCAGTCTCTGCAACGATAGCTTCAATACGATCAACCAAAAGACTTGCAGAAGCAGTTTCATAACGAGAGATGTAATCTAGGCTGACATCACAGAAGCTGCATTTTTTCCAATAGCAGCCATGAGCAACAGTGAGCTTATTCCAGCGACCATCACTCCACAAGCGATGCATGGGGTTAAGCATATCCAGCAGCGATAAATAAGAATTCAGTGGTAGACCATCCCAGGTGGCAGTACCAACTTCCTCAAAAGGAATGTCCGGCTCTTGCCAATTGATATAACGAACTTCATTACTAGCGGTTCGGATAAATGTACGAACGAGTCTTTCCACAGAGCGTTTGCCATTCAAATGCTCAATCAGGGCAAGTAATGGTCGCTCACCAGAATCTAGGGTGATGAAGTCCACAAAACCAAATATGCGCGGATCGGTCAGCTCACGTAACTCCGTATTGACGTAGCCGCCACCAAGGCCAATATGAATGTCAGGGTAATGCTGTTTGATGGTTTGGGCGATTCTTAATGCGGCGTACATTGCCCCAGGGAATGGTACCGAGAGCAATACCAAACTAGGCTGATGCTTTTCAATAGAAGATCTTGTCAGTTCCTGTAAATGCAAATCCATTAATGTGGGACTTGCAGCCAGAGCGTCCGCTAAAGGTGTAAAGGTAGGCTGACTACCCGCCAGAGATTCCGCATAGCGAACAAACTCAAACCGCTCATCTACTGCATCACGCAGGACATCGGATAGATCATTGAGATAGAGAGTTGCTAAATGACGCGCCCGATCTTGAGAACCCAGTGCACCAAATGCCCATGCCAAAGAATCCCCGCCCTCTTCTTCATCATAGGCATCAAGAGATGCAAATCGCGGACCTTCAGGTAATAAAGCACGACTGTTGATGCGATGGGCAAGAGTACTATCGCGCCCTTGCAAAAATGCAATTGCTAGAGTGATAGTGCTTTGGTAATCCGAAAAGTAATCGAGAAAAAAGTTGACGCTCGCACTGCGATTTTCTTCAGGAAGCTGTAATGCCTGCTCTTTAATTTCTTGCAAACCAGATGGAGTGAAAAAACCTAGGACCAAGGCTAATGCTAAATCCTCTTGAACTGCATCAAAACCTCTTGATCGTAGAAAGCCAGTGAGATAGGCGGTTGATGGATACGGCGTATTAAGCTGCGTCATCGGCGGAATGAGGCTAAGAATCTTCATGCCGCTTGGGTCCGCTTCTCACTCAGAGATTCCAATATCTCTAATTCCTCAGAAGTAAAGCCAGCCTGCTCACGCGCATCAAGATTAAATGGCCCCCGCAAAGTTGGCGCACGGTATTTTTCGGCCAACTCTCGATAAGTCGCAATTGGGGATAGGTTGTCATTGGCACACAAGAAGTTAAACCAGCGATTACCAACAAGCACATGCCCAATCTCATCATGGAGAATGATCTCCAGAATTTCTACTGCTCGCTCATCTTTGATTTGTTTAAACCGATCCCGAATCTCTGGAACCGCATCAAGACCTCTTGCCTCCATTGTTCGAGGAACCAAGGCCATCCGCGCAATCACTGAATCTGTTGTTCTCTCCACCATCTCCCACAAACTATTGTGAGCTGGGAAATCCCCATAACTAAATCCAAAGGACTGTAAATGGGTATTGATTAAGCTGAAATGGTATGACTCTTCTTTTGCGACCCTAAGCCAATCTTCGTAATAGGCCTTAGGCATATTTGGAAATCTCCAAATAGCATCTAAGGCTAAATTCATGGCATTAAATTCAATATGCGCCAAGGAGTGCCAAAGAATAGCTCTGCCCTCAACCGTATCCATTTTTCTTTTAGGAACAAACTTTGGCGCAACTAAATCTGGTTTAGCTGGTCGCCCAGGGAGGCAATGATTTTGACTAGTAAGGTTGCTAGAAGGGTTTATAGCAATGCGTCCAGCTTGATGCTCAGCAAACAAGTTAGCCAGCTGGCTAACCTTGGACTGCACATCAGTATTTGCCAGTATTGCGAGGGAGGTTTCTCGAAGCTCAGACATAGGTGACTTTAGAGAATCCTCTCAATCCAACAAAGCTTGAGAAGAAGCTTTATCTCGAATTGATCTTAGGATTAGCAGCAAGGTTACTAGATGCACCAGCGCAACCAGGATATTACTAATGACTACCGGGTTTGTGAAGTTTCCTACAGTGAATGGGGTTGTGAGCTTATAAAGAATCTGAACCAGAAGCAAAGGCGCAACCAGCATTGGCAAGGGATTAATTAGTAGGCCCAGCGAAACCAGCAATATAGAACCGTAGATAGATAAAAGAATGCCTCTTGCAGGGCTGGCTGGACCATAGCCATATTCAACCCAAGATGCATCCGAAATAAGACCAATGCAAACAGGAATCAAGACCACCACATTAATGATGAGGGAGATATAAATCATCCTCTTCATTGGCGTCATTCCCACTCGATAGTTGCTGGAGGTTTTCCGCTGATGTCGTAGACCACGCGATTAATGCCGCGCACTTCGTTAATGATGCGATTAGATACCTTGCCCAGCAAATCATGTGGCAAGTGAGCCCAGTGCGCAGTCATAAAGTCTTGGGTTTGAACGGCTCTGAGCGCAACAACATACTCATAGGTTCTTCCATCACCCATAACGCCAACAGATTTCACTGGCAAGAACACTGCGAAGGCTTGACTGGTAAGGTCATACCAAGATTTTTGGCTTGCTTCATCAATCGTATTACGCAGCTCTTCAATAAAGATCGCATCGGCACGCTGCAGGAGGCTAGCGAACTCTGCTTTAACTTCACCTAAGATGCGCACGCCAAGACCAGGCCCCGGGAATGGATGGCGATAGACCATCTCACGCGGCAGACCTAAAGCAACGCCGAGTTCACGCACTTCATCTTTAAATAACTCACGCAATGGCTCAAGCAGCTTGAGGTGCATATCTTCAGGCAGACCACCCACATTGTGATGACTCTTAATCGTATGCGCGCCCTTCTTGCCTTTACCAGCAGACTCAATCACGTCTGGGTAAATAGTGCCCTGAGCAAGCCACTTGGCATTTTGAATCTTGCCAGACTCAGTTTGAAAGATCTCAACGAATTCTTTACCAATAATTTTGCGCTTAGCTTCTGGGTCAGCAACACCAGCAAGCTCAGACATAAATTTGTCTTTAGCATCAACTCGAATTACTTTGACACCGAGATTACGAGCAAACATTTCCATCACCATGTCGCCTTCGTTCAAACGAAGCAAACCATGATCAACAAATACGCAGGTGAGTTGCTCACCAATCGCGCGATGGATTAATGCCGCTGCTACGCTAGAGTCAACGCCGCCGGATAAACCAAGAATGACCTCTTCATTGCCAACTTGCTTGCGAATGTGGTCAACTGCTTCGCTAATGTAGTCACCCATCACCCAGTCCGGCTTGCACAGACAGATCTCATGTACAAAACGACTCAAAATGGCCTCGCCTTGTAAGGTGTGAGTTACTTCTGGATGGAACTGAAATGCATAGAAACGACGCTCTTCATCAGCCATACCTGCAATCGGGCAAGACTCTGTTGAAGCCATTAACTTAAATGCAGGTGGCATTGTCGTTACTGAATCGCCATGACTCATCCACACTTTGAGAATGCCGTGGCCTTCGCTGGTAGAAAAGTCTTGTATACCTTTAAGCAAATTGGTATGACCATGTGCACGCACTTCAGAGTAACCAAACTCGCGTGCTTTACCCAAGGATTCAGCAGAAGCAACCGCACCACCCAATTGGGTTGCCATGGTTTGCATGCCATAGCAAATACCTAAAACGGGAACGCCTAATTCAAAAACGATTTGTGGTGCGCGAGGACTTCCCTCTTCAGTAACCGAGCTTGGTCCACCAGAAAGAATAATTCCCTTGCCACCCTGCTCTTGAATGAACTTACGAATAAATTCTGGATCGCAATCGTAGGGATGGATCTCAGAATAGACGCGCGCATCACGTACTCGTCTGGCAATTAATTGGGTGACTTGTGAACCAAAGTCGAGAATCAGTATTTTGTCGTGCACGAAAGGATTACCTTAAATTCAGCCTGCTTTTACTTCTTAGTCAATGTGGTAATTCGGGGCTTCCTTCGTGATCTTCACATCATGAACGTGTGACTCGCGCACACCCGCTGAAGTGATTTCCACAAAATTCGCTTTTTCATGAAGCTCATCAATCGTCTTGCAACCCAAGTAGCCCATTGAAGAACGGATGCCACCAGTCAGTTGATGCAAGATGGCGAGAACACTGCCCTTGTAAGGCACTTGACCCTCAATACCTTCTGGAACCAGTTTCTCAGCATTGGCTGCGCTGATGTCACTTTGGAAGTAACGATCTGCAGAACCATCGGCCATTGCACCTAAAGAGCCCATGCCACGATAACTCTTGTATGAACGACCCTGATACAAGAACACTTCACCAGGAGCCTCTTCAGTTCCAGCAAACATACCGCCCATCATTACAGAGCTTGCGCCAGCAGCTAAGGCTTTCGCAACGTCTCCAGAGTAACGAACACCACCGTCTGCAATTAATGGAATGCCTGTGCCCTTGAGTGCAGCAGCCACATTCACAATCGCACTAATTTGAGGAACACCAACGCCCGCAACAATTCGGGTTGTGCAAATGGAGCCCGGGCCAATACCTACCTTAACGCCATCAGCACCATGATCAGCCAATGCTCTAGCGGCATCGCCAGTAGCAATGTTTCCGCCAATCACTTGCACGTGAGGGTAATTTTTCTTAACCCATTTGACGCGATCTAAAACACCTTGGCTATGTCCGTGAGCGGTATCAACCACAATCACATCAACACCCGCGCGAACTAAAAGTTCAATACGCTCATCGTTGTCAGGACCTACGCCAACAGCTGCACCAACGCGCAATTTACCTTCGCTATCTTTACAAGCATTTGGATGCTCAGTAGCTTTCAAAATATCTTTAACAGTGATGAGGCCGCGCAATTCAAACTTGTCGTTGACTACCAACACACGCTCTAAGCGATGCTGACTCATCAAGCGCTTTGCTTCTTCTAGCGAGCAACCTTCTTTGACCGTGATCAAACGCTCGCGTGGAGTCATTTTGGTTTTCACTGGCGCATCTAAGTCTTCTTCAAAGCGCAAATCGCGGTTAGTAATAATGCCCACGACTTCTTTGCCAGTTAGCACTGGGAAACCTGAAAAGCCATGTTCACGAGAAAGCTGAATGACTTGACGAAGCGTGACATCGGGGCTGACTGTAATCGGGTCACGCAAAATGCCAGATTCGTAACGTTTGACCTTGGCCACTTCCCTAGCCTGTTCAGCAGGCTTGAGATTTTTGTGAACAATACCAATACCACCCTCACTAGCCATGGCAATTGCCAAACGGCCTTCAGTGACGGTATCCATCGCTGCGGACACCAACGGTGTATTGAGTGAAATATCTCGAGTTAACTTACTTGCCAAGCTGGCATCTCGAGGGAGTACCGAAGAATAAGCCGGTACGAGGAGCACATCGTCAAAAGTGAGTGCTTTTTGAATGAGTCGCATGCAAAACCCCTAGTCGCAAAAACAGATTATAGCCTCCTAGCCTTTCTTTTAGCTGCGGCAGCCTGGAATTTGGCATCCTGGTTCTGGTTAGCCTTCTTTCGGCGGACAGCCTTAGGGTCGACTAGAAGAGGTGAATACAACTCCAGGCGATCACCCTCATAAATTGGGCTATCCCAGTCCTTGCGCTTTCCAAAGACGCCAAAACAGCCTTTTCTAGCCAAGACAGGATCCTCAGGACTTTGGGCGATTCCAGCCTTAATGAGAGCTAGGCCCACTGTGGGAGCCTCGGATGGCAAAAAATGGAGTGTGAAGGGGCTCAGTTTAGGCTCACCCAAGCGGGCATCGCAAATCCAAATTTCCATGGACTGATTAGCCATAGAGATCTTCGGCTCGCTTGACGAAGCAATCCACAAAGGTGCCGGCTATATGACCAAATACTGGGCCAATGATCTTGTCGAGGATGACGCTCTTAAACTCCCAATGGAGCTTAAATTCCACCTTACAGGCATCCTCCTTAAGGGGAATAAAGTTCCATTGCCCAGAAAAATGCTTGAATGGCCCATCTACAAAGACCATATCGATGGTTTCAGGGCGGTGATTGATGTTTCGAGTATGAAAGTACTGGTCAATACCCTTAAAGTGGATATTGATTTTGGCATCCAAAACAGTCTCGGTTTGCTCAAAAATTTCCACGCCGCCGCACCAGGGCAAGAACTCTGGGTAACGTGCAACGTCAGTGACTAAGCCATACATGCGGTCGGCTGATTGGCCAATTAAAACGGTCTTGTAGACGTCTGCCATAATCGATCTTGAGAAGCTAAATAAATATGAGTATCGTCGATAACAAAAAAGCCTTCTTCGATTATTTTATCGAGGAACGGTTCGAGGCAGGACTGGTTCTAGAAGGCTGGGAAGTAAAAGCCATCCGCGCCGGTCGAGTCCACATTAAAGAAGCGTATGTTGTCATCCGTCGGGCGGAGCTATTCCTGATCGGCTGCCATATCACCCCCCTGCTATCAGCCTCCACTCATATTGTTCCCGACAGTACCCGAACCCGCAAACTCTTGCTAAATGCCATCGAGATTAAAAAGCTTATCGGTAAAGTGGAGCAAAAGGGCTACACCCTCGTCCCACTAAATCTGCATTTCTCCAAAGGAAATGTGAAATGTGAAATTGGGCTGGCTCGAGGCAAGAAACAACACGACAAACGCGCAGCAACTAAAGATCGTGAATGGGAAGTCCAAAAAGGTCGTATTGCTCGAGGCGACCTTAACGCATAAGTCCCGGAGTGGGTTTCTTAGTCATTAATGCACCAATAAAGTGCATAGGGCACCAAGCTGCCACATTCCCACCATAGCAGTTAACCTCGAAGGCATTAGTTTGTAACTATGAAATTGCCTTTTGATGAAATGCTCGACGCCAGCGGAAAAGCGCGTCCCCATTACCAAGTTTTCCATAACTGGCTGAAGCAGCAAAGCGACACCCTTATGGGCCTCAAGCGCGCTGAAGCGGATCTCATCTTCCGACGAGTTGGCATTACCTTTGCTGTCTACGGAGACGATCTGGGATCTGAGAGAACTATTCCCTTTGATCAAGTGCCCCGCATCTTTACTGCCAAAGAATGGGAGCAGCTCGAAGCTGGTCTTCGTCAACGGGTTAAAGCCCTCAATCGCTTTATCTATGACGTGTATCACGAAGAAGAAATCATTAAAGCTGGAATCATTCCAGCTGAGCAAATTTATAACAACGCGCAATATCGTCCAGAGATGCGTAACGTTAACGTGCCACGAGATATCTACGCCCAAATCGCTGGAATTGATATCGTGCGCGCTGGCGAAGGTGAGTTCTACGTTCTAGAAGATAACTTACGCGTTCCATCCGGCGTCTCTTATATGGTTGAAGACCGCAAGATGATGATGCGACTCTTCCCTGATCTGTTTCAGAAATATCGAGTTGCGCCGGTAGAGCACTATCCAGATTTTTTATTGGAGTGTCTCAAGTCCGTTAAACCGGATGATGTCAAAAAACCCAATGTCGTAGTACTCACACCAGGCATGTATAACTCCGCCTATTTTGAGCATAGCTACCTTGCCCAGCAAATGGGCGTTGAATTAGTTGAAGGCAAAGATTTGTTTGTGAAGAACGAGCAAGTCTTTATGCGCACCACTCAGGGACCTGAGCGTGTAGATGTCATTTACCGCCGCGTTGATGATGATTTCTTGGATCCGCTCGCATTCCGCTCTGACTCCACATTGGGAGTTGCTGGATTACTCTCTGCACATCGCGCAGGCAATGTGACTTTAGCCAATGCAATTGGCACCGGCATCGCTGATGACAAGTCAATCTACCCTTACGTACCGGACATGATTGAGTTCTACTTGGGCGAGAAACCAATCCTCAATAATGTGCCGACTTTCCAATGCCGTAAACCAGATGATCTCGCATATACCTTGGCTAATTTAGACAAGTTGGTGGTGAAGCTAACCCATGGTGCTGGTGGCTATGGCATGTTGGTTGGACCAGCATCTACCAAGGCAGAGATAGAAGAATTCCGTGGTCATCTGATTGCCAATCCAGATAAATATATTGCCCAACCAACACTCGCACTCTCTACTTGCCCAACTTTTGTTGAATCTGGCGTTGCACCCCGCCATATTGATTTACGGCCATTTGTTTTATCCGGAAAAACAATCAAGATGGTTCCAGGCGGCCTTACTCGCGTTGCCCTCAAAGAAGGTTCTTTAGTCGTGAACTCCTCACAGGGTGGCGGCACTAAAGACACCTGGGTTCTAGAAGAATAAAAGGGATAAATCAATATGTTGAGTCGTACCGCTGATTGCCTTTACTGGATGGCCCGCTACACAGAGCGAGCAGAAAACACTGCCCGTATGTTGGACGTCAATCACCAAACCTCCCTACTCCCGCAGCCTGCAGAGTTTTTAGAGCAGAGCTGGAAGAAGTTACTCACCATCTCGAAGCTAGAAGAATCCTTCTTGATGAAATACGATGTAGTCACTCGTGAGAATGTCTTGGATTTCATGATTTATGAAACCAGCAATCCCTCTAGCATCGTGTCCTGCTTATTTGCCGCTCGTGAGAATGCTCGCGTTATTCGGGGCAAGATTACCTCTGAAGCATGGGAAACCCAAAACACGACTTGGTTAGAGTTGCAACGTATTCTGGAAGCGCGTACTCAAGCTGACCCCAGCAGATTACTGGAATGGGTGAAGCATCGCTGCCACCTCTTTAGGGGCGTTATGCATGGCACCATGCTGAAGAATGAAGCCTTCTACTTTATGAATGTTGGCACCCTACTAGAAAGGGCTGATAACACTGCTCGTATTTTAGAAACTAAATATGAAGGTCAAGCAGCGCTAAAGGGATTGCGTTCCAATAAAAAAGATAAGTTAGTTGACGGCGATGTCTCTGAAGTGATTGATGGGGCTGATGGCAACTTCTTTGATTTTTATCACTGGGCTGCCCTGCTTCGCTCTGTCTCTGCTTTTGAGATCTATCGTCAAATCTACTCTGATCAAGTAACTCCAAAGCAGGTAGCTCAACTATTGATTTTTAATAAGCAGATGCCACGCTCATTGGTGTGCTGTGTCAATGAGCTTATTCCTCTGATTGCAGAGATGAAGAACCAGCAATCCAAGGAAATTGAACGCCTGCTTGGTAAGCTCAAAGCAAGCTTAGATTATTCCGATATTGATGAGGTCTTCTCGCAGGGCTTAGAAGAGTTCATTGAAGAGTTCTTAGAGCGCATCAATCATATTGCTGATGAATTCAGTAATGCCTACCTCATACCATTAGCTGTAGCTTAAAGATCGCCATGCACCTGAAGATTCGTCACCGCACAGAATACCGCTATGAAACACCGGTACGCTACTCTATTCAAGAGTTGCGCCTCACACCACCTGATGTGGCCGGTCAAACAATTTATAAGTGGAAAGTTAGCGCCCCCATTAAGGCAAGCACTTCGCTGGATGCTTTTGGAAACTTGTACAGTGTTTTTGTGCAAGAGAACGCATACACCTCCATGATGATTGAGGCTGAAGGTGAGGTTCATACGCAAGATGCTTTTGAGTTTATTGATGAGCCCAAGGCAGTCTCCCCTTACCACCTACTTCAACAAACCAACCTGACTGAGCCAACTGCAGAGATGCTGGAGTATTTTGCAGCCTCTCTTCCCAAGAAAAACTCAATTGATCAGGTTTTAGCCTTAGCCGCCTCAGTACAAGAGGCAATTCTGTACTCACCAGGGCAAACTAATTTTGCAACCACTGCCGCCCAATCTTTCGCCATGAAATCCGGTGTTTGCCAAGATCATGCGCACATCATGTTAGGCCTGTGTCGTGCCTCAGGCATTCCGGCACGCTATGTTAGCGGCTATTTCTTTGCTGAAGATGCGCCTAACCTCGCGAGTCATGCCTGGATTGATTTCTGTACTGATATTGATAAAGGTCTATGGACCAGTATTGATATCACCAATGCCTGCTTTACTGATGCACGTCATGTTCGCTTAGCGATTGGCCGAGACTACTACTCCGCAGCACCCGTCAAAGGGGTTCGCTCTGGCGGAGGCGGCGAAGAGTTAAGCGCCAGCATCTCAATTACCCAAGCCAAGTAAGAGATAATCCAGGGAAATAAATAAAGGGGTTGCAGGATGACGTATTGCGTTGGGCTTTGCCTAAAGGATGGCTTGGTATTTTTATCGGATACTCGCACTAATGCGGGTGTTGATCAGATCGGCACATTTAGAAAGATGTCTCTATTCCAGAAGGATAAGGATCGATTTTTTACCCTGATGAGCGCTGGCAATCTTGCCATTACTCAAGCCGTTAAAGAGATCCTATTACAAGGGCAACTCCTCAATGGAAAGAATCTTTGGAATGTCGAAAGCACCCATGATGCAGCTGTCGTGATTGGTGATGCCATTAAGCAGGTTTATGACCGGGATCACAAGGCGCTGGAAAAGGCCGGCATTGATTTCAACTGCAATTTGATCTTTGGTGGACAGATTAAGGGCGAGCGCCCTCGACTCTTTAATATCTATTCAGCTAGCAACTTTATTGAAGCTACGCCTGAGACTTGTTACTTCCAGATTGGTGAGTCTAAATATGGCAAGCCAATCTTAGACAGGGTCATTAGCTTTGATACTCCACTCAATCTAGCCACCAAGTGCGCCCTCATCTCGATGGATTCAACACTCAACAGCAATATTTCTGTTGGCCTGCCGCTAGACCTCATGGTTTACGAAAAGAACTCATTACAGGCTAGTAAGTTGGTCACCATGGATGAGTCCAACCCCTACTTCCAAATGATTCATCAATTGTGGGGTGAGAAATTACGCGCTGCATTTAATTCCATTGCGGAACCTAGCTGGTCAGGCGCAACGCCTTCACGCTCGATTGCATCCCCTGCCAAGAAGATGGGTGCAGTACCCATTCATCGCAATAGCAAGGTCGCAAAAAAGGTGGCTGCACCAGTGAAGGCGACGGCTAAAGCTAGCCCAAAGAAGAAAGTGGCTGCAAAAACTAAGCGTTAATTGAGTTAGGACTCAAAAGACAAAAGGCCTAGATTTCTCTAGGCCTTTTTGCATATTGCTAGCGATTAGCAACTCAGGGCTTAGGCTTCTTTCTTACCCAACATTTCCCAAGTAGCCACTACGCTATCAGGATTGAGGGAGATTGAAGTAATGCCCTTGGCAACCAACCAACGCGCAAAGTCTGGGTGGTCTGAAGGACCTTGACCGCAAATACCAACATATTTGTTTTGCTTACGGCAAGCCTCAATGGAGCGTGCAATCATGAACTCCACCGCTGGGTCGCGCTCATCAAAGTCAATTGCCAGCAATTCCATACCGGAGTCACGATCTAGACCCAGCGTTAACTGAGTCATATCGTTTGAACCGATTGAGAATCCATCAAAATGCTCGAGGAATTGATCTGCCAAGATGGCGTTAGAAGGAATCTCGCACATCATGATCAGACGCAAGCCGTTGACACCGCGCTTGAGACCAAACTTCGCCATCATGTCGATCACGCGCTCAGCCTGCTTGATGGTACGAACAAACGGCACCATGATCTCCACGTTATCCAAGCCCATGTCTTCACGAACACGCTTCATTGCAGCGCACTCTAAGGCAAAAGCTTCGCCGAAATCTGCTGATACGTAACGGGATGCGCCACGGAAACCCAGCATTGGATTCTCTTCATCCGGCTCATAGCGTGAACCGCCAATCAGTTTTTTGTATTCGTTTGACTTAAAGTCGGACAAGCGAACGATTACTGGTTTTGGATAGAAAGCAGCAGCAATCGTTGCTACACCCTCAACCAATTTATCTTCGTAGAACTGACGTGGGCTTGCATAGCCACGAGCAACGCTCTCAACGGCACGCTTGAGATCAGGATCAATGTTTGGGTACTCCAATACAGCACGTGGATGTACACCAATATAGTTATTGATAATGAACTCGAGACGAGCCAAGCCAACACCGGCATTCGGAATTTGGCAGAAATCAAATGCTAACTGAGGATTACCAATATTCATGGTGATCTTAACTGGGATCTCTGGTAATACACCACGCGATACTTCAGTCACTTCAGTTTCAATCAAGCCATCATAAATATGACCTTCGTCGCCTTCAGCACAAGAAACCGTCACCATCATGCCGTCTTGCAAATGTTCAGTTGCATCACCGCAACCTACTACCGCTGGAACACCTAACTCACGAGCAATAATCGCTGCGTGACAAGTACGGCCACCACGATTAGTCACAATCGCGGAAGCGCGCTTCATGACTGGCTCCCAGTTAGGGTCGGTCATATCAGCAACCAAGACGTCGCCTGGCTGCACACGATCCATCTCGCTAGGATCACGAATTACGCGAACTGGACCCGCACCAATCTTTTGACCAATCGCACGGCCTTTGGCTAGAACCTTAGAAGTGCCCTTGAGTTTGTAACGCATTTCTACCTGGCCAGCTGCCTGACTCTTCACTGTCTCTGGACGCGCTTGCAAGATATAGATACGGCCATCTTGACCATCTTTACCCCACTCGATGTCCATTGGACGACCGTAGTGCTTCTCGATGATGACGGCATATTTTGCTAGTTCAGTAATGTCGGCATCTTCCAGTGAAAAACGATTACGTTTTTCTGGAGCGACATCCACAGTCATTACCTTCTCAGCAGAACCTGCTGGGGCGAATTGCATCTGAATTAACTTAGAGCCTAAAGAGCGACGAATAATCGCCTTCTTGTCTTGTGCCAATGTCGTTTTGAATACGTAGAACTCATCTGGGTTCACTGCGCCCTGCACTACCGTCTCACCCAAGCCGTAACTAGAAGTGATGAATACGACATCTTCAAAACCAGATTCAGTATCTAGGGTAAACATCACACCAGCTGCACCCAAGTCAGAGCGAACCATGCGCTGGATACCAGCAGATAAGGCTACTTCAGCGTGAGCAAAGCCCTTATGAACGCGATAAGAAATCGCACGATCGTTATACAAGGATGCGAATACTTCACGAATCTTCTTCAGAACATCGTCAATACCTTCAACGTTCAAGAAAGTTTCTTGCTGTCCAGCAAATGAAGCATCAGGCAAATCTTCTGCAGTTGCAGAAGAGCGCACTGCAAAAGAACCTTTGCTAGAATCATCTAATTTCTTAAATGCTGTACGAATCTCCTCGTCAAGACGCGGTTGAAACGGGGCAGTTTCAATCCAGCCGCGGATCTCTTTACCAGCTTCAGCTAGAGCACGCACATCATCAATATTGAGATTCTCTAAACGCTTCTGAATGCGCTCAGTTAAATTGTTGTGTTCTAAGAAATCACGAAATGCTAATGAGGTAGTTGCAAATCCAGTTGGTACACGAACTCCTGTGGAGGACAACTGAGAAATCATCTCACCGAGTGAGGCATTTTTACCGCCGACTGACTCAACATCGGTCATTCGGAGTTGCTCAAAAGGCAAAACATAGGCATTTGCTACATCGTTACTTTGTTGCTGTTGGTTGGACATAAAATACTCTCTAAAGATAAGGAAACTGGTCGAGCGGCCGAATACAATACGGCATACTTCATTAACTGCATATTGTAGTGCTGACCACGACTGATAGGCCAATCTCATGTCTACCCAAACCCGCATTGTTTTTATTGTTTCAGACGGTACCGGCATTACCGCCGAGAACTTCAGCCAATCGATTTTGGCCCAATTTGAGGCCACTTTTAAGCACATTCGGGTGCCTTTTGTGGATAGCCCTGAAAAAGCGCATGACGCGGTTTCTAACATCAATCAGGCTGCCGTCAAATACGGAGTTCAGCCTATCGTTTTCACCACTTTGGTGAATCCAGACCTTAATCAGATTGTCGGTAAGGCTAATGGCTTGATTCTGGATATGTTCCAGACTTTTGTGGCACCTTTGGAGCAAGCTCTAGGGGTCAAATCGACCCATGCCATGAACCGCCTTCACCACAATGCCGATACCGAAGCCTACAAAAACCGCATTGAGGCTATTAACTACTCCCTAGCCCATGATGATGGTCAGTCAAACAAGAACCTTGCTGAGGCTGACGTCATTTTAGTGGGCATCTCCCGAGTGGGCAAAACGCCAACCAGTCTTTACCTGGCAATGCAATACGGTATGAAAGCAGCGAACTACCCTCTCATTCCTGAAGATTTTGAACGGGGGCAATTACCAAAGGATTTAATCCCCTATCGCAATAAGATTTTTGGCTTAATGATTGATGCTGAACGTTTATCGGAGATTCGTAATGAGCGACGCCCAGGCAGTAACTATGCCAAGCTAGAAAACTGTCGCTATGAAATCAATGAAGCCACCGCCATGATGAAAAAAGAATCTATTCCTTGGGTGGCTACAACGAGTAAATCGATTGAAGAGATTGCCACCACCGTATTGCAATCCATTAAGTCAGATAAAACAATTCTAGGCTAGTCTTTTATTGGCTTTACTTAGCATCATTGTTTAACTACGGCGCACTCGAACCGTTTCAAATAAGCAGATCGCTGCTGCCGTAGAAACATTCAGGGATTCAACTCTTGGATCAATCGGAATGGATACGCCCTTGGCTTGAGCCATCAGGTCTTCAGAAACGCCCTGCCCTTCACTTCCCATCACCCAAGCAACTGGATGAATCAATACCTTAGGCATATTGAAGAGATCAAGCTCACCATCGGCAGTAGCAGCGAGTAAAGGCGCTGTTACCGCGCTCAGCACTTGCGGGGTTGACCAACCCTCATACAGATCTAGCAGACGATGTGCGCCCATCCCAGCACGCAATACTTTGCTTGACCAAAGATGGGCACAACCCGTTAATGCAATGACTTGAGTAAAGCCAGCCGCTGCAGCAGTGCGTAAGATCGAGCCCACATTCCCCGCATCCTGAATACGATCCAAAATAATCACATCGCCAGAAATCGTCGCAACTGATTTTTGGGGATTTAATGCAGACTCCGGGAGATCTAGTAAGCCCGCAATCTGGGGAGCATTGACCAAATCACTGAGCAAGTCCCACAAGCCTTTATCCAGCTGATAAACCCGAGTATCAGGACAAATTTCTACATGGTCATAAACGGCTTGCGCAATTTCTGGGTTTTGCAAACCTAACTCTGAGGTAATTAAGGTCTTGAGCCCTGGATTACCCACCCAGGTTTGCACTAAATGGATGCCTTCCAGCAAAGCCTGACCGCAAGCAAATCTGGCCTTCTGACCTTTGGGGCCAGTAGCTTGTAATTGACGAATTTCCTTAAACAGGGAATTGTCTTTTGAGCTAATAAATTCCATTTTCATAGTTGGGATTATCAGCTATGCAGAGCTAAGACATTGCGAACAGGGGAAAAGCTCCGACGATGCTGATCGCAGGCGCCAAACTCTTTAAGAGCAGCAAAGTGCGCTTCTGTTGGATATCCCATATGTTGAGCAAAGCCATACTGGGGATGTAACTCATGTAAGGCCATCATTTGACGATCACGCGTGACTTTAGCCAAGATTGATGCTGCTGAAATCGCCGGCTCTTTGGTATCACCCTTCACAATAGCTTCTGCTGAGATTGGAAGCTCAGGACAGCGATTGCCATCGATTAGAGCTTTATCTGGCCAGCCACCCAAACGTGTGGTGAGATCTTCAATTGCACGGCGCATTGCGAGCATCGTCGCTTGCAAAATATTAATCTCATCAATCTCAGCTGGACTCGCTTCGCCGATACCCCAGGCTTTTGCCTTGAGCTGAATTTGCTCAAACAGAAACTCGCGTCTGGCGGCTGATAACTTCTTAGAATCTTTTAATCCAGCAATAGGGTTCTCGGGATCAAGAACAACAGCGCCGGCAACAACCGCCCCCGCTAATGGGCCACGCCCAGCCTCGTCAATACCACATACCCAAATCATGCTCACACAGTGGTCCGATTTTTACTAGCAGTAATTGTTTGTGCCACAGCCTGCGCAACCAATAAACCTGTTGGTCTACGCAAGGTCTCGTGCATTTCTGCAAAACGGGTTTTTAGCTGGGCAACTTTATTGGGCTTATTTAACCAATCGACTAAGGCATCAGCTAATTTGTTTGGAGTCGCATCATCTTGCAGAAGCTCGGGGACAACGAACTCGCCACAGAGAATATTCGGTAAACCCACGTAGGGCAAGTAACCCTGTCGCTTCATAATCTGTGCGGTTAACCAAGGTACCTTGTAGGAGATCACCATCGGCTTTTTCCAGAGTGCAGCCTGCAATGTTGCAGTACCACTGGCAATGAGGACGACATCGGCAGCCTCAAGTACTGCATCAGCCTCACCATCAATCAGATAAATTTTGAGGTCAGGATTTTTATCTAGGGTATTTTTTAATTGCGCCTCAAGCGGCTCTCGTAAGCGCGGTGTAGCAACCGGAATAACAAAATGAATCGCCTGGCCCGGCATCAGCTTCGTGAGCTCTGCCATCGTCTCAAAAAAGACGGGTGCAATAAGTTCAATTTCTGAACCGCGACTACCCGGTAGAACAGAAACCACGATTCCATTTAATGTATTGACTGGCAGGCTTAGGATTTTTTCTATCCTTTGCTTAGCCATTACTGGATTTGGTTCTAGCGGAATCTCACTTGCTAGAGGATGACCAACATAAGTTGCGCTAATGCCAGCACGTTCATAAATCTCAGTTTCAAAGGGAAAGATGCAGAGCATGCGCTCTACTGCTTGCTTAATCTTCGTAATACGCCCTGCTCTCCAAGCCCAAATCGAAGGAGAAACAAAGTGCAAAGTTGGAATGCCTGCTTTACGCAAAGCTAACTCGACACCCAAATTGAAATCCGGCGCATCAATACCCAAATACACATCAGGGCGACCTTCACCAGTGAGATTGCTGATGAGCTCCTTACGTAGTTTTAGAATGGCGGGCAGTTGCTTAATAGCCTCAACGTAACCGCGAACACTGAGTGTCTCCATTGGCCAATCTGAGCGCAGACCTTGCTCCTGCATACGAGGGCCACCAATGCCATAAACCACTAGATTAGAAGTATCAGGGATCTGCTTTAGCGCACTCAATACTGGCGCTGCCAGCAAGTCGCCCGAGGGCTCTCCGGCAACACAAGCAAGTTTGGACACTCGATTGACTCTATCGAATAATGCCGCGTGTAGAGGCGGCAATAAAGTCATGGAATTCTGTTAGCTTCTCTGCAGTAGCGGCATCAGATACGCTAGCCAGAGCCATCTTCTGAATCTCTACCTTAGCCTCTTCGAAACTTAGGCTATCCTTGTAGAGAACTTTATACGCCTGACGCAGCGCAGAAATCGTTTCACTGGAGAAACCACGGCGCTTCAGCCCTTCCACATTAATGCCATGTGGAGAAGCCTTATCACCTGCAGCAATCACAAATGGTGGAATGTCTTGTACTAACGCAGAAGCACCACCCAACATAGCGTGTTGGCCGATACGGACAAACTGATGCACGCCTGACATGCCACCCATGATTGCCCAGTCACTTACCTTCACATGACCAGCAATTTGCGCGTTGCTCGAGAAAATCGTGTGATTGCCGATTTGGCAGTCATGCGCAATGTGCACATATGCCATGATCCAGTTGTCATCACCAATGCGGGTAATACCTTCATCCTGAGATGTACCAGTATGGATAGTCGTGAACTCACGAATCGTATTGCGGTCACCAATAATGAGTTGTGTTGGCTCGCCACGGTATTTCATATCCTGAGGGGCGCCACCAATAGCCGCAAAGTGTGCAAAATTATTCTCTTTACCGATCGTGGTGTAACCCTCGATCACAGTATGCGAACCAATCTTACTGCCAGCGCCAATTTTGACATTTGGTCCAATAACAGAATATGGACCAATCTCTACATCACTAGCGATCTCAGCCTTGCTATCAACTACAGCGGATGCATGAATCCGAGTCATTACGCGCCTTTCGTACGAACAGCACAAGTAATATTTGCTTCAGCAGCAAGTTCACCGTCAACAGTGGCTTGCACTTGAAACTTGTATATACCAGCTCGTTCACGCTCTAGCTTAGCTGTCATGATCAGCTGGTCACCAGGCAATACTGGTTTCTTAAATCGGGCACCATCAATACCGGCAAAATAGTAAATGGCATTTTCTTCGCGTACTTCTGAAAAGGTCAGAAGTGCAGCGGTTTGAGCAAGCGCCTCAATAATTAGAACGCCTGGCATTACCGGAAAATCTGGAAAGTGCCCCTGAAAGAATGGCTCGTTCATGGTGACATTCTTAAGCGCAGTAATACTCTGACGAGGCTCAATCTCTAACACGCGATCAACCAATAAAAATGGATAGCGATGAGGCAACAACTTCAAAATTTGATTGATGTCGATAGCGATGGGTTTGCTCATGTGTTTACCTACTGGATAAAGTTTCTAATTTTTGAATGTGGTGACGAATTTATTTAGATTTATCTAATAATCGTAAGCGTTGACGTATTTTATCGAGGCCGCGCAAAATGGCAGCATTTTTCTCCCAGGCGCCATGTAGCATTGAAGGATAAACGCCTGTGTAATGCTGGCCTGGCTCGGTAATAGAACGAATAATCGAGGTATTTCCAGAAACCGTAGTTTTATCAGCAATAGTGAGATGACCTGCAAAATTAGCCGCACCGCCAATAATGCAGAAGTTACCAATTTTGGTGCTACCTGAGATAGCTGCGCAACCCGCGATCACACAACAGTTACCCACCACCACGTTATGGGCGATCTGAACTTGGTTATCAATCTTAGTTCCACTACCTATGATGGTGTCACTCATGGCGCCACGATCAATCGTCGTAGACGCACCAATCTCAACATCATTACCAATCACTACAGCACCAGTTTGAGGAATCTTGACCCACTCGGCGCCGGTTGCAGAAAAATCAGGAGCAAAACCAAAGCCGTCTGCACCAATCACAGCACCACTGTGAATAATGCAACGCTCACCAATAGTAGTCTCCGAATAAATCGAGACATTGGGGTAAATTAAAGTGTCGCTTGCAATGGCGGAATTTCTAGCAACTGAAGTATTGCCTAATAAGCTAACACGCTCACCCAATTTCACGCCAGGGCCAATTTGTACAAATGGTCCGATATGACATGAATCTGGGATATTTACAGATGGGTCTACTGCGGCACTTGAGTGCACACCAGGAGCATAAATTGGCGCAGATGCTTTCGCAAAATGCTGCGCCATTCTGGCAAAAGTAGCGTAGGGATTTTTGGAAACAAAATACACGCGCCCCACTGAGTTGCTTCCGGGATTTGCCTGAAGGAAGTCTGCGTCAGCTTGATTAACAATCAATCCACCAGCAGCACTATCACTAGCCTGTTGACGGTATAGCGGATTTGAGAGAAAGGAAATCTGGCTGACTTGGGCTCGCTCGAGAGGAGCGAGACCCTGAAGCACGAGGGAGCCATCCCCCACCAAGCTTACTTGAAACTGTTCGGCCAGCTCGATGGCGGTGGGCATAAAACTTACTTGAGACTATTCAAAGCCTTGATGACATCATCAGTTACATCAACCTTAGGATTGGCATAGGCTGGATCTTGAATAATGACATCAATTTTTCTTTGGTCAGCAATTTGCTTGAGGGCTTGATTTGCTTTTTCAGCAATCTTGGCGCGCTCTTCAAAATTACGCTGATTCAGATCTTCCGTGTACTCACGTTGTTTGCGCTGCAGTTCACGATCTTGGTCAGCCAGCTCGCGCTGACGACGAACACGATCCGCCTCAGACATCACTGCTGAGTCGCGATCTAATTTTTCTGCTGCAGCTTTAATTCTTTCAGCGCTACTACGAATCTCATTCTGACGCTTCATAAACTCATTTTGCAACTTAGTCTGACTTGCTTTAGCCATATCCGATTCGTTGAATACTTTTTCAACGTTCACAGCTGCAACACGAGTGCCGGCATCTTGCGCAAATGCCTGAGGCAAAGCGATTAGTGAAGAAACAGCAATTAAGCCGTATTGAATCCATTTTGAAGATTGACGAAGCTTCATAAAACTTTCCTTAAACAATTAAAACGCTGTACCAACTTGGAACTGCAAACGCTGAATATTATCCGTTGGTAACGACTTGATTGGAATACCGTAACTGAATTTTAGCGGGCCCAGTGGTGATATCCATGATAAACCTAAGCCATAAGAATATCGCAAGACGAGATTGATGTTTTCGTTATAAACGTTACCGCCGTCTACGAAACCAAATACGCGGAGGGTTTTATCAACGCCAGACCCAGGAACTGGGACGGTGTACTCAACGTTGCTGACAATTTTGGACTGACCGCCGGTAGGTTGATTCAGGCCGGTATAGGTATTGACGTAGGTAGGTCCAAGTGATCCTGGAGCATAGCCTCGAACAGATCCAATTCCACCCACATAGTAGTTTTTGGTAATCGGAAATGGGTACTTGCCGTATGCCTCACCATAACCAACTTCACCATTAAAGGACAGGATATTGCCCTTTGAGAAGGAGTGATATTTTTGATACTGACCAAACAAACGATAGAACATCATATTTCCAACCGGTGTACCTAATTCAGCATTCAGCTGCTGCAAGGAACCTGTTGATGGAATCAGCGTGCTATCTCGACCATCACGTGACCAACCAATTGTGATTGGAACGTTGTAAGTATTGAGTGTTGCAGGATAGCCTGGGGCAGCAATGCCATAGTCCTGCATGTAATTCAAATATGGTGTTGGCGTATTAATACTGGATTGGATTTGGAATACTTCAAATCCAGTACCGAAGAAGACTCTATCTACTTCGGTGTAGGGAACGCCAAACTTGATATTCGAACCAACAGATTTAATTTGGTAATCAGGGTCACCGGTGTAGTACAGCGGCTTAGATGAGCGGTAGTACAAATCGGTGAAGCGGCTAATACCATCCTCAGTGAAGTAAGGGTCATAGTTTGATAAAGCCAAACTTTGATTAATCTTACCGAGGGAGAAATTCAAGCCCACTGCCGTACCAGTACCGAAGGCATTCTCTTGATTAATACCAGCAGAAAGAATCAACTTCTCAGTGGATGAGAAACCGGCACCCAGAGTAATTGCGCCAGTTGGCTTCTCGGTGACCTTCACGTTCACGTCAACCTGATCAGCAGATCCTGGAACATCTTGCGTAGATACATCAGTCTCCGTGAAATAACCCAAGCGGCCCAAACGTTTTTTCGATAAATCAATCTTTTCACTGTCGAACCAGGCACTTTCAAACTGGCGCATCTCGCGACGAATTACTAGATCACGAGTCTTGGCATTACCGGTAACATTGACTTGACGAACATAGACGCGACGACCTGGATCAACCACCAGAGTCAAATCCACTTCACTTAGTTCACGACGAATGTCTGGTTGTGGATTGATGGTTGCAAACGCATAACCATATGAACCTAGAATTTCAGCAATCGCTTTAGTACTCTCAGTCAACTTAGCAGATGAGAAGGTGTCGCCAGGCTTAAGACTTACCAACTGAATTAACTCAGCCTCTTTGCCCAATAAGTCACCAGCTAAACGCACATCTTTTACTGTGAATTTATTACCCTCACGGATACTAATTGTCAGATAGATGCCTTTTTTATCAGGGGTAATAGAAACCTGGGTGGACTCAATAACAAACTCAAGGTAACCACGATTGAGATAGTAGGAGCGAATATTCTCCAAGTCGGCCGTGAGCTTTTGCTTGGAATACAAATTGTCTTTGCTATACCAAGAAAGCCAGCCACCAGTTTTCAACTGCATCTGGCTCTTAAGGGTGCTCTCACTGAACACCTTATTGCCAATAAAATTGATCTCTTGGATCTTAGCTACAGGACCTTCATCGATATTGAAATAAATCGCCACTTGATTACGCTCTACTGGGGTAACGGTTGCAACTACTTCAGCTGCATACATACCTTTACCAACATACTGGCGCTTCAGTTCTTGTTCAGCTTTATCAATCAAAGCCTTGTCATAGAAACGAGCTTCAGCAACCCCAACGGCTTTGAGTGACTTCCGAACTACCTCTACATCAAACTCCTTCATGCCAGTAAATTCAATCCGGGAAATAGTAGGACGCTCTTCAACGATCACAATCAAAACATTACCCTGAGCCTGAATTTGCACATCTCGGAAAAAGCCAGTGCTGTAGAGTGCCTTAATGGCCTCAGCACTCTTCTCTTCGGTAAAGGTATCGCCTACCTGAACTGGAAGGTAGCTAAATACAGTGCCTGGCTCCACTCGCTGCAAGCCTTCGATTCGAATATCTTTAATGACAAAGGTATCGGCTGCTTGTGCGTTTATACAAAAACCTGCCGCAACAATCAGAACGACTTGAGCAATAAATCGAGTTAGGGAGCGAAAAGAAGGTATCAAAAAATTCAAGGTGAAAGGTAGCGTTGCAAATCGTTAAACAAGGCCAGCAAGGAAAGGGCTATCAGCAGCAAAAAACCCACTTTTTGGAGCTTTTCCTGCAGAGATAATGAAATTCGCTTACCAGCAACCAACTCCCATGCATCATACAGGAGCTGACCCCCATCTAGCATTGGTAAAGGCACTAAATTCAAGAGTCCAATGCTAATACTCATGAGGGCCAAAAAGGCTACAAATGGCTGCCAGCCCACCTGGGCTGACTTCCCAGCCATATCCGCAATACTCAAGGGTCCACCCAGCTGCTTTAAGGTCGTTTTGCCGGTCAATAAACCAAGCATTAGCCTCATAGAGACCTTGGTGATCAAATAGACCCGCTGACTAGCAAAGCTCAGGGCATCAATCGGACCCAATTTCAGCTGATTCCACTCTGCAGGCGGGGTGATCTGGGGAAATAAGCCTAATGCTTTTAGTGGGTCCGATTCTGGTGTTACCGGGGGTAAATCACCCTGCCTAAAGGATTTAATATGGCGCCCACCAGAGGCATCCCGCATTTCTAGGGCAAAGCCCTGCTCTCCAGTTACGGCATCCAATAGCTGCCAACGCAGAGCATTCCAACTTGGGACGGGATCAAACTCTTCAAGAATTGGGGCGCCACTATAGTCAGATGGCAGCGATTGCCAACCAATCACTTGATCACCCGCTGCTACCCCTAGTTTGGCAGCAATCGATTGCTCAGGGGGAGCCTGCAGTTTTGCTGGCAACTGAGGCACGCCTGTGACGTAAATGATCGAAAATAAAATGACTGCCAAGAGGAAATTGGCAAATGGTCCAGCAGCCACAATGACAGATCGTTGCCAGAGCGGCTTTACATCAAAGGACTGAGATCGATCCTGCGCTGAAATATTTTGTTGACCATCTCGGCCATCCAATAATTTGACATAGCCGCCCAAGGGGATAGAAGCTACAACCCACTCGGTACCGCTACTGGCGCGAAAAGTAAATAATGGCTTGCCAAAACCTAAGGCAAAACGAAGTACTTTGACACCACATAAACGGGCTGCTAAAAAATGACCATATTCATGAAAGCTGACCAGCACACCTAAAGTGACCAAGAATGAAGCAAGAGTAATTAAGGCCTGCACAAATCGCCGATCTATCTTTTGAGATCGCGAATGAAATCATTCGCAGTACGACGAGCCAAAGCATCAACCTCAAGAATCGCTTCCAGGGAGCTCGCAGCAACTGAAGGCAAGGCATTTAAGCAGTGCTCCACTACATTAGGAATGCTTAAGTATGGCAAGCCATCATCCAAGAAAGCGGCCACAGCAACTTCGTTCGCAGCATTCAATACAGCAGGAGTAGTGCCCCCTGCTTTTGCCGCAGCAAAGGCCAAGTTAAGACAGGGGAATTGAGCAAAATTTGGTTCGGTGAAACTGAGACCACTCAACTGAGTCAGATTTAAAGGAGCAACACCAGCCTCGATGCGTTCAGGCCAGGCAAGGCCATAAGCAATTGGAGTGCGCATATCAGGCTGACCCATTTGCGCCAGCACAGAGCCATCACGATAACGCACCATCGAGTGCACTACGCTCTGCGGATGAATCAACACCTTAATCTTTTCTAGCGGCAAACCAAACAACCAAAAAGCTTCGATAACTTCCAAGCCTTTATTCATCATCGTTGCTGAATCAACTGAAATTTTTCTACCCATCACCCAGTTTGGATGGGCGCAAGCTTGCTCGGGGGTAATGTCCGATAAATCCGCAAGCTGTCTGTCTCTGAATGGTCCGCCAGAGGCAGTTAACCAAAGCTCTTCAACACCTAAATGCGCAGATGGATTTTTTGTAAAGCGATCTGGCAGACATTGAAAAATCGCATTATGTTCACTGTCGATGGGAAGTAATTCACCGCCGCCAGCTTGCATAGCCTGCATAAATAAATTACCTGACATCACGAGCGCTTCTTTATTGGCCAACAATACCCGCTTACCTGCTTGAGCTGCAGCTAGGGCAGGGACTAGGCCAGCTGCACCCACAATCGCTGCCATAACGGTATCGCACCCTGATTCGGTGATGGCACTTACTAATGCCTCAGGCCCATAAAGAACTTGAGTCGCGATCTTTTTTGCTTGCAGGAGTTGAGCCAGCTTAGCAGCGCCCTCAGCGTCAGCCACTACTGCAATAGTTGGCTTGAACTCAATACATTGCTCAGATAGACGTTCAATCTGTTTTGCAGCAGTCAAAGCGACCACCTTGAAGCGATCTGGATGCGCACGAATCACATCTAAAGTATTAACACCAATCGATCCCGTAGATCCGAGGATGGCAACTTGCTTAAGAGACATCAAATCAATCCAGCTAGTAATGCAGCAATCGGCATTGTCGGGATGAGAGCATCAACCCGATCTAGTACGCCACCATGGCCAGGCAGCAAATGACTGCTGTCTTTAACACCAGCTAAGCGCTTCAACTGAGACTCAAACAAATCACCAAAGACGCTGAACGCAGCTAATACGGTAACCATCAAGAGCATCGGCACCCATCCAAATCGAATAGCCCAGGCACCAAATAAGGTATCAGCTAGAGGTAAATACATGACACATAAGAATGCGTAGAGATAGCAAAGCACGAGACCGCCTAGCGCACCCTCAATTGACTTCCCCGGACTAATATTCACGGCTAACTTATGCTTACCAAAAGCCTTGCCAACAAAGTAAGCGCCGATATCGGCAACCCAAACTAAAGCCATACTACTCAATAAAAAGACTAAGCCCAGCTCACGTAAGAAGACTAAAGCGAACCAAGTGGCTGGGAGAATGATCAAACCCAGAATGCTGTAGAAAGGTTTGAATTTTTGAAGCGAGAGGTTCATCCCCTTTGCCAAAATAAATGGCGCCAGAAAGAACCAAAACAGGACTGCCATCATGAGCAGAGAGAACTGCCATGAGATCGCCTGAGTAGCCAGCAAAAACAAAATGATGGCCAAACAAAAAGCAGCATAGAGCCATGCCGCCTTTTTTGCCTCAGGGGCAATCATGCGACTCCATTCCCAAGCAGCTACAACTAATGCGACGAGGAAAAATCCGCCCAAATAGATTGGTGGTAATAAAAATAAGATGGGCAATAGCACTGCCATCAAGATAGTGGCAGTAATGATTCGGGTTTTTAACATAAGGGAATAAGAATACTTAGACTGCGTCGCTCAAAGGCTCGGAAGCTAGCTGAGCACTCGTACGTCCAAAACGACGCTCGCGCTGACTAAACCAGTCAAACGCTTTATGTAATTCAGCCTCATCAAAATCAGGCCAAAGGATATCCGTGAAATACAACTCGGTATACGCGAGTTGCCACAATAAGAAGTTGCTTACTCTTTGCTCCCCACCAGTGCGAATGAACAAATCTGGTTCTGGAGCATAAGCCATGGATAGATGGGCTTGCAATAACTCCTCTGATACTTGCTCCGGCTTCAAACCAGGATTAGCAGCCAAACATTGGCGCATCGCCTGCAAAATATCCCAACGACCACCGTAGTTAGCCGCAATCGTAAAAGTGAGACTTTTGCAGCCAGCAGTTTTTTCTTCAGAGAATTGCACCATCTCCTGGATCGCAGAATCAAATCGGCTGAGATCACCAATAAGGCGTAAAGAGATATCGTTTTCAGCGAGACGAGAGACTTCGCTTTTTAATGACTTGAGAAACAACTTCATTAGAAAGCCCACTTCTTCCGGTGGGCGACGCCAATTTTCAGAGCTAAATGCAAATACAGTGAGGTATTCAACACCGAGACGGCGGCACTCTTGAACAATCTTCCGCACTGCGCCTAATCCCTCAGAGTGCCCCGCTACTCGCGGCATAAAACGCTTGCTGGCCCAGCGACCATTGCCATCCATGATGATGGCAACATGGCGAGGAATAGCGCTCACCTCTGGAACAACTAAGGTAGAGCTAGTGTGCTGGGTCATAAACCGAAGAATAAAAAAATGATCTGACGATTAAACCGTCATGATCTCTTTTTCTTTTTCAGAAACCAACTTATCAATCTCAACAACCGTGCGATCGGTCATCTTCTGAATATCATCAGTTGCACGACGCTCATCATCCTCTGAAATTTCTTTATCTTTAGTTAAGCGCTTCAGGTGCTCATTCGCATCACGGCGTAAATTGCGTACGGCGATTTTGGCGTCTTCACCTTCATTCTTGACCACCTTAGTTAAGTCACGACGGCGCTCTTCTGTCAAAGCAGGCATTGGTACGCGAATCACAGTACCTTGGGAGGCTGGATTAAGACCTAAATCAGAATCGCGAATTGCTTTCTCAATTGCACCAACCATGGTCTTTTCAAATGGCTGTACATTAATCGTTCTAGCATCAGCCAAACCTAAGCTAGCTACTTGGCTTAGCGGCGTTGGATTACCGTAGTAATCCACTTGAATATGCTCCAAAATTCCTGGGTTAGCACGGCCAGAACGAATCTTGGCTAAATTGGATTTCAAAGCCTCGAGAGACTTCTGCATCTTTTGATCGGTAGTGGTTTTAATTTCTGCTGCGGACATCAAGCCTCCTATTAAACGTGTACTAAAGTACCCTCAGATTCACCCTGAACCACGCGCATCAATGCGCCTGGCTTGAGTATTGAAAATACTTTGATTGGTAATTTACGATCACGACACAATGCAAAAGCAGTTGCATCCATTACTTGCAAGTTTTTGATGATGGCCTCATCAAAGGTAATTGTCTTGTACAGAGTAGCAGTTGGATCCTTCATTGGATCTGCACTGTAAATGCCATCAACCTTGGTAGCTTTCAGAACGATCTCCGCACCCATCTCAGCACCACGCAAAGCAGCTGCTGTATCGGTAGTAAAGAATGGGTTGCCAGTACCCGCAGCAAAGATCACAACCTTACCCTCAGTCAATGCGCGAATTGCACGAGGACGAATATATGGCTCAACCACTTGATCCATTCTGAGAGCAGATTGCACGCGCGCTTCAACACCTTTTTGGCGCAAAGCATCCTGAAGTGCAAGGGAGTTCATCATGGTGGCAAGCATTCCCATGTAGTCAGCTGTTGCACGATCCATGCCGGCTGCACCACCTGCTACACCGCGGAAGATGTTTCCACCACCAATAACAATGGCCAGCTGAACACCGCTGTTTACTACATCGGCAATTTCTTTCACCATGGAATCAATGGTGACTGGATTGATGCCAAAAGCATCATCCCCCATGAGGGCTTCACCAGAGAGTTTTAAGAGAACACGTTTGTAGGCTGGCATCGTTTTATTTTCCGTAATTTGCTAAGCAATTTACTTGCTTAGCTTATTGATCTTTAAGTACTTTTTTATATCTTGCCCAAATTATAAAGGGCTTGGCACAGATCAAACAAAAGGGCATAGAAACCGAGATTTCCATGCCCTTTTGGGTATGACAGCCTTACTGGGCAAGCCCAGCAGTTTTGGAGCTAATTAAGCGCCTTTAGCAGCGGCAACCTGAGCAGCAACTTCTGCTGCAAAGTCGTCTTGACGCTTCTCAATGCCCTCGCCCACAACAAACATGGTGAAACCCTTGATTGTGGTGTTGGCGGCCTTGAGCATTTGCTCAACAGTTTGCTTGTCGTTTTTAACGAAAGTTTGGTTCAACAAAGAAACCTCTTTGAGGTACTTCTGAATAGAACCTTCAACCATCTTCTCAACGATTTCTGGTGGTTTGCCAGATTCAGCAGCCTTTTGAACGGCAACACTACGCTCCACAGCAATCGCTTCAGCAGGAACATCAGCCATCGACAAAGCCACTGGCTTCATTGCAGCAATATGCATTGCCACGTCTTTAGCTGCAGTCTCGTCACCTTCGAACTCAACCATCACACCAATACGAGTACCGTGAAGGTAAGAAACCAACTTGTTGCTACCAGCAAAACGCTTGAAGCGACGTGGCATGATGTTCTCGCCGATCTTACCGATCAAGGCGCTACGAACTTCATCAACAGTTTGACCATTCATTGGCAATGCAAGTAATGCAGCAACGTCAGCTGGATTCTTTTCAGAAATCAGATTTGCGCAGGCTTGTGTAAATGCCAAGAAATCATCATTCTTTGAAACGAAGTCAGTCTCACAGTTCACTTCAAGTAAAGAACCTGTAGTGCCATTAATGGCTGAAGCAACAATACCTTCAGCAGTAACGCGTGAAGCAGCTTTGCCAGCCTTGCTACCGAGCTTTACACGCAGAATTTCTTCTGCACGAGCCATATCGCCATCAGCTTCAGTCAATGCTTTTTTGCACTCCATCATCGGAGCATCAGTCTTGGCGCGTAACTCGCCAACCATTGCAGCGGTAATAGCGGCCATTATTCAGCTTTCCCTTCTTCAACAAACTCTTCTTCGCCTTCTTTAACGGCAGTCAAGATTTCTTGAACAGAGTTTGATTTACCTTCGAGGATTGCATCGGCAATGCCACGAGCGTAGAGAAGAACAGCTTTGCTGGAGTCATCGTTACCAGGGATGATGTAATCAACACCTTCTGGCGAATGGTTGGTATCAACCACGGCGATAACAGGAATACCAAGCTTGTTAGCTTCAGTAATAGCAATCTTGTGATAACCAACGTCCACTACGAAAATTGCATCAGGAACGCCATTCAAATCTTGGATACCGCCAAGCGCTTTTTGCAACTTGTCGAGATCGCGATCATTAGTCAAAGCTTCTTTCTTAGAAAGCTTTTCCCAATCGCCAGCCTCTTTAGCAACTGCCATATCCTTCAAACGCTTGAGGGACCCTTTAACAGTTTTGAAGTTAGTGAGCGTACCGCCCAACCAACGGCTGTCGATGTAAGGCATACCAGCACGAGCAGCTTCTTCAGCAATGATCTCGCGTGACTGACGCTTAGTACCAACGAATAAGATGGTTCCACGATTAGCAGCAACTTGTTTTGCAAATTTCAGGGCGTCCTGAAACATTGGCAATGTTTTTTCTAAGTTGATGATGTGAATTTTGTTGCGATGGCCGAAAATATAAGGGGCCATTCTTGGGGACCAGAAACGGGTTTGGTGACCAAAATGGCAACCGGCTTCCAGCATTTGACGCATAGTTACTGACATAACTTCTCCTAAGGGTTAGTTTCTAAGATTGAGTCCTAGCTGCGCTAAAAAACGCCACCCTGGAAGGCTCAACCCGCGATTTCAGATCAAAATTGACCTGAGAGCGAAATTATAGCTTAAATATCAACAACCTAGACCCCTGCCATCCTGCCCCAGGAATCTCAATCCCCGTGGAAATAGCTTCAAATCGACTATTTGCCCAATTTTTGAGCACTACGCATCTACCAAAAACTGCCAAGTCGTTGATAATCAAGGCATGAATAGTGTATTTACTGCCGAAAAAGACATCCAAGGGATGCGCGAGGCTGGCCGCCTAGCCAGTGAAGTTCTTGATCATGTTGCTCCGCACGTCAAAGCGGGTGTGAGTACCGCCGAATTGGATCGCATCTGCCACGAGTACATGCGCGATGTCCAAAAGACCATTCCCGCCCCATTGAACTACCAACCGCCAGGCTACCCACCCTTCCCGGCATCTATCTGCACTTCGGTAAATGATGTCATTTGCCATGGCATCCCCGGCGAAAAGATTTTAAAGATTGGTGACGTCGTGAATCTCGATATCACTGTCATTACTCCGGATGGCTACTATGGCGATACCAGCCGTATGTTTATGGTTGGCGAGGTTTCCGTATTAGCCAAACGTCTTACTCAAATTACATTTGAATGTATGTGGCTTGGCATTGCACAAGTCAAGCCTGGTGCTTCGCTGGGAGACATTGGTCACGTCATTCAACAGCATGCTGAAAATGCTGGCTACTCCGTTGTCCGTGAATATTGTGGTCATGGCATTGGCAAAGTGTTTCATCAGGATCCACAGATTCTTCACTATGGCCGCCCTGGCACTGGTGAAAAGTTAAAAGAAGGAATGACCTTCACTATTGAACCCATGATCAATGCTGGCAAACGTGATATTCGCACCATGCCAGATCAATGGACGGTGAAGACTAAAGATCGCAGCCTGTCTGCACAATGGGAACACACGCTTTTGGTAACAGCTACTGGTGTTGAAGTGCTTACTTGGTCAGAGGGTAGCAATCCAGCTCCTGATTGCGTTAAAGGACTATCCTTTAGGCCAAGTCTAGCAAGCGCATAAATTCATGAACAAACCCAGGGCAGCCAGCAATATTACCGATGCAGCTAGCCTGCGTGCAGCTCGCGAAGTTGCTTACGACGACTTCAGAAAAACACAGGTAGTTGGTAGGTTAACCAAACAACTTACCAAGATGAGCGATCAAGTACTCACCCATCTCTGGAGTAGCTGCGGCTTAAACAATGAAGCTAGCCTAATTGCCGTTGGCGGTTATGGAAGAAATGCTTTATTCCCCCATTCTGATATTGATATTCTCATTCTGCTCCCAGCCGAAGAAAAAAAGGCACTCGCTTTATCAAAACAGGTTGAACAGTTTATAGCCAGCTGCTGGGATATGGGATTAGAGATAGGCTCTTCAGTGCGGAACACTGCGGAATGCATGTCTGAATCCGAGCAAGATGTCACTGTACGCACATCACTCTTAGAAGCACGATTTCTGTGTGGCAATAGACAGCTATTTAAAGATTTTGTAAAAGCCTTTGAAGCAGCCATGGATCCAAAGTCATTCTTTCAGGCTAAGCTAGCAGAGCAAATTCAGCGTCACTACAAATACCAAGATACACCCTACTCTTTAGAACCCAATTGCAAAGAGAGTCCTGGTGGCTTGCGTGACTTACAGGTCATCTCCTGGGTCAGTAAAGCAGCGCACCTAGGCAATACATTTAAAGATCTTAGCCTTGCTGGTCTAGTTACTCAACGTGAGTTAACTGAACTCAATCGCAACCAGCGTTTTTTAGAAACTCTGCGTGCCAATCTTCACCTACTAGCTAAACGTAGGCAAGATGTATTGGCCTTTGACTTACAAGCGCCACTTGCTGCAGCCATGGGTATCACAGAAGAGTCCTCTAGGCTAGCTAGTGAGGCCATCATGCGCCGCTACTATTGGGCAGCTAAAGCAGTGAATCAATTGAATGACGTACTGCTGCAGAACATTGAAGCACTACTCTTTCCCCAAGAGTCCAAAACAACCCATGCGATTGCCGGTGAAGGCAATGAGTGCTTTATTGAGCGTCAAGGTGTCTTAGATATCACCGACCCCCAGTTGTTTCAGAAACACCCAGAACAAATTCTACGTACCTTCTTGGTGTTTGCACAGACAGCTAACGTCAAGAGCTTATCTGCAACGATCTTTAGAGCGCTATATAACGCGCGTCAGAAGATGGATAGTAAATGGCGCAAAGATCCAGTCAATCGTGCACTCTTTATTGAGATTCTTAAAGAGCCAGAAGGAGTGAGTCGAGCATTCCAACTCATGAACCGCACCAGCGTACTTGGTCGCTATCTACCCGCCTTCAGAAAAATTGTTGGTCAAATGCAGCATGATTTATTTCATGTCTATACGGTTGACCAACACATCTTGATGGTTCTGCGTAATGTGCGTCGCTTTATGGTGGTCGAGCATACGCATGAATTTCCCTTCTGCAGTAGCCTGATTGCCCACTTTGAAAAACCTTGGCTATTGGTGATTGCCGCCCTCTTTCATGACATTGCTAAAGGACGCGGTGGTGATCACTCTGAACTTGGCAAAGCAGATATGCGTAGGTTTGCAAAAGATCATGGCCTCGATAAAGCGGATACCGAGTTATTGGTTTGGTTAGTTGCAGAGCACTTGAATATGAGTCAAGTAGCTCAGAAGCAAGACATCACAGATCCAGAAGTAGTGCAGGCGTTTGCTAAAAAGGTAGGTGATGAGCGCCATCTCACAGCACTATATCTATTAACTGTTGCTGATGTCCGCGGAACTAGCCCTAAAGTCTGGAATGCCTGGAAGGGCAAACTATTAGAGGATCTCTATCGCGTCACCTTACGTGTATTGGGTGGTGCAAAACCAGATGCTTCTTCCGAGCTTGCACAGCATCAAGAAGGATCTCGCGCCAAGCTACGTCTCTATGCAATTGAAGATTCTGCTTATGAGAATTTATGGAAGCGGTTAGATGTTGCCTTCTTCTTGCGTCAAGATGCGGCGGATATTGCTTGGCTTACACGCCATCTCTACAACAAGGTGGATAGTGAAATTCCTGTAGTACGGGCCCGCCTCTCTCCGGTTGGCGAAGGCTTGCAAATTGCCGTCTATGTAAAAGACCAGGAAGATCTCTTTGCCAGAATTTGCGCCTACTTTGAGCGCCACGGCTTCTCGATTTGGGATGCCCGCATTCATACAACGAAGCATGGGTATGCACTGGATACTTTCCAGATCTCTGGTAGTAATTTAGTTGATGAAGGCGGCAGTTACCGCGACCTCATTCAGTTAGTTGAATATGAGCTAACAGCTGCATTGCAAAACAATGATCCTTTGCCATCTCCCAGCATGGGAAGACTCTCAAGACAGTCTCGCACCTTCCCAATCCAACCACGTGTGCACATGATTCCGGATGAACGCGGTCAGTACTATGCACTCTCCCTTTCAGCAAGTGATCGCACCGGACTACTTTACGCAATCTCTAGAGTCTTGGCTAAGCACCAAGTCTCATTGCACACTGCGCGTATCAATACCTTGGGCGAGCGCGTAGAAGACGTATTCCTATTGGATGCAGCTAACTTGAGCAAGAATCCAAAACTACAAATCCTGCTAGAGACAGACTTGCTAGAGGCATTAGGAGCTTAATTAGCTTTACCTAGCCGTACTGACTTACAAGCAGTTTTAATGCAAGAAATCTCAAAGAGAATATTGAATCCCAGTCACAAGAAGAAAAGGGGTTCTATTACATATTTTTTAAAATTTCTGCCTTCTTCTTGGCATATTCTTGATTCGTAATTAAGCCTTTTTGTAGCATTAAATTTAACTCTTCTAATGTTTTTAACGCATTGGAATTCTTTGCGCTTGCATCGGAAGAAACGCCTGTAGTGTTGCTAGATTTAACAGGACTAACTTGAGGGGCTGGGGCTGGGGCTTGAGTTGGGACAGGAGTAGGTTGCTCACCAGTTTCATTGGGGGTATTTGGTTGATAAGGAGCGGGAGGGCAATTACGATCTACGCCCATTTGCTGTAAACGATCATATCTCGCTTTAGCCGCACGCTCTTCTATGGTTGGCGTATCACCTATGTTCATAAAAAACCAGGGAATCCCAAGAGTAAAAATTCCAGCTACCCCCAGTGCAGCGTTGGTACCGGTCTGCCGATTTTTATCCCCGTTCGCCTGCAGTTGTGCAGTAATCATTTGCTGCATTTCATTCGCAATAGCATCACAACTCAAAGTACTATCTCCAGCTTGAGCAACAGGAACAGTAATGGGAACGGTGGTGGTGCAACCCACAGAAATTAGTGAAATGGCTACTATGCTCACTGTAATCTTTTTAATCACTCCCTGCTTTCGTGATATTTGTTGCACTTAACATTGCCAAAACTATTTCGCAACATTTAATGGATTTTTAACTCTTGGAAAATTTCATAATTATTTGGAATTTATCATACAAATTCACCACCCGCCTTTGTTTACGTCTATAGAGAATTAGTATTGTTGTGGTAGACCCAAGATTCAGAATAAAAATTGCTATAAATTAGTTTGAATTGCTTTGCAATTAAACAGATTCCTCATCTTCCTATCCAGGAGTGGAGAACTTAACTTAATAAGCTGAGCATTGCGGTCTCATCAATAACGGGAATGCCCAGCTCTTCTGCTTTTGTGAGTTTGCTTCCCGCGTCTGAACCCGCTACTACATAGTCTGTTTTCTTGGAGACTGAACCCGCAACTTTAGCGCCTGCTTTTTCAAGAAGATCTTTGGCTTCATCCCTTGTCATGGTTGGAAAAGTACCCGTGAGTACAAAGGTTTTTCCTGCAACGGCGGCACTGATGACTTTCTCTTCGACGCAGAGTTGCATACCTGAGGCCAACAGTTGCTCAATGACTTCTCGGTTATGAGCTTCTTCCATAAAGCTGGTGATGGAGTCGGCCACTACAGGGCCAACATCTTTTACTGTTAGTAAGTCTTCGAGCTTAGCATCCATCAGGGCATGCATGGACTGATAGTGATTAGCCAAATCTTTAGCAGTGGTTTCGCCGACGTGGCGAATTCCCAAGGCAAATATAAATCTGGCTAAGGTAGTGTTTCTAGATTGGTTGATTGCGGCAATGAGATTGTCGGCAGACTTCTCACCCATACGCTCAAGATTGGCAATAGCTGTAAAACCAAGACGATAGAGATCTGCTGGCGTTCTCACAAGATTGTGATCAACTAACTGGTCAACAATTTTCTCTCCTAGACCTTCAATATCCAATGCACGTCTATGTGCAAAATGAATTAATGCCTGCTTACGCTGCGCGCCGCAGAATAGTCCGCCACTGCAACGTGCGACTGCTTCGTCTGCCAAGCGCTCTATATGTGAATCACATACGGGGCAGTTTGTTGGCATTACAAATTCTGTTGCATTGGCAGGTCTACGTTCTTTAACCACTGAAACCACTTCAGGAATCACATCCCCTGCCCTTCTAACGGAAACGGTATCGCCAATACGCACATCTTTACGTTTGACTTCATCTTCATTATGGAGAGTAGCGTTCGTCACGGTGACTCCACCGACCTCCACGGGAGCAAGCCTTGCGACTGGTGTGATGGCGCCTGTACGCCCTACTTGCACATCAATGCCAAGTACGGTTGTTAAGGCCTCTTGTGCTGGAAACTTATGAGCCAATGCAAAGCGTGGGGCTCTAGAAACAAAGCCCAACTTGGACTGTTCTGCAAACGAATTGACCTTATAGACCACACCATCAATATCGTAAGGCAAAGAATCGCGCTTGACACCAACTTCCTCATAGAAAGCCAATATCTCATCTACAGATTTGAGTACGCGGCGCTCCGAACAAACTGGTAATCCCAGTTTGACGTAAGCATTGAGTAATTCTTCATGCGTTTTGGGGAGCCAAGATTGTGGTTCTAGCGCTCCAAGTCCATAAGCAAAGAATGAGAGCGGTCTTTTGGCGGTGATCTTGGAATCAAGTTGGCGCAGACTGCCTGCTGCAGCATTGCGGGGATTGGCAAACTCTTTTTCACCTTGAGATGCTGCTTGCGCATTCATTTTCTGGAAGTCTTTGAGATACATAAAGACTTCACCGCGCACCTCTAATACAGCGGGAATATTTTTACCAGACAGTTTTAATGGAATTGCACGAATAGTTTTGATGTTTGCTGTGACATCTTCACCGCTAGCACCATCACCACGCGTAGCAGCCCTAACTAGTGAGCCACGCTCGTAACGAAGTGAGATTGCTAAGCCATCAAATTTGAGTTCGCCCGCATAATACACTTGGTCAACATGAAGACCTTCACGACAACGACGATCAAAGGCAATGAGCTCAACATCTTCAAACGCATTGTTTAAAGACAGCATGGGCACTGTATGCGTAACCGAATCAAATTCTTTAAGTGCCGTGCCACCAACCCTTTGCGAGAGCGAATCAGCAGTAATCCACTCAGGATGAGCAGCCTCAATATCGATCAACTCTCGATAAAGACGATCGTATTCGCTATCAGGGACTATTGGATTATCTAGAACGTAGTAGGCATGCTCTAAGCGTGCTAACTCAGACTGTAAAAATGCGTAGCGATCCGCTAAATTTGTCGGACTAGAAGACGACAAAACAATTCCTTAGCTAAAAAGTCTACTAGCAGCAGAAGATCCGGCAGGAACACCGCTTCTCTCAAGGTTCTCGTATAAACCATCAAGATGCTGACGAATGCTTTGAATTGAGATATCAGACAGGTTAATTCCATTGTCATCCACCAAGCGTCCATGAGCGGCTTGTGCAATTTCAAGGCCCTCTGAAAGCATGCGCTCGAATGGTTTCTCTTCAAACGAAATTAAAGGTAATTCTAGGAGCAAAGTCAGCTGCGGCACTGGCTGCCCAGGATTCAGATCAGTGGTACTGAAAATAGGCGCTCGATTACTAAAGTAATCGTAAGTCCGGCCACTACGTGACAAGATGAACCCGCGTTGATTCATGAGTGAATCCAGCTTAGTCCAAGCGCACGCTTCATCGAATAGCACATTGATACTCAATTGAATATCGCTTTCTGCTGCCATGGCATCCAAATCTTTTGCCTTCTCTAGCATCGTACTAACACTTGGCATATCAATTTGAGCACCTAGCGTTAACGCTAGTGCTTGAGCTCTGGAGCAAAAATCAGACAGCTCTAGTACACCTATTGGTCCACGACGACTTGCTAACTGAATAGCCAACTGAAGCTCTGAATAGGAGGAGTCCGACTCAAGCAAGCCCCACCCCTCAGAAGAATTCAGATCGACGTTTAAACCTTCACACATCCAGCGAGCTGAAGATGGAGTAGACAAATCATCCCAAGAAATCATTTCTTTCAGAATTTCTGATCCAGTAATCGGTTGAGAGAAGCGAATAGTAATGACACAATCAATTCTTGGATCAATAGAAAAGCTGGCCGAGTCAGCCTTCACTGGCAAGCTTACTTCTTTAAAAGTTGGCTCAAGCTGCTCGCCTGTAATTGGATCAGCAAAGCCAGCTCCAAAAGTAGGTTCACGTGCAACACGCTCAGCAAGGTAATCCTCTGCTTCAGCCCTTGCTTTACGGAGTGCGCGCGCATACTTTACATTCAGAATAGCTACTGCAATCAGAATCAATAGGCCAATAACAGCCAAAGCAAACTGCAAGTCAGACAAACCCAGCGTTGTCATGAGTTGCTCTAGATTCACTTAAGCTGCCTCCACCATAGAAACTGCAGAAGAAATATCCACCGCCACGATACGCGATACGCCCTGCTCTTGCATGGTGACACCAATCAACTGATGCGCGATTTCCATAGTGATCTTGTTATGTGAGATGAATACAAATTGAGTCTTGCTAGACATTTTGGCAACCATCTGGGCATAACGCAAGGTGTTCGCGTCATCCAATGGGGCATCAACCTCATCGAGCAAGCAGAATGGGGCTGGATTGAGAAGGAATAATGAGAAGACTAGGGCAATTGCGGTTAAGGCCTTTTCACCACCAGAGAGTAAATAGATTGAACTATTTTTCTTGCCGGGAGGCTGAGCCATAACCTGTACGCCTGCATCCAAGATTTCTTCACCAGTCATCACCAACTCTGCATGACCGCCACCGAAGAGCTCAGGGAACAGTTTTCCAAAATGGGTATTTACTTGGTCAAAAGTGCCTTGTAATAGATCACGGGTTTCTGCATCAATCTTCGCAATAGCATCAGTCAATGTCTGCATCGCTTCGTTTAAGTCAGCCGATTGAGCATCTAGGAACTGCTTACGCTCACGTGAGCTAGAAAGCTCATCTAAGGCAGCCATATTCACTGGGCCTAGAGATTGAATTTCTGTATTCAGACGATTCACTTCGGTTTGCAAAGCTCCAACCTTGAGGTCGGGACTAAAGCTAGCTTCCAATGCAGTGAGGTCTGCTTCGGCATCTGAAAGCAAGGTTGCAAACTGTTCAAAGTTCAAGCGAGCAGCCTGTTCACGCAACTGTAAATCCACCACCTTGTCGCGCATTGGCTGAAGACTGCGCTCAATCTGTAAGCGCACTTCATCCGCTTCACGTAGTTGATGTAATAAAGCGTCTTGTTCAGTACGGGCATTTGCCAGTGCAGCCTCACGAGCACTCCGTGCCAACAATAAGCCCTGCAATTTATCTTGGGCTTCTTCATCGCTGAGAGTTTCAAGTTCTTGCTCAGAGCTAGCTTGCTTATCCTGAATCTCCATAATCTGGACACGCGCTGTACTTTGATCACGCTGCAAATCCGCAATACGCTGCTGCAAAGATCGGGTTGCAAACGCTGCTTCTTGAGCTGACATCTCAGATGAACGCAAGGATTCACGAAGACGATCACGTTCTTGAGTGGCTAACTCAAGCTTCTCCTGAGCAATCGCCAGATTTTCTTGTAAGCCTTGTTTAGATTCTTCAGACTGCGCGAGCTCTTCTGCTGATTGCTCTTGAGTTTGAGTGAGCTGCTCCATTTGCTGGCGCAACTCGCTTAACTCACTCTGAATTTGCTCAGCGCGCTGGCTGTACTTTTCTTCAGCTTGAGTTAACTGCATTCTTTCCACTTCAAAGCCATGCACTTCTTGTACAGCTTGTTCTGCAGCAATACGAGTTTGCTCAGCAGTTTGATGGGCAGCCTGATAATTAGAGACGCATTGATCCAACTCACCTTGCAACTCACTCTGAATTAACTTTTGTGCACGCAATTGCTTTTCGAGACCTTCCATCTCTTGAGCACGCGCCAACATACCAGCCTGCTCAGAGTCTGCAGCATATAACTGCACACCCACACGGCTCACCAAATGGCCTTGTTGGGTGACGAAAGCGCCTCCTGCTGGCAACTTCTCGCGACGATGCAGTGCATCTTCCAAGCTATTAGCAATGTAGATGTTATCTAACCACTCTTGCAATACGCCTGCAACACGCGGTGCGCCTGCGCTCTGAACTCGAGTCAATAGTGGCGTGAAATCCGCCGGCACAGTAGTGTGCGCAGGAGAGATGTCTTCTGTTAACAAAATAGCCAAACGACTTGGGGGAGCATCATTGGCTAAAGCTAGAGTTTCTTGGACACTCTTCGCCGTTACCGCAGCCAAGCGTTCACGTAATACGGATTCCAAAGCAGCTTCCCAACCACTCTCCACCTTGAGCTCTTGCCAAAGACGCTTGCTCTCTTTTAAGCCTTTGCTCTCGAGCCATGGGCCAATCTTGCCCTGTGCTTGAACGCTGGCTTGCAATGCAGTCAGCGCAGTTAATTTAGCTTCAGTTTGAGCCAATTCTTGGTTGGCTGATTGAATCTGCTGTTGTGCAGTATTACGAGCCTCATCAGCAGCAGGAACGCGCTGTTGTGCTTCGCCGGCTTTTTGTCTTGCTTCATCAACTTTTCGCTGAGCCATTGCATGACGATCAATTGCCATTTGTAATGCTTCAGCATCTGGTCTACGCATGCCAGCAAGTTCAGCCTCAAGACGACTATCGCGCCCTTTGAGCTCTTCTACTTGAGTGGTAATTGCTTTAACGCGTTCACCTAGACTTGCCAAGCGCTGATCGATGGTTGCCAAGCTCTCGCGGGCATCATTGAGTTCTCGTGAATAGACTTGATAGGATTCTTCGCGAGCTGGCATCTGCTCTTGTAAGCCAGATAATTCCGCTATTAATGTTTGCTCTTTTTCTGCAGCCAGGCTGAGCTCTTGCTCGGCAGTGCGTTGAGCTTGTGCAGCATCTGTTTCTTGCACAGTCCAGCGCTGTAGTTGAGCTAGTAAATCTTGAGATTGCTGCTGTAGACGCTGACGCGCTTCTTGCACGTAACGAATCTGTGACTCTACTTGGCTGACATCAGCATTGGTTTGATACAAGTCACCTTGCGCTTGAGAAACCTTATCTTGTAATGCGTACTGTTCGGTGCGCATGGTCTCGAGCTCAGTTTCAGCATGACGCATTTTTGCAGTCTGCTCTTCTAAATTCACCTGAGTATCACGAATGCCATTGGCATGACGCTCCTGCTCTTTACCAGCCTCTGTTTGACGCACGAACCAGAGTAACTGTTGCTGAGATTTCATCTCTGCTGAAAGTTCAGCATGACGCTCAGCTACTGTAGCCTGCTTTTCTAAACGCGTGAGTTGTTGATCGAGCTCACGCAGGATGTCTTCTACGCGTACTAAATTTTCCTTAGTGTCTTCAAGTCGAGAGGCGGTTTCTTTACGACGCTCTTTGTATTTAGATACGCCTGCAGCCTCTTCCAAGAAAACACGCAGTTCTTCTGGCTTTGCTTCCAAGATGCGGTTGATGGTGCCCTGCCCAATAATCGCGTAGCCTCTTGGTCCCATGCCCGTGCCCAAGAAAATATCTTGAATGTCTTTACGACGGACAACTTGATTGTTGACGTAGTAGCTGGAGTTGCCATCACGAGTTAAGACGCGTTTCACGCCCAGCTCAGTAAATGCACTCCATTGCCCTTGTGCGCGACCATCTGAATTGTCAAAAATGAGTTCTACACTGGCACGACCAGAAGGTTTACGCAAACCAGAGCCATTAAAAATAACGTCCTGCATGGATTCACCACGCAACTCACTGGCTCGGGACTCCCCCAAAACCCAGCGTACTGCATCAATAATGTTCGACTTTCCGCAACCATTAGGACCCACAACGCCGATCAATTGACCTGGCATTTCAAATTGAGTCGGATCGACAAATGACTTAAAGCCGGAAAGTTTGATGGATTTCAGTTGCACGGCGCACTTTGCAGGGAAAAAGGGGGTTTAAATAAGGGGGTAAAAATTATTACTTAAGTGGGAAGATGATAGCAAGCTTAGGTCTACCTACACGGCTTTTTGCCCCACCGATATAATGATTAATCTACTTCCAGGGGCAAAACCCCTTAACAATCTGATAGTTAACTAAAAAGCATGAGCCAATCACCACAAAGCATCATCGAACAAGCCTGGGAAAACCGCGCAAACCTGTCCCCTGAGGCCGTTTCTGGAGAAATCCGTAATGCCGTCAATGCGGTCCTAGAGGGCCTCAATACAGGCAGTATTCGCGTAGCGGAGCGCCGTAGCGTTGGCAAATGGGAGGTAAACCAGTGGGTGAAAAAGGCAGTTTTGCTCTCTTTCCGCCTAGAAGACAATAAACCCATGGGTGCTGGTGGCTATACCCAGTTCTACGACAAGGTTCCTAGCAAGTTTGAGCACTACACCGCTGAAGACTTCGCCAATGGCGGTTTCCGTGTAGTTCCTCCTGCAATGGCTCGTCGTGGCTCATTTATTGGTAAAAATGCCGTTTTAATGCCTTCCTACGTCAATATTGGCGCTTATGTCGGTGAAGGCACCATGGTGGATACCTGGGCAACAGTAGGTTCATGCGCCCAAATCGGTAAAAACGTTCATCTTTCTGGCGGCGTTGGCATTGGCGGTGTTTTAGAGCCGATCCAAGCTGGTCCAGTGATTATTGAAGATAACTGCTTTATCGGCGCCCGCTCAGAGGTGGTTGAAGGTGTGGTGATTGAAGAAAACGCCGTGCTCTCTATGGGCGTTTATATTGGTCAAAGCACCAAGATCTACGACCGTGAAACTGGAGAAATCCATTATGGCCGTGTCCCAGCAGGCTCTGTTGTGGTGCCAGGCTCCCTTCCTTCTGCTTGCGGCAAGTACAGCCTGTACGCTGCGATCATTGTGAAAAAGGTAGACGCTCAAACTAGAGCAAAAACTGCCATTAATGAACTATTACGTGATTAATCTAGATCTATGAGCGCTACCCTTGAGTTAACTGAAGCTCTTATCTCCTGCCGCTCGGTAACACCAGCGGACGGAGGCTGTCAGGATCTCATAGCCCACCGCCTTCAAGCAATTGGCTTTCACACTGAGAGCGTGATCAGTGGTCCTGAGAATTTCCAGGTCACCAATCTTTGGGCAATCAAAAAAGGTACATCAGGCGATCAAGGCGAAGTTTTGATGTTTGCCGGCCATACCGACGTGGTGCCAACCGGCCCATTGGAAAAGTGGACTAATGATCCATTTACTCCAACTATTCGGGATGGCATGCTTTATGGTCGTGGCGCTGCCGATATGAAGACCTCACTGGCAGCCTTTGTAGTTGCTACAGAAGAATTTGTCATCACTCACCCCAATCACAAAGGCTCCATTGCTTTTTTGATTACCAGTGATGAAGAAGGTCCAGCAAACGATGGCACCGTCATCATGTGCGAGCGTTTGCAAAAGCATGGTCAACGTTTGGATTACTGCGTGATTGGTGAGCCAACCTCAGTAGATAAATTAGGCGACATGATTAAAAATGGTCGTCGTGGCTCGCTCTCAGGCAAGCTTCGAGTCAAGGGTATTCAGGCGCACATTGCCTATCCTCACCTCGGTAAAAATCCAATTCACATTTCAGCACCCGCAATTCAAGCGTTGGTAGAAACTGAGTGGGATAAAGGTAATCAGTATTTTCAGCCAACCAGCTTCCAGATTTCCAATATTCATGCTGGCACCGGTGCCAACAATGTCATTCCTAGCGAGCTAGCTGTAGATTTCAACTTCCGCTTTTCCACTGAAAGTAAGCCAGAAGAATTACGCAGTCGTCTAGAAGGAATACTTGCTGCCGCAGGTCTCGACTTTGAAATTGACTGGGTGTTGGGTGGCAGTCCATTTATTACTGGCGATGGTGCCCTTGCTGGCGCCCTCCGCAAAGCCATCAAAGGCGAAACCAAAATCGATACTGAACTCTCTACTACTGGCGGTACCAGTGATGGGCGCTTCATTGCCAAGATCTGCAAAGAGGTAGTCGAGTTTGGCCCGATTAATGCGACGAGTCACAAAATTGATGAGTGTGTGAATGTGGATGATGTTGTACCACTCAAAAATATTTTCCGTAAGACTCTCGAACAACTCGTTGCTTAAACGTATTCAGCCAATTAATTCCGATACAAATTCCTAATGGACCCTGCGCCCCAGCAATATTTATCACTTGATCAATGCATTGATCAAATTGCACAACGACTAGAGGCAGCAGATTTGCATTATGGACATGGTGCGATTGATGCTGGGAGCGAGGCTCTGTGGATTGCTAGCAAACAGCTAGATCTCAGCCCTGCTGATGCACTCGATCATCTAGAGCGAATCATGACTGCCGAGCAAATTGCTAAGGCTTTTGAAGTTACACAAACTCGCATCTCTACACGCAAGCCCTTGGCCTATATCTTGGGTGAAGCCTGGTTGATGGGTGTGCCTTTTTACTCCAGCGAGCAGAGCATTGTTCCCCGCTCATGGATTGCAGAACTCATCGTAGATGGTTCACTAGAGCCTTGGCTCCCCGCCGATGGCAAAGCTCTAGATCTGTGCACTGGCAATGGCTCCTTAGCGATTTTGCTTGCCTTATCTTGCCCAGATATTCATGTCAGCGCTTGCGACATTAGCTTACCTGCATTAGCGGTGGCATCACGTAATCTTGATCGCCATGGCCTTACTTCGCAGGTAGAACTCTTTGAAGGTGACCTCTGGAATGCGCTACCAGAACCTCATGAAGACAATCTCTTTGACCTGATCATTTGCAACCCGCCTTACGTCAATGCCAATTCGATGAGCGCCCTACCTGCCGAATATCATGCAGAGCCTGCTTTAGCATTAGCAGGTGGCACTGATGGCATGGATCTGATTCGTAAGATTATTGCTGGCGCTCCGGACTATCTCTCTGAGCGTGGCGCCATTCTGATTGAGATTGGCAATGAGTATGAACATTTTAAGAAAGCATTTCCACAGATCCCTGTCATTTGGATGGAAGTGTCTGCAGGTGATGAGCAAGTCCTACTTATTCAAGCGGAAGACTTGCGCTAACTTTTGTCGCTTGCTTTAACTCAACTCTGCTGCCGCAGAGATAGCCTGATCAATACGCTCTACTGGTATCACTCTTAGCCCTGGAATCTTTGTCTTCGGCATATTTGCCTTCGGAATGATTGCCACTGTGAAGCCGAGCTTAGCCGCTTCTTTCAAACGCTCTTGACCACGTGGGCATGGACGAATTTCTCCAGCCAAACCAACCTCACCAAAGACAATCAGCTCTTTAGGCAAGGCTTTATTCCGAATCGAAGATTGAATTGCCAATAACACTGCCAAGTCAGCAGCAGGTTCTGAAATCTTCACGCCACCAACTGCGTTTAAGAAGACGTCTTGATCAAAACACGCTACACCAGCATGACGATGCAGGACTGCCAAGAGCATTGCAAGACGAGCTTGCTCTAGTCCAACTGCCAATCTTCTTGGATTAGGGATATGCGCTGTATCCACTAAAGCCTGAATTTCTACCAAGAGCGGACGACTGCCCTCTTGCGTCACTAACACGCAAGCACCAGGCACCATCTCCGCATGCTGGGATAAGAAAATAGCTGAAGGATTAGCAACACCACGCAAACCTTTTTCAGTCATAGCAAAGACGCCGAGCTCATTGACTGCACCAAAACGGTTTTTAATCGAGCGCACCAATCTAAATGAGGAGTGTGTGTCACCCTCAAAATAGAGAACGGTATCCACAATGTGCTCAAGTACACGGGGACCAGCTAAATGACCGTCTTTAGTTACGTGCCCCACCATCAGGACACAGATGCCGCTCGATTTAGCAGCTCTAGTCAGTTGCGCAGCACACTCGCGCACTTGCGCAACAGAGCCTGGAGCAGAACTCAGGACTTCTGAGTACAAGGTCTGAATGGAGTCCACCACTAAGACCTGTGGCTTTACCGTATCCATGATGGATAAGAGTTTTTCTAACTGTATCTCAGCGAGGACTTCTAATTGAGGGGCATCCAGTGCAATACGTTTTGCTCGTAATGCAATTTGAGCGGCAGACTCCTCGCCACTACTATAAAGAACATTCATGCCTGCAGCACTCATCTCAGCGAGTGCTTGCAGCAGTAAGGTTGACTTACCAATGCCAGGATCACCACCTAATAGAACCACCCCACCAGGAACTAGTCCGCCACCCAATACACGGTCAAACTCTTCGACACCAGTACTAAAGCGTGGGAGATCTTCAGCACTGATAGCAGAAAGTTTTTGACGCGGAAGTGACTGCGCTAAACCCTGAAAACGGGTGTTGGAGCTCACCTCAGGCAAACCTTCTTCTAGCGTATTCCATGCCTGGCATGAAGGGCATTGTCCTTGCCACTTAGCAGAGGTTCCACCGCATGACTGACAGATATAGATTGTTTTAATCTTGGCCAAAGTATTACCTAGTAATTAATAAGTGAGTGCAGCAGTAAAAATCATTTAATCGAGCTGGGTGCCCGCTTTATTCTCTTGAGCGCGCTTAGGTGCATCTTTGCGGCGTTGCTCTACATCTGCTGCGCGAGCTGCTGCTGCTTTTTGCTTCTCTTCAAATTCTTTCTGATTGACTACACGCTCAGCCGCTTTTTCAGCAGAGGCACGTTCAGCAATCTTCGCGGCATCGCGCTGATCTTTAATGCTGGCGCGCAACTTACGCTGGACTTCATGTAATTCGACTTCTTGCACTCGAATTGGATCAATCTCTTTGCGGTACTGAGCACGAGAATCTTTCAGGCAACTGTTAACCCAATACTTTTGATAGCACTCAGAATTGGTTTTGTCCCAGCGGTACTTAGCCCAATCACGTTGCAACTCCAGATCACCTTCAATCTTGTTGAGCTGCTCTAACTGAGCTTCTTCAGCAGGAGTAGCCGGCACTAAAGTGCTGAAGGAACATGCCAGCAGGAATGTCCCAACAGAAAATAATGCACGCACAGAAATGAACTTTATCAAATCTCCACCTTTGCACCTAACTCAACCAAGCGATTGGCAGGAATCTTGAAAAAATCTGAGGGCTTTGCGGCATTTTGCATCATCCAACCAAACAACTTCTCCCTCCACAGCGCCATCCCAGGATTCGCCGATGGAACAATGGTGTCACGAGACACAAAGAAAGAAGTATCCATCACATTAAATTCAATATTTTCTTGTTTTTGCAAGAGCTCTAAAACTTTATTGATATCGGGCGACTCTTTAAAGCCATGCACGGCCCTGACTAAGTAAACGCCACCCCCCAGATCTTTCATCGTGATGCGCTGATCATCATTCACGTATGGCACATCCCAGGTACTTAACTTAATAAAAAAGATACGCTCATGCATTACGCGGTTGTGCTTGAGGTTATGGAGCATTGCTACCGGGACATAGTCCACATGGGCTGTCAAAAAGATAGCGGTCCCCTCAACACGATGGGGTGGATGAGCTAGTAGGCTGCTCACAAATGCTTGCAATGGAATAGACCCTTCTTCCACTTTAGCGCGCAACAGTTTGCGCCCTCGATACCAGGTTATCAAGCAAGTGAAAATGACTAAGCCCAAAAACAGCGGGTACCAACCACCATCTTTAATTTTGATTAAATTCGCGGTCCAGAAAGCAAAATCTAAGATAAAGAAAATAATCGACAAGCCCAGTACTAAGAAGATGTTCATCTTCCACTCGCGATACATAACCACTCCCAATAAGATTGCAGTAATCATCATGGTAGAGGTCACTGAAATACCGTAAGCTGCAGCCAGATTGACGGACTCTCTAAATTCAATAATCGTCACTACGACCATAAACAAAAGAACCCAGTTCACAACCGGAATATAAATCTGCCCTTGCTCTGAATCAGAGGTGTGCATGATCGTCATGCGCGGCATAAATCCAAGCAAGATTGCCTGACTTACTAAAGAGTACGCCCCAGAAATAACTGCCTGAGAAGCAATTACAGTGGCAGCAGTCGCCAAGCCCACCACTGGCCATAGGGCCCACTCAGGAACCATTAAATAAAATGGATTGGAGACTGCTTCTGGGTTTGATAACAAGAGTGCACCCTGACCCAGATAATTAATCAAGAGGCTTGGTAGAACCACAATGAGCCAAGCGTAGCGCACAGGGCTTCTACCAAAATGGCCCATATCCAAATATAAGGCCTCGACCCCAGTTACCACCAGCACTACAGCGCCCATCACAATATAAGCAGTAGTGGGATGATCAACAATAAAATTGACTGCGTATATTGGGTTGATTGCCCCAATAATTTGTGGTGCTGCGCCTATATTAATAGCACCCAATACCGCAAGCGTAATAAACCAAGTCAGAGTGACTGGGCCAAAGAGATTACCAACAGCTGCGGTACCGTATTTTTGGATTAAAAATAAAGCCACCAAAATTACTAGAGAGATCGGGATAATATATTTATGCAAACCAGGCGCTGCAATTTCAATACCCTCAACAGCAGATAAAACTGAAATCGCTGGAGTAATTACAGACTCGCCAAGCAGCATGCATGCACCAAGCATCCCCAAGATCATAAGAAAGAAATATTGCTTAGACTTACTATCAAAAGAACGTAGTGCTAAGGCCATCAGCGATAAAACACCACCCTCACCTTTATTGTCAGCGCGCATCACAAACAGCACATACTTAAAGGTTACGACCATGATCAAAGACCAGATCATCATGGCAATCACACCAAATAACGCCTCTGGTGAAAATGTAATGCCGTGTTCTGGGTCAAAACATTCTTTGAGCGCGTACAAAGGGCTCGTACCAATATCTCCGAATACCACCCCGATGGCAGCAATCATCATTGCCCCAAGACCCTTTTTATGGTCATTGTGATCATCGTGCAGCTCAACCGGTTTTAACAACGTGGAATTAGAAAACTCAGGGTTACTAATTGACATTTAAAAGGCCTTGGTGGATGTTGCGTGGCAATATATTACTCCTTATGCAGCTTGACTCAGATGACTTATTTACCCTAAAAGGCCGTTTTTTATGCTGAATTTAAAGGTTTCCTCGACAGTGAGGGTCAAAAAATGGTAGAATTTCAGCTTCAGACGCGGGGTGGAGCAGTCTGGCAGCTCGTCGGGCTCATAACCCGAAGGTCGTAGGTTCAAATCCTGCCCCCGCAACCACAAACCCTTGATTTCAAAGGGTTTTTTGGTTTCTGAAGTTCCGAAAAGCACTAAAGTTAAAACTTTGGTGCTTTTTTGTTTGTGGACTCAGGGTCAATAGACACATAGCTTTTATTAATAGAAGCTGATCTTAGTTACGACTTAAGACTCTCATACCCTCTTTTTATAAGAACAATCTCACCCATCAGGAGATTCTTATTTTTTTGAAAATTTCAAAATTATCGTTAGACAAAAACACTGAACTACATTACAAATTAACAAATTAACAAATTTTGTAATTTATGGAGTTTTAGTGATACTAAAGATCTCAGATATAACTTTTGTTGGACCAAACAAAACAGCCAAAGGTTTTGTAATTCGGTTCAAAACTGGACAAGAAATCTACCTTCATAAAAGAAGAACGATTCCAGCCCTTCTAACACTCATTAAACATGGGGAGGGATGTGAATCAGATTTAAGTAATGGGGCTACAAACTTAAAAGACCTAAAAAAAGAGTTAGGTAACAAACTAACCGAAGGATTAATCCAAGATGGATACTCGGACGCTAACAAGCCCTTTAGTGAATTATGGAATGAAGAGGGATTCGTCTTTATTGAGAATCCACCAAAAGAAAAAAAGGGTGGGAGTCAAAGTTATGTATTAAAAACCTCAGATCACCATAAACTTTTTTCTGTAGTAAAAAAAGCAGAAAGAAAACCTCCAAATAAAATAGAGCAAGCTGAATTACTTAAACTACAAAAAGGTAGATGTAATTTTTGTGATTCGATTATCAAAAGTGCCGGTGAACTTAAGCAAACAACTTATGCTAAAGATAGATCAAGGCTGGTCTGGGATCACAGAGCGCCAGTTGAAAAAGGAGGTGACAGTGATAAAGGTAACTATCAAGCCCTCTGTTTTTATTGTAATAAATGTAAATGGCAAATTTGTAACATCTGTGATTTAGATAAAAAGTCTTGCTTAAAATGCGCTTTAGCCTTCCCCGAGAAATCCAAAACAATTAGCCCTACAGGGGAAGATATTTCTGATCGGGCTCCTCATCACCGTCTTTAATAGTTTTGATTACCTTTGACATGATTGCTTCTATAACTGGTGGACAAACAGCATTAGCTAATTGTTTGATGGCTGATGTTCTAGAGACAGGAAATAAATAATTATCTGGAAAGCCCATAAGCCTTTTCAATTCGATCAAATTCAAATGTCTTCTTTCTTTTGAGTAAATTGGAATCATAGCTCCACCACCCGAAATACTTACAGCCAAGGTGGGAAGAGGCTTATCTACGGAAAGCGCTCTCACACCACTTGACCTCATTTGAAAAATACAATCATTCAAATTGACATTTTTATCAGCTCGCTCAATTGACACTCTAGTTTTTGGTGGCTGAAAACTTAACTGGTCAACTCTTTTTTTACCCGTGTAGTAATCAAGATACTCTTCCCATTTTTTTGTAATCGGGATGGAGTAATCCCCATTATTGATTATGTTTCTGAAAGGGATAACTTTTGAAGATCCCACTGGAAATTTGAAGTTATTAATCTCAAGATCTCTTCTGAAGGCTACTATGAAAAGTCTTTTACGAACTTGGGGAACATTGAATCCTGAGGAATCTAAAACTGAATGAAATACTTTATACCCCATAGACTCGATTGATTGTTTTGTTGATTCAAGAAGAGATCCACCACCAAAGTTCTCAAAATTCTTAACATTTTCTAAAAATACAATCTTAGGTTTTTTAATTTTAATAATACTAATTAAGCTACTTAAAACGCCGGATCTTTCATCCTCCAAGCCGAGTCTTTTACCTGCTATTGAAAATGGTTGACATGGAAATCCGGCACAAATGACATCGAAGTCAGGTATTTTTCTTGGATTTAACTTAGTAAGATCAGAGGAAATATTTTCTTCATTAAAATTACTGTTATATGTTTTGACAGAATCATCATTAATTTCCGAAGAAAATACACAAGTAAGCCCGAGCGACTCAAGAGCAACCCGAAAACCTCCAATCCCAGCACAAAAATCAGTAAAAGTATTAAGTTGAGTCATGAATAATTGTTAATCTTGATGTGAGTACATTGTAGTTTCTAATGAATTTAGAAGCTAAATTACAATTAGCCTCAATGATGAGTAGTTCAACTTAACTCCCTTCTCATCATTAAGCCACCTATGAATAGCTAAGATTGATTCTCCATTAGCCCTTTTCTTTTTCATTTCAACTATTAGCTTTTGTTCTTTCATATTTGGGACTTTCTTACCGTCCTTGATATTAAAACCAAATCCACGACGACCACCAACAAAGTAACCTTGACTTTTCCTCATCTGCTTCACCTCACTAATTCTTGAAGCAATTCTTTCTCTTTCAAAGGAAGCAAAAGCTGAGAGGATAGTAAAAATAATAGCTCCGACACCGTTACCAGTAACATCTCCACCGAGATCAATAGAGTGAACACTACAGTTTCGCTCTTTGAGAAGATGAAGCGTATTCAAAGCGTCTCGTGTATTACGAAAGCCTCTATCTAGTTTGGGAAAGATTAAGACATCCCCTGACTGAATCACCCTGAGTAGTTTTGAGCCTTCTGGTCGGCTATTAAATTCAAGTCCACCACTGACCCCTCTTTCGACGAATACCGAACTCTCTTCTAGATCTAAACCTCTCGAGGAAGCGTAACTCGTAACTTGTTTAATTTGGGCTTCCAGTGAGTCACCTTCTTTAGCCTGTTGAATAGTTGATACCCTTACATAACCGTAAACAGCCATTTCGTCGTCCTTTTCAAAATTTGATCGAGACGAACTATTGATGGTTTTTGAATTAAAGACAACAACGGTTGAGGGTTAGATACAGTAATCCTTCAGTTTTAATTAAAAATCGTGTCAAATTTATTTTTGAAAAAGTGTTACAAATCAACAACTTATAGCTAAAAGTAATGAAAAAACAGGTCAAAATAGGTAAAAAGACTAGAAAAATGGCTTATTTTTCATAATGTGGAATTATTTTGGACTCGGATCTTATAAATAGTTAAACGAAGGAAAAACCTTCGTTAATCGACCCCTGAACCCTATCGTTGGTCTTGAACCCCCTGAGAATTGGATCGAAAAACCTGAAATTCAAATATCGTTAATGAGAACGATATGACCGTGTTCGACCTATAAAAGCTAATAATGAAAAAAGAATACTTAGAACCGTGGAAACGAATCTACCCTACGAAGAATGAGTTAGCTGAAGCCTGGTCTAACTGGTTCGAATCTAAATCTGATGAGTGGGATCTTTTTACTATGACCGTAGTCTTTAAGTCTGGTGGAAAAATACCTAGACCCGATCGATGGGAGGGGGAGTATAAAAAATATGTACTTAATAAAATAAAACGAGCCTTAGAACCAAATCAAAAAAATCAAGAACACGCTATTCCGTATGAAGAGTTCTTATATTACGAGAAAGATGAATCTTCATTGTTTAGGGTTTCCAAATCACACAAGCCTCATCACATCCACTCGTTAATTCCAATCAGAAAATCACAGGTTTATCGCTTTTGGTCTATTGACAGTAACGATCTACAGGAACGAATTAAAAGGGATATTTACTCGATTGAGACTGTCCAGTCTGTTCTTGTAGAGAAAGTTAAGGTTGATCAAACAATCAATTGGGTCAAATATCTTCTGAAAGGTAAATCAATTTAACTCGAAAAGTTTTCCTCGAGTACTAATTATGTAGTCTGAACTAAAGCTAGACCAGTTCCAAATGTAGTTGAAGTAACCACCCTTGTATGTTGGATTAATCACTGTGAAAATTGTTCCGTTATAAAGTCCATATCTCTTATATTCAAATTTAAGTTCTTTTGGATCAAAGTCACCATCAAATTCAAGTTCCGAGTTTCCATTCTTAAATCCACTCTCCGAGACATAGATGAATTTTTCCATACCTGTCGTTTTCTTAGATGAACCGAGTATGGGTAGATAGGTTCGTTCGTAGTCCGTTAACAGAGTCTTTTTTAGACCCATTCGAGCTTCGTTCACTTTAATTTCAAAGGAAGGCTTACCCTCCCATTGGAAAAAGCCGTAGTGAACTATTTCTCTGTTATTCGATTCCTTGAGGCTCTTGTAAAAGCCTCCAGCTCTACCAGTTTTTATTAACTCGTTAAATTCTTCTTTCGTAATGGACTTAAAAGCTAATCCGAACATCTTTCCATGAGCTTGTAATTGATTTTTCAAAATATCCCCTATTAAAGAGAATATTTATTTACCGAACCTACAAAGTTAAATTAATATGAAGTAATCATAAAAAAAGTATCAGGAAATAGTGTGAATTTAGATCACGGAAAAATTGTATTTAATACACAAGAAGAAGCTCAAAAGGCAGCTCAGAGAATGAGTCGAAATTATGACGAGCCATTCACAACTTATAAAATTCCGAATTCAGGTTGGGCTGTTGGTGGAGTTTTCTTAAAGAAAAAACAGCCACTTAAGGTTAAATCGACAAAAGACTTAAGACTTCTCTGGGATGAATTTAAGGAAAATGAGTTCGACACCTCCATTGAAGATTACACATCAGCGGTTGAAGCCAAAGAACTTTCTGATGAAATTAGTACAACTAATGGAGATGATTCTGTTTGGATTTTAGTAAATCATTACATTAAAACTGGATCAGAGTTAGGTATGAAAACTACTGGAATCTACCTAGTCTTAGAGATCACAAATGGTATAGAGACAGTTAATCCGAAATTGGGAGGGGCTTTTGGAAGACACATTCCACTAATGACAAAAGTGGCTGAATCTCTTAGAGACAAGCCTGTAATTTGGTCGAGTTGGAATCCAAAAACAAACCCAACTAAATGGGGTAACAATAGTTGGTTTTATAAATTAGAGCTTAATGAATCATTTAACGAGGAAGTATGAGAACCATTTCAGATAAAACAGAATTCTCCCTTCATTTCATCATATTAAAAGAAAGAATTACTCGTTCAAATCTTCCTGACAATCTAAATTCCTTTTGTACTGATTCTATAAACAATGAACCAATCACGATCTCTTTTAGATGTAATGATGAGGAGCGGTTTAATAAAATTCTTGTTCTATCATTCAAAGATAGCGGGGTACTAAACCCAATTGGAAAATATTCTACTGATGGAATTTATGGAAAATCAGGTGGTATTGAAATAGTCAGTGAATACCTACTATCAAACTTCATAACTGATCCCTATGATCCTGAATATTATGGAGAATGCTGGGTTGACCAAAATGATAATGAGCTTACCTTAGATATATTGGGTGATATTGTTGTCGATGGTGAATCTACTGGTGTCTTTCCACCTTCTTATACTGACGAGTCTGAATTTACATTCAACAACATTCTTTACAAGAGAAAATTTTCTAACAACCTCACACTAGCTCCAGATTTTAGAAATCTTCTTCTACAAAGGGAATATCCGAGCTATGACTACGATTTCGATGGACCCGTGCATGGAGATAAAAGATTTCAATACAACATCAATCAATCTAACTTGAAAACATGGATTGATGACCACAATGTTCCAGAATTTATTTTTGAGATTTTGAATCCAGCCCAAAAGAAGTTGTTATCTGAACGACTATCCAGCCATATTGAAACTTGTTCGGATTTATTTTTTACAGATATATTTAATCAAAAAATTGAAGTTAAAAATACTCTGTCCCAAAAAAAGGTGGCTCGAGATACATGGGGATCTGAAATGTATTCATCATTAGGTGGTGATGGTGAAGAGGATGTATATCTTTCTGAGGGTATCAGTATCCGACCTAATGGAACCCTTACTGATGATTAGAAATCTCTAGCCATCTTATTAAAACCACCTTCGGGTGGTTTTTTTATTGTGAACTACCTTCGTTAAAAATCTCCTAAATAGAAATACCTTCAAAAACACAAGGAGACGCTTTGTCAAAGGTCTTAAATAGAAATCAAATTTTAGGAATTAGAACCACTAATGACTTCGTTACGAAGTTCGATTCGTTATGTGACCGACTGGGTTACAACCGAAGTGAAATCATTCGATACGCTCTTAAGAGGTTTTATAACGAGCATTTCAACAACCCAGAAGGCTTTTCTAAAGTAAGAAAGGAGCTTTATTGATGATGGGATTTTTAGAGTGGGTTGAATTGAATAAGAAGAAAAAACAAAAAGAGGAAAAGAATGTCGGATCAATTAGCCAAGCAGATTCAAAAAACGGGGATGTCTATATCAAAGGACAAACTGATCGATTTGATCAAGAAATCCCCGAGCCAATCGTTTACCGTTTCTCAGAGCCAAGGTAGTAAAGCTATGGTCGTGGTGATTAATCAATGAAAAAATCTTCATCAATCTTATTCACATTAAAAGTTTGAGCGATTCTAGTTCCGACCTGGTGTTCAATCATTAAGCCAACAAGACGCTTACCGTCGATAGGGACAATTCTTGTCTGAATTGTTTTTAGATATTCGAGAGCCGGTTTAGAAAAGTATGAGGTAGTTACAAAAACACCTTTAGTGGATTGATGACCTGCTAAAGAGCCAACAAATGCTTGAAGCTCAGGTCTACCAATTTGGTTTTGAGTGTCATATCGCTTTGCTTGAATATAAACAACATCCAAGCCTAATTTGTCTTGGTGAATCACACCATCAATTCCACCGTCACCACTTTTACCAATCGCTTTAGCTAAAGTTCCTTCACTACCGTAACCCATACCAGATAAAAGCGTCACAACCAGTCTTTCAAAGAAAGCGGGGGTTTGATCTAATATTCTTTCAAGTAGCTCCCGTTGTAAATCTTCGTCAAGCTCACGAGTGGCTATTTCTAAACGGTCAGTAGGTGTTAATTCAGAAGATGTTTCAGCTTTTAAGATCGGTTTATCTCCGTCAATCTCAGCCTCCACAGCTGACTGTTTCCTGAATTCATTAAATTCAGCAAATTGAGATAAATCATTATTGTTGAAACCCGTCGGATGTTGATGGAGAAAATTAACCCCCCTGTCGGTAATTTTATAAATCCCACGGCTAGGTTTAGTTAAGAGCTCGGCTCTTCTTAAATAATGAATAGCCCACCTAACTCTATTTCTAATAATTCCTTCACCACTAGGGTAACGAAGCGCCAAGTCCTCTTCAGTAATATTTAATTCAGAGGCTACGATAGCCACATATTCATCAGCGGTTTTAGCTTCTAAAGAATTCCTAAGAAGGATTGGATAAAAATTTTGATAGGTTGGTAAGCTCATTCCGTAAACCCTGACTTTATTTACACCTTAATTGATTGATTATTTCATACTAATCATAACTAATATTTACCCTGAAATATTTTTATCAACTTTAATCTTTATAGGCTTTTTCTCAATAAATGAATGTAGTTGTTTACGAGCCTGAGCCGTTGTTAAATGGGCTCCATAGAACTGTTCAATAACGGCTTGTGAGGTTCGAGCATTCTTAGCTAAAACCAATGTGTCTACCTGTGAATAGATCAATCTGAACATGATCGAGGTATGACGAAGACTATAGAGCTGAATATTCTTTCCAGTCTTTTCCTGTAGCTTTGATTGAGCCACTACTTCACGGAAGAGACGACCCCAAGTACTCATCATGGTGGTTCTATTGAGGTAGGTCGGGAAGAAAACATAATCATCAGGGTTAATGTACGGTGATCCTTCAAGCTCCTCTAGAGCCTTCTGACGCTTCTTATCATCCTGAATTGCTTTTGCTTCTTTAAGCTTTCTAGTGTGTTCGGCTTTTCTAAACTTTACTAGCTCGTTATAAATCTCGACACACTCCGGCATTGTCTGTACTTCACGAGCCGTTGTCTTTGTGGCTGGATGAGTCAGAACCAACCACTCGACTGGCTCTCCATCAATATCCTTATCGGTCTTACGGTTTACATGTTTATGTTTTAAGACTTTGATATCCGATGGTCTTAAGAATGAGTTAACCATGAACTTATTCAAGAGTTTCATCTCTTCGGTAATCGGAACACCTCGAACTACAAATCCGTCTTTCGCTAAATCACGAGCCGTATTGTTTAGCTTCGTGTATTCACCCATCGTCAGGAAATCACGCTTTTCCTTCGTTGTCAGTCTTTCCGAAATCTTAGGAAATAGAGGAATGGATTTGATCACCCCCTCCTCCACACCGTGTTTGAAAATCTTACTCACCAAAGATAGGTAATGTTTCTTAGTAGCTGGAGATAGCTCCTTTTCATTGAGCTTTTCCATCATCCCGACTAAATCCTTGTGGTCGATCTCGGAAATGAGTTTTTCACCGAAATGAGGAATCAGGAAATTGTTGATTTTTCCCTTATCGTTCAAATACAGGCTTTTCTTAGCTGTCGTTTTTTCAATATCCAGTAGAGAAACGGCTAGACCAGAGAAAGAGCGGGTTTTGACCTTAGATCCAGCCTTACCCCCTTTATTCTGTAAAAGCTCGTAGAAGAACTCCTTAGCTACCTCAATAGCCTCTTTTTTGACCTCGGTTTTGGTCGATCTCATCCTCATCTGACCATTGACATAAACCCGAGCCCACCAAAAGCGGGAACACTCCACCTTAAAAATGACCAGTTTTTCAGGGAATTTGGGGATACTTTGTTTAGTCCCCTCTACGATTTTGGCTCGTCCCACGGTGTTTTAACCCCTTTATGACTTTGGTGCCTAGTTTAGTGCTTTTTAGGGGATGGGGCTAGAGGGTATACAGGATAAGGGGTAAAAAGTCTGGTACTTCGGGACACTGGCTCTCATAACCCGAAGGTCGTAGGTTCAAATCCTGCCCCCGCAACCAACATTCATAAAGCTTTCAGGTTTATCGACTTGAAAGCTTTTTTGATCTCTCCTGTGCCATAAGCAACCCTAGGGATACTAAAACACGGCTTTGCAAATACTGGCGCCCGCAGAGGGTGATTCAATTACAGAGGCGCAAATTATGGTAACTAAGATTGGAATTTTTAATCATGACTGCTGTAGTTGGCCAAGAGCTTCCCCTTCGAACGCAGTTATGAACACCACAATAGCAACTACCCGATGCTACCTACACAAATCAACTGGTGACTGGGGTGCCATTTTCAGGGGATCTTGGAATGTCGGATGCAATTGAGGCGGCAGCCAGCAAGCCCATCATCAAGGAAAACAGGAGACTTTCTGCATGATCGATTAACAAGGCGTTCACGACCCCTCCAACCCCCATCCAAAGAGCCAAAGCTGGGGCTAAAACACGCTCGCTTAACAAGGACATTTTCCGACCAGCCAATGCCAATCTAACCAACAAATAAAGAAAAAGTAGCAAAGCAGGAATTCCAGCTTGAACAAGAAGCAGTAGAGCCTCATTGTGAGGATTATTAGTTGGAGTTCTCCCGGTACCATCTACTTGACGCTTATATTCAACGGGAAAACTACCCAGCCCATAACCGACCAGAGGACGCTGGCTAACTAAATTAAAGCTGTTGACATAAAACTCTAATCGAGATCCGATTGAATTACCATCAGACACCGGTCTTTCAGATTGCCAATTTGAATATTCAGATACCGCAAGGTTAACTCTTTTGCGCATTGAATCGGAACCTTCATAAACCGCAAAAGAGCCCAGACAGACTAAAGCGCCGGCAATTAGCAACCCCCGCCAACCAGCACGCAGCCCGAAAACCAGAACAATAAATGCAGCTACAACAAGATATCCCGTTCGGCCTTGCACCATCACCATCACATTAATCAAAGCTAAGAGGCAGGCCAGCCCCCAGAGAGCCGCTAGAAATTTACGTCCACCCCTCCAAGCCTCTACAGAGAACAGTGAAAAAATTAGAGCGGCAAGCGACATCATGAGATTTTGCGTTATGTGCAGCCTAAAAATCGTAGCATTACCAGGCGTAGCATGCAGCCATGACATCGAAGGCAAAAGACCAAATGCCGCCAAATACGATAAGGCTAGGGTAAGCAGCATTGATATCGAAAATGCAAAAATGACTTTGGATCGGCAAGTCTTATCCAAAAAAAACCAAATGAAAATACTTACAAATAGCAAGTTTGAATACTTGCGAAAAAAGTGCACTTGGTCGTAACTAAGATCATCAACCCAAACTAGGCTTATTGCAAGCCAAGTAAATAGCACTGTGGAGGCGAGCGCTATTGGATTATTTATAAATAAACGAAATTTATCTTTATATTGACCGCTAGCAAGCCAGCATACCAAAACCAGTCCAAGAAATATATTGGATAGCGCAGTGGAAATAGGTAAGGCAAAGGCTACACCAATCACTGCGTAGCGTCCAATTACATCAATCAGAAGTCCCAAGCCCATATGACCAGACCTCAGTTGCAAAAGTTGAGTCACTTTACCGCCCAACCAATCAAGGACTTTCTAAATGATGGCACTAAGTCCTTCAGCGCAGTCCCCATTGACTGCATACGACTTAACCCAGTTCGCAAACGACGAGACTTTAAGAAAGTTACGTCAACCTTCTTAAATCCAGCCTCAACCAGCAATAATGTCAATTCATCACGAGTGAACTCGCGGTTATGACGTAGTGGATAAAAGGATTTATTTGCATAAAGAATTGGCTTGGCATGCAAGTAATGCTCAGCATAGTCATAGGTAATATTGCGACCACGAATAATGCGACTTCGATTGCGAAATGAAACAGCATTTGGAACATCAACTTCAAGCAGTCCACCAGAAACGAGAACCCGAAGCATTTCTCGCACAGCTGGAAGGTGGGAGTGAGTAAAGTGTTCAAGTACTTGACAACAAACAACTGCATCAAAAGAATTGTCTTCAAATGGGAGTGGGTCGACCTCGATATTGCATACCTTAAAACCAATTATTGAATTCTTTATTTCAATATCTTTGCTGCCATAGGCAAGCGGAAACCGCGCACTCATGTCCTCATGATCAACTGCATGGCATTCGTGCCCAAGAGCGGATAGAAATGCCACCAATATGCCGTGACCCGCTCCTACATCGAGAACGCGCAAACTGCCCTGAAGACGAAAGGCGATCTCAACAAAGCGATCAACGCTTCCACGAAAAACATCATCCAAGCCAGCATCAGCAAGATCATACAATCTACCTTCAGCGCGAAATCTGAGAGCTTTAGAAAATAGCTCGGAGCGAGACTTAATCATAATATTTCTAGGTTATCCACATAAAGTAATGATTGATTGTATACAGAGGATGGAACAATAACAAAGTACGAGTGAAAGAATAACCTCGCAAATCACTAACGCCAGCATTTAACTCTGAATTTACATTATTGAAGGTAAATTCAATATATCCTGAGCCCGCTTGAGGTATTTGGCTACCAAGAAAATTCTTCCTAAAGATTACACCAAGGGCATTAGCAAAACAACCTAAACTCAGTGGGAATTGCTTCCTATAACCCTAGTCGTCCACTATACCAAGTGCGAGAATGAATTAACAATTCCCATGAAGTACCTATTTTGGAGAACAAGCAATGACCTTAACCAGTAAATTAGTTGCGATAGCCTGTGGCTCACTCATTAGCTTTGGAGCGATCGCTCAAAACTACCCTAACAAACCTATCAGAATTGTTGTTCCATTTGCCCCCGGCGGGAGTACCGACATCATTGCACGCAGCATGGCTGAGCCATTAAGCAAGCAACTTGGTCAATCTGTCATTGTGGAAAACAAAGCTGGTGGTGGCGGCTCTGTTGGCGCACTAGAAGTGGTACGTGCTCCGAAGGATGGGTACACACTAGGTATGGCCACAATTTCTACTACAGCCTCTAATCCAGCAATTAATACTAAGATTGGTTACGACCCACTGAAGGACTTCACAGCAATTACTAATATTGCTGCGACACCCAATGTGATTGTGGTGAACCCATCATTCCCAGCAAGGGATTACAAAACCTTTATTGAGGTCATCAAAAAGAATCCTGGCAAATATTCCTACGCGAGCTCAGGTACTGGTGGTATTGGCCATCTGCAAACAGAGTTATTTAAGAGTTTGACTGGAACATTTATCGTTCACATTCCTTACCGTGGTGCAGGCCCTGGTCTCGTTGATGTTGTAGCCGGTCAAGTGCCCATCATGTTTGACAACCTACCTTCTGCACTCCCCTTCATCAAAGATGGTCGCCTTATTCCAATTGTGATTGCTGCACCTAAGAGAATCGCACAACTGCCAAATGTTCCAACATTTGCTGAGGTGGGTTTAGCACCAGCAAACAGAATGGCTTACTACGGCCTATTAGGCCCTGCAGGTCTGCCTAAGGATGTGGTGGATAAGATTTATGCAGCCGCTCAAAAAGCAGTCTTGGATCCTACTGTCAGAAAGCGCATTGAAGACACCGGTTCTATCATTAACGTGAATGGTCCTGATGCCTTCTCCAAAGAAATGGCTGCTGAGCTTGCAACCTACAAAGGAGTTGTTGCTAAGCAGAAATTAGAATTAGAGTAATTTCATAAACACTCAATAAAAAACCGCCTGAGGGCGGTTTTTTATTATTGCAATTTATTACTTAATGCGCATGTCCTTTTGAATTATACACACCATACACACCATAAACGCTTATATCGATCTACTCTCCTTTTCGATGCCATAGGCGCTGGCTATGCTGGCGCCAAAATAGTGGCTCACTCTCGTTTAACTCCCATTTAGCTGGAAATTCCCAAATCTGCGCACCAGTGATTGGTGTTTGATAGAAGGGAATATTCATACTTTGATATCGGGCTGTGACCGTTGGGTGTGGATGCCCATAACGATTTCGATAGCCGTTCTGTGCAAATGCTTCATCAGGATTTAGTGCGGTTAAGAGCTCTTGGGATGAGGATGTCTTGCTACCATGATGTGGAGCCATGAATATCAGCGCTTTGTTTTGTAAGTCACTTAGTACTTCTTGGGTTAAGCGCTCAGTAATATCAGCCTCACCCTGCTTTTCAACATCACCTGTTAACCAGAACGAAGTGCTTGAGTTACGAACTTCCAGAACACAACTTACTTCATTGGGCTTTCTAGGGTGTTGATCTTCAAAAACTGTTAGCTCATGCGGATGCCAAATATGAAACTCCACCCCATCCCATGACCATTGCTGGCCAAAGCGACAAGGGATCGCAGGAATCTTTCTACCTTCTAAATTTGCGAGCAATGGATTGGCACTTGGCAAGGATCCCATCATCGAGTCAAACCGTATTTCTTTTAACAGAGTTGCAGCACCTCCAATATGGTCGCTATCGCTATGACTAATCACCATGCGATCAATATGACTAATTACTTTCCCCCTCAAATACGGCAAGATAATTCTTTGGCCAGCATTATCTTTTCCTTGAATGGGTCCAGTGTCATATAGCAATCGCTTTGTTTTTGTTTCAATGAGGACTGCCGTGCCTTGCCCGATATCAAGTACCGTTGCTCGAAATTCACCTGTAGATAAATTGGTGTTTTGACTTGGGTGGATGAATAAACTCATAGTGAGTGCGAGCCCGATGACTCTGGAAATCCAACTCCCTCTGATCGATCCAGGGCGAATCACCAAGACGATACCAGCGGTGGTAAGTGCTATCGCCCACCAAGCAGGCTGACTGAACCAGGCGACTGCCCATCTCCAATTAGCCATCCAAGCCAGCATGATAGCTAGGCAATCCATCGTGGCATGGGCTGATATTAATAGCCACTTACCTATAAAGTCAGGCAATAAGGCGCCCGCAATCGCCAGAGGCGTCACGATATAACTCACCACAGGAATGGCAATTGCATTTGCCAATGGCGACACTATCGAGACTTGATAAAACCAATATAGAGTCAATGGCAAAAGTGCGATAGTGACAACGACCTGTACACGACAAGCCTCTTTAAGTGCTTCAGAAAATCTATGCCGCCAATCAAGCTCCAACTCTCTGCCAGTGGGTAGGCCCAACAAACCATCCGAATCCTGCATAGCGAACAAAATTGCCGCTACCGCCCCAAATGAGAGCCAGAATCCCGGCGTATAGGGTGCCATTGGATCAATCAGTAGAACAACAAAGAGAGTCCACCACCAGATATCAAATGATCGGGGGTTTCTGCCTGACCATAGAGCAAATGCAACTACGCCCACCATATACATCGTTCGTTGTGCCGGAATCTGAAATCCAGCTAACCATGCATAGACAAATGCCGTTAGAAAACCTACTGCCGCAGCAAACTTCCCAACAGGGATCAATAAGGGCAGATTATTACGACGCCATAAAAAGGTGGCCAGCATCGCACCGAAGCCGGCCAGCATCGTTACATGAAGGCCTGATATGGATATGAGATGTCCAATACCAGTGGCATTAAATACACGCCAGTCTTCTTGATCTATCGCATTTTGATCCCCCATGACCAGCGCTGCAATCACCCCACCGTAACGTGCATCCCTTGGAAGTAGACGCTCAATTTTTTGCCTTAATTTCCAACGCTGATATTCCATGGCTAGAGCGAACTCAGACATGCCAATCTCTTTTTCAAGAAGTAACTTGCCGGACCTCACTGATCCAATGGGACCAAAGTCTTGATGAAAAGACCAGCGCTCAAAATCAAAGGTGTAAGGATTGAGCGACCCATATGGCCTTTTGATTTTGACTTTGAACTCCCAGCGCTGACCCGGAATAATTTGGGTGATATCTTGAGGGTTACGCCATGCTGGCTGCCAGCTTAAATACACCTGCCTAGGAAATGAATTAATGAACTCTTTTCCTAACCATGCCTGATCGACCTCAAAAGAAAACTTAGCGCCACCAGGAGAACTTTGTGGCAAGGCATTGACTCTGCCTTCAAGAACAAGATCCTTACCCTCGTACTCGATGGAAAGAACATGAGTTAGTCGACTTTGTGCGTAATGTGCATTCCAAGCAAATCCCAAAGCAAAACAGCATGTGGTGAGTAATGCGCTGCTTACATAGCTATATTGAATTAACGAGCGCTTGATGTAGGCGCAGGATAGAGAAATGAAGATGGTTGTTATGCATATCCAATGCCAATACTCTGGCACAGCAGGCAAAAATAGAAGAAGCGATCCCCCGGCGATGAACGCCGCAATATTGATGCGCAAGTTCTTAAGAGGCGGACTGTGGGTTTAGTTTGTTAGCCAATAATAACGACCAACGGGGCAATACCTGCATTGCGTTTTGCCAAACTACTTTTGAAAATACTTCTTCATTAATACCGCGAATACCAGCTAATTGCTGAGCAATTCTGGGGAGTAAAGCGGGCTCATTAAATTGCCCACCCTCTTCTCTAAGCCATGCCGGCGGAATATCCGGCGCATCCGTTTCAGTAACAATGCTCTCAAGCGGCAATTCTTTTAAAAGACGGCGAATCTGTAATGCTCTATCGTAGGTTGCCGCCCCACCAAATCCTAACCTGAAACCCAATTCAATAAATTGCTCGGCTTGCTGATGACTACCATTAAAAGCGTGCGCTATACCGCTGGGGACTTTTCTTTTGCGTAGGGCTTTGAGAATCGCATCTTGTGAGCGGCGCACATGCAAAATGACTGGCAACTGGAAATGTTGAGCCAAATCGAGTTGTTTATGAAAGAAATATTCTTGGCGCTGCGGATCAAGTCCCTCAACAAAATAATCTAAGCCAATCTCGCCAATGCCCACAAATCGAGGATCGTCTAATGAACCCTCAATTTGTTTCTTGAGAATATCAATATCACTCTCTTGCGCTTGCTTAATATATAGCGGATGAATACCCAGGGTATAAACCAAGCCAGGAATTTGATTGCTAAATTGGTCTACTAACTCTCTAGCCTTAAGCCAATCAGACGATTGAACTGTAGGCAGCAAAATGGCTTTAACGCCTTTACTAGCCGCTCTTGAAACAATCTCAGGAAGAGAGCTTAAAAACTCCGGCGCATCTAGATGGCAATGGGTATCAACCCATACGAGCTTTTTACCAACTTCGCTCATTGCGCGAAAGTCTTTAATACTCCACGCTCTAAATGCAAAATCCGGTCACAACGTTTAGCGCGAATAGGATCATGGGTCACGATCACGAAAGCAGTGCCCTGCTCACGAGCAATATCCAACATTAAGTCAAATACACCATCGGCAGTTTCGGTATCGAGATTACCCGTTGGTTCATCTGCTAAGACGCAAGCTGGATTACCCACTAAGGCACGAGCTACCGCCACTCGCTGGCGCTCACCACCAGATAGCTCACCTGGGGTATGTTGAACTCGCTTAGCTAGACCGACCGCATGCAACATCGTATTGGCACGCTCCATAGACTCTTCATTACTCAATCCACGAATACGTAAAGGTAAGGCGACGTTTTCAACAGCACTGAATTCATCTAAGAGATGATGGAACTGATAAATGAAACCCAAACTCTGATTACGCAATTGATCTAGTTTTCTCACTGGCAATTGATGGAGATTTTCTCCAGCCAAGATGACTGTCCCTGAGCTAGGCGTATCTAAACCACCCAATAAATGCAACAAAGTACTCTTACCTGAACCTGAAGAGCCAACAATTGCTACCTTTTCGGAAGCGTTTACCTGTAAATCAATTTCCTTAAGAACATCAACTGCTGTTGATCCTTTGCCATAGGTCTTTGCTAGGTCGGATGCACTCAGAATCACATCACTGTTTTTTTCATTCTTGAAATTACTCATAGCGCAATGCCTCCGCAGGCTGAACTTGGGCGGCACGTCTACTTGGATACAGGGTTGCTAATATAGAGAGGCCGAAAGCCATTAAGCCCACTGTCACCACATCAGATAAACGCACATCCGAAGGCAACTCACTAATAAAGTAGACATCGCGGGGCAAGAAGCGCACTCGGAAGATTGCCTCTATAGCTGGAACAATCACATCAATATTTAAGGCGATAAGGAGCCCCAAACCAACACCGGCTAGAGAGCCCAGCAATCCAATCGCCAATCCCTGTACCAAGAAGATGCGCTGAATGAGTCCTGGACTTGCGCCCATCGTTCTCAAGATGGCGATATCGGCCTGCTTCTCATTCACCGTCATTACCAAGGTAGAAACCAAATTAAAGGCTGCCACAGCAATGATCAAAGTCAGGATGATGAACATCATCTTCCTTTCAGTTTGAACTGCTGCAAACCAATTGCGATTTGATCTTGACCAATCACTTACCCACAATGCTTGCGGAACAACTTGAGCTAACTCAGATGCAATCTCTGGTGCACGTTGCATATCATCCACCTTCACGCGCAAACCAGATGGATCCTGTAAACGCAATAAAGCGGCGGCATCTTTCCAATGCATGATGGCAAGGGAGCTGTCGTACTCATAATGGCCACTATCCACAATGCCGACGACTTGAAGTGTTCGCATTCTAGGCATGGCACCTGCTGGAGTGAGATCACTTTCTGGAACGATCAGATTAATACGATCGCCAACACGTGCGCCAACCATATTGGCAAGTTGTGCACCTAGGGAAACACCAAAAGTCCCCGGCTTGAGATCCTCAATGCTGCCGGTAACAAATTGTTTTGGTAAATCAGAAACCTTACCTTCTTCGCTTGGAAGTACACCTCTAATAGCGACGCCACGCATCACACTATCGCGACTCAATAAGCCCTGTGAGCTCACCATTGGGGCGACACCAACAACGTGAGGCTGAGCAGCCACCTTCAGTGCAATCGGCTCCCAATTGGCCAAGCCATCTGGGGCAGTAATTTCAACATGAGAAAGGACGGAAAGCATCCGATCGCGCACTTCCTTTTGGAAGCCATTCATGACCGAAAGCACCACAATCAGGGCGGCAACGCCTAAAGCAATACCTGCCGTGGAGATTCCGGAGATAAAAGAGAGGAAGCCATCACGCTTACCCACGGTCTTCCGACGCTTGGATCGGGTGTAGCGCAGGCCAATTTCTAGCTCAATAGGAAGTCTCAACATATATACAGTTTAGTGAATTAAACGAGCAAACCAATGGAAACTGTAAATGCCACCTAAAATCAGGGGAATGACTGCTAATTTGACCTCCCCAGCAAGTGCTTTGCGACGCTTTACCCTGATGGTGTCAGGGGAAGATGCTATTGACGCTGGACTGGACCAGAATACCCCGCCAAGTGGACTGCCACAAGAGCGGTTTCTATTGGGCGATAGACTCCCAATAGCTCCAGTATTGCTATTAGGTCAGAGTGACTTGACGATCAATCCAATTGAAACCATAGCCTGCCTTCAACCGGTGCACCTGCACGCTACCCGAGATCACTTGATTTTGATGGCACAAAGTCAGATAGATCTGACTGAAAATGAATCTGCCGGATTACTAAATGTTGCCCTCCCATTTATTGAAGAGGATTTTGGCAGCAAAGTCTTATTCCAAGGGCAGCGTGATTGGTTTATTCCAGCAGGGCCTTTTGCCAGTCTAGCTACGCACTCCATTGATCAAGCACATGGGCGCAATATCGATTGGTGGATGCCACGCGATACGAGTGAAATTGGAATTGCCAAACTCTGGCGAAAACTCCAGAATGAAATTCAGATGCTCTGGCATATTGACGCAGTCAATGTAGAACGTGAGCAACGCGGATACCCCAGCATTAACTCGCTGTGGATTAGCGGCATCGGCAAACTAGCGGATATTCAGACTCCTCAATTGTTTGAGAAAGTAAATCAGATATATGGAGATCATGCCTTTCTACCTGGATTGGCAAAGTATCTTGGAATTTCCCAGCAGAACGAAATTGATTTCTCAAAACTTCAGAATGCCTTTGCGTGGATTGATCGCCCTGACAGCATTTGGGATAACTTAAGCAAAGCGCTTCTCAATCAAGAATTGCATGAGATTGAAATTATCGATTTTCCAAAGGGTCAAACCCGCCACAGAATCTTTACAGCTAAAGACCTACATAAAAAATCTTGGGCCTTCTGGAAAAAATCAGCACCCTTAACTTGGTTAGAAATCATCTCAACATGAGTGTATTTTCTCAGCGCCCCTTTTCTGATCGTACGGCCAGTTGGTTGCAACAAAGCGGTTTACACCCACTACTGGCTAGACTGTACGCAGCACGTGGTATTGATAAACCCGATGAACTCTCATTAGATCTCAAACAACTTCTCTCACCAGTGGAGTTGAAAAACTGCATCAGCACCGCCACCCTACTCGCCGATATTCTCGAGCGTCAGGAAGCGATGCTGGTGGTGGCAGACTACGACTGTGATGGCGCCACTGCCTGTGCTGTTGCGCTCAGAGGCTTAAAGATGTTGGGTGGGCCAGATACCCCCATTCAGTTCTTAGTGCCGAATCGTTTTACGATGGGCTACGGACTAACTCCAGAGGTAGTGGATTTAGCTGCGCAGCAAACTCCAAAACCCAAATATCTCATTACGGTGGATAACGGTATTGCTAGTGAAGCTGGTGTTGATCGAGCTCGCGAATTGGGCATGGAAGTCATCGTGACTGATCACCACTTACCAGGTGATCGATTACCAAAAGCGACTGCAATCGTGAACCCCAATCAGCCTGGCTGCACATTCCCAAGCAAAGCGCTTGCAGGCGTGGGTGTGATGTTCTATTTATTGGTGGCTCTTCGCGCAGAACTTCGCAAGCGCGGAAAATTTACTACTGAGACTCAACCTAAAATCGAGAACTTATTAGATTTGGTGGCCTTGGGTACGGTAGCGGATGTAGCGCAACTTGATCGTAATAATCGCATCTTGGTTTCCAATGGCTTAAAGCGTATTCGCGCGGGAGTGTCACAAGCAGGTATTCAAGCACTATTTCAGGCCGCAACACGAGATCCTCGAAAAGCCAATACCTTTGATTTAGGTTTTGCAATTGGGCCTCGCCTGAATGCCGCTGGTCGCTTAGCAGATATGACTCTAGGCATCCGCTTATTGCTCAGCGATAAACCTGAAGAGGCTATTGAGCTTGCATACGAACTAGATCGCATTAATCGCGAGCGACGCGTCATTGAAGGTGGCATGCAAGAAGCTGCCCTCGCCCACCTCGCCGAAGATCAATTGGCAGGTACCATAGCCGAGCGCTCTAGCATTTGTCTTTGGAATGCAGAGTGGCATCAAGGCGTAGTTGGTATCGTGGCATCCCGCCTCAAAGAACGTTTTAATCGCCCTGCAATTGTGTTTGCTCCAGCAGATGGTGCTAGCGGAGAAGAGTTACGTGGATCCGGCAGATCATTGACAGGCTTTCATCTACGCGATGCTTTAGATATTGTTTCTAAACGTGAGCCGGGTCTGATTCTCAAATTTGGTGGTCATGCCATGGCAGCGGGCCTGAGCATCAGAAAAGCGGATTTTGAAAAGTTTGATGGAATGTTTCAACAAGTTGCCAATGAATTACTGAACGATGAACTATTAGAGCGTCGCCATATTCATGATGGCTCCCTCGATCTTTCTGAGTTCACGCCAGAAACGGGCGATCTTCTTGCTGAAGAAATCTGGGGCCAGGGCTTTCCTCAGCCCATTTTTTATGGGGAATTTGAAGTCGGACAGCAAAGCCTCATGAAGGAAAAACATCTACGCTTACAGCTTCGCCCGATTGGGGATGGCCAGTTAGCCAGCAAACCATTTACCGGCGTTTGGTTCAACCGGACTCAGCCCTTGCCAGCCAAGGCCAAGCTGGCCTATCGCCTAGTAACAGACCGCTTTCAGGGTCAAGCTCGCGTACAACTCATGGTTGAGGCCCACGACGAGGCTTGATCTGCAATAACCCCCTTATAATTAGGGGATGGAAGCCGAACAACTCAATATTATTTCAAATACCCTGTCCGATCTGCTCACCCGTGAGCAAGCACTTCGGGGGTATCTTTGACTTCGAAGTAAAGTCACGACGCCTTACTGAAGTTAACTCTATTCTTGAAGATCCCACCATTTGGGATGATCAAAAGAAAGCACAAGCCCTCGGCAAAGAAAAGAAATTGCTTGATGGCGTTGTTGCCACCCTCACTGATTTAAATAGCAATATCACTGGTGCCATCGAGTTATTCGATATGGCCAAAGAAGAAAGTGATTTTGAAACGATTGGCGCTATTGAGCAAGACGTTGAGAGCTACAGCAAGATCATCCATGATCTCGAGTTCCGTCGCATGTTCCATAACGAGATGGATTCCTGCAATTGCTTTATTGACATTCAAGCGGGTGCTGGCGGAACAGAGGCTTGCGACTGGGCCAGCATGCTCTTCCGCCAATACCTCAAGTATTGCGAACGCAAAGGCTATAAAACAGAAATTCTGGAAGAGTCTGACGGTGACGTTGCTGGCATTAAGAGCGCCACTATCAAAGTCGATGGTGAGTATGCTTACGGCCACCTCCGCTCAGAGACTGGCGTTCACCGCCTAGTTCGTAAATCACCATTTGATTCATCAAACGGTCGTCACACCTCTTTTGCCAGTATTTATGTATACCCAGAGATTGATGACTCGATTGAGATTGATGTTAATCCAGCCGATATTCGTACTGATACCTATCGCGCCTCTGGTGCGGGTGGTCAGCACATTAATAAAACCGACTCTGCAGTTCGCTTAACCCACCTTCCAACTGGAATTGTGGTGCAGTGTCAGAATGACCGAAGCCAACACCGCAATAGAGCTGAAGCGATGACGATGTTGAAATCACGTTTGTATGAGCATGAGATGCAAAAGCGTCGTGCAGAGCAAGACAAGCTTGAGGCAAGCAAAACCGATGTGGGTTGGGGTCATCAAATCCGCTCCTACGTGCTCGATCAAAGCCGCATTAAAGACTTACGTACTAACGTTGAGATATCCAATACACAAAAAGTATTGGATGGCGATCTTGATGCCTTTATTGAAGCCAGCCTGAAACAAGGCGTTTGATTCATTCCCCCTATTCCAGTTATTAATATTGCATATGAACGATCAAGTGAACTCCAATCCTAACCAAGCGGCAGCCACTGAAGCTGTTGATGAAAATCACATCATTGCCGAGCGTCGCGAGAAATTAGCCAAGTTACGCGAAGGCGGAGTAGCGTTTCCAAATGACTTCGTACCCACCCACTTAGCTGCAGATCTGCATACTCACTATGACAGCCTCACTAAAGAAGAATTAGCCGCTAAGAAGGTGCATGTCAAGGTTGCCGGTCGTATGGTGCTCAAGCGCGTCATGGGAAAAGCCAGTTTTGCGACCATTCAAGATCGTAGCGGTCAGATTCAGTTCTACATCAATGATGAAATCAGCGGTGCTGATACTCATGGTGCATTTAAGCACTGGGATATGGGCGACTTTATCTCTGCCGAAGGCAATCTCTTTAAAACCAATAAGGGTGAACTCTCCGTTGAATGCAGCAATCTGCGCCTGCTGAGCAAATCATTGCGCCCCCTTCCAGATAAGTTTCATGGACTCTCAGATTTAGAGACCAAGTATCGTCAACGCTATGTTGATTTGATTGTGAATCCAGAGAGCCGCAATACATTCAGAGCGCGGAGCAATACGATTGCCTCATTGCGTCGCCATATGCTAGATGCGGACTTCATGGAAGTTGAAACACCAATGCTCCACCCGATTCCTGGGGGTGCTACCGCTAAGCCATTCATTACGCACCACAATGCTTTGGATATGCAAATGTTCTTGCGTATTGCTCCAGAACTCTACTTGAAGCGCTTGGTTGTAGGTGGTTTTGAGCGCGTCTTTGAAATTAACCGCAACTTCCGTAACGAGGGAGTTAGCCCACGTCACAATCCAGAATTCACGATGATGGAATTCTATGCAGCGTATACGGATTACCGTTGGCTGATGGATTTTACGGAGAACTTAATTCGCTCTGCTGCAATGGATGCGCAAGGTACTTCCGTTCTGAACCATCAAGGTCGTGAACTTGATCTCAGCAAACCTTTCCAGCGCCTCACGATTACCGAAGCGATTCTGAAATATTGCGGCCAATCCAATAAGAGCTATGAGCCAGCCCAACTGGAAGATGCTGCATTTATTCGTGCTGAATTGAAAAAAGGTGGCGAGAACCCAGATTCCCCAACCCTGAAGAATGCCGGTATTGGCGCCTTGCAACTTGCTTTATTTGAATTGGTTGCCGAGTCACACCTCTGGGAGCCAACTTACATTATCGATTACCCAATTGAAGTCAGCCCTCTCGCTCGTGAATCCGATACACGTCCTGGCATTACCGAACGCTTTGAATTGTTCATTACCGGTCGTGAGATCGCCAATGGCTTCTCAGAGTTAAATGATGCCGAAGATCAGGCCAACCGCTTCCGTAAGCAAGTGGAGCAAAAAGAAGCGGGTGATGAAGAGGCGATGTACTTTGACCATGACTTCATTCGTGCACTGGAATACGGCATGCCCCCAACAGGCGGTTGTGGCATTGGTATTGATCGCTTAGTCATGCTACTGACTGACGCACCTAATATTCGTGATGTGATTTTGTTCCCTCACCTGCGTCGCGAGGAAGAGTAATTAATTCAAACTCTATTCTTAGAAATTAAAAAGCCGCAGACTCCTCTGCGGCTTTTTCTATTGATAGGCCTGGAAAACTCAACTTGCTGGATATAGTTTTGTGTTCTCGCTATCGATAACCGTGACATTGACTGGAATACCCAGGCTAACACTAGAAGATACGGTGCAGAAATCCTGAAACTGAGCCAACACTCGATCCAGGTTTTCTAAAGTTGCACCTGGAACACCAATATGAATATCAACGTAGATCGCCAGAATGCGTAAGCGGTTTTGTTCATTTCTTCCAATCTCGCAACGTGCCTTGGTTTCAATTGGCTCTGGATTTTGCTTAAATTTTCGGAGGGCAAACAATAGAGAATCAGACAGGCAGTTTGCAACACCAGCGAGCAAGAACTGTGACGGAGTAGCGCCTTGAGATGTACCTAATGGCGGTGGCTCGTCACCATATATAGGATCCCGCTCTTCGTTGTAATAAATCGCAAATTGATAATCAGCTTGCTGAACAAGCCTTACAGAGGGTTCGCCGCTCATATACTCTCCAATAACTTAAAACACTATCTTAATAGATTGCTGGAATTAATTTTTTAACTTTCAATTGGTATGCTGTATAGGCAGGAAAGCGCTCTACCAGCCAAATCTCCTCCCTTCTCGCCTTGACATCAAATAAAACAAATAAGGCAATTGCATAAGCCAAAACATACACGCCAGGGAAGATCAGGAACCAAGCAAGTGCTGCCAGAAGCACTCCAAAATAAATGGGGTGGCGAACATAACGATAGAGGCCAGACTGTACTAACTGCGCATTATCTTTTGGACATGGCAAGGGGGTAAGATTTTTACCCAGATTGATCACTGCAATCAGCATCACCAAGATTGACATCAGGCCAACCGAAATACCAGACGACATCAAGATATTTTTGAGAGACTCGGAAGTCAGTAAATCTGGCCCCTTAGGGCCAAGCAAAATCAAACCAATCAGAATTGCCTGAATGACGACATACCAAGCGCCGCGTTCAATAATAGATTTTGGAGCCAAGGTGTTCATTACTAAAGCGGTATAGGGAGAATGTCACAGTCTACCCTAACAGCTAGTGATGGCTATCTTAAATGTCGCGTTTGTTTTAAAGACAAACACCCTATCATCACGGCATTAAAGACACTCAATGAAATTCAGGGTAAGCTTTGAAACATTAAAAAATATCAATCAGAAGGACTACATGAAAGCTCTCATTTTATTTGGCCACGGCGCCCGTGATGTTCGCTGGCGTGAACCATTTGACCGCTTAAAGGAAAAATGGGTGGCGCAGCATTCCAATATAGGGGTTGAGCTCGCCTTTTTGGAAATGATGGAGCCAAGCCTTGAGGAAGCTGTAGGTTTTTTAGTGTCTCAGGGGGCCAAAGAGATTACGGTTCTACCCGTATTTTTTGGGCAAGGCGGCCACTTACGTAATGACTTTCCCGTCCTACTCGCCGCTTGTCGTGAAAAATTTCCTGAAATTACTTTAAGCGCTACGCCGGCAGTTGGTGAGGACGATGCTGTTTTGCAGTCCATCATTGAGTACGCTGCAAGAGCCATCTAACTCTGAGGACAGTACTTGTGGCTTTTGTCTTAAAGCTTCGCCAATCATAATTAACGCTGGTGAAGCGGCGTTAAACCACTCATTTGCTTCACCCTTAGCCAATTGGCCGAGAGTACTGGACCAATGACGTTCATTCTTGGTGCTGACGGCCTCCAGAATATGGACGGGCGTCCCATCATCGTGCCTGGCATCACTCTCAATTAATTGCTTAGCAATGCTTGTTGCATCTTTACGCCCCATGTAATACACCAAGGTATCTGCATTGGGTTGCGCCAGAGGGGCATGTTCTGATTTTGAAGGATTATCGCCGCCTAGGCCTCGTCCTTGCGCTACAGTGACAAAAGCTACACTTCTACTAACGCCTCGCAAGGTGAGTGATTGCTGCATAGAAGCAGCACCAGCTAAAGCAGCAGTAATGCCAGGCACGACTTCCACTTCAATACCAGCTAGCTTGAGTGCTTGGATTTCTTCATCAGCACGACCAAACATCATCGGGTCGCCACCTTTTAGTCTAATAATGATTTGATACTTTTTTGCCGCATCCACTAAGCGCTTATTAATAAAATGCTGTGCGGAAGAGAGTTTGCCGCAACGCTTACCTACGGCAACTTTAGTTGCCTGAGGGCAAAGCTCCAACATTGTTGGATCTACTAAGGCATCGTGAAACACGATGTCCGCCTGCGCCAATAATCTTGCACCACGCAAAGTAATGAGGTCTGCAGCCCCAGGGCCTGCCCCGACTAAAAAAACCTTACCAAGTTCTGGAGTGTGAGTTGTAGACATTCGCTGTTTCTCTGAGGTGCTTAAGCAATGGTGGCGCGTTGATCGCGCCAGCTGTTTTGCGTCACTACCGAAAAAAGATCAAACTGCTTGAGGGCAATATCGAGGTTTTGATCGGGGCGTAATTCAAAGGCATCAAAGCCAACCCGCGCACCTTGTAAGAGTTGATCAATCAAGACATCGCCAATGGCACGCACCTCACCCTGCCACTCAAAGCGATCTCTTAGTAAAGCGGCAGTACTAAAGCTTCTACCATCTCTAAAAATAGGGAAATGCGCCCCAATCACTGGCCAGAAAGATTTGCCCTCTTCAATGATTTCAGAGTGCTTCAGAATGTCATCATCGGCAGCAAACCAAACACCAATCTCGCCTTTATTGGCACGTTCAATAATGTCAGCATTTTTATAGCGTGTAATCCACCAATGGAATGGCACTAGAACCTTATGAAAGCCATGCTCCAAATCTGGAATGCCACCTTCATCGCGTTCGCCATCCCATACCTGCCACTCATTGGCAATCAAATTTGGCTTTCCGTCTTTAGGGTAATAAATAATTTTTTGGTTCATAGTGTATTTGTAATTAGACCGCTGCGCCCTTGGAGTGTTTGCCATTATTTTTATAGGCGGCTTCCTTAAATGGGATCACACCCAATCTGCGATAGGTCTCAATAAATGGTTCGTCAGTCGAGCGCTGCTCTACATAAGTGTTGATGATGCTAGTCATCACATCCGGAATTTCATTAGCGTAGAAAGAAGGTCCAATGACTTTTCCGATAGATGCATCATTACCTTGATCACCACCTAATGTAATCTGATACCACTCTTCGCCATCCTTATCAACGCCGAGTACTCCGATATTGCCAACGTGATGATGGCCGCAGGAATTGATACAGCCAGAGATATTTAAGGTGATATCACCTAAGTCATGCAAATAATCCAAGTCATCAAATCGCTCCTGAATTGCTTTAGCAATCGGCAAAGATTTGGCATTGGCTAGTGAGCAAAAGTCACCGCCTGGGCAGGCAATGATATCTGTGAGCAAGCCAATATTAGGCAGTACTAAATTATAGTTTTTAGCGGCGCGCCAAAGATTCAACAACTCTGCTTGCTCCACATCAGCTAAAACTAAATTTTGTTCATGCGTTACACGAAGCTCACCAAAACTATATTGGTCGGCTAAGTCAGCGATGGCATTCATTTGCGCGCTAGTGGCATCGCCAGGAGCAGCAGTGCCATGTGGCTTAAGCGACAAAATGACTGGGGCGTAACCAGGGACTTGGTGCGGCCTTACGTTGCGCTCTAGCCAGCGAGTAAATGCAATCTTCTCATTGGCATCTAACCTAGATTCGGCATGAGACTGTAATTGCTCATCACTCAATGCTGGAAGTGTTTTGTAACTTGGCTTGGTAAAGTGCTTAGCGACACGCTCCCACTCAGCTTGTGAGAAGTTATCTTTACCCTGCTTAGTTGCATTATGCAGTTGAGTCCACTCACCCTCCACTTGCCGTGCGAATTCTTCTGGACCTAAAGCCTTGACCAAAATCTTGATCCGCGCCTTATACAGATTGTCACGCCGACCAAATCGGTTATAGACCCTTAGAAGTGCTGTTAAGTAGCTGGGTAGGACTTGCCATGGCACATCTTTTTTAATCAAGGAACCCAGAATCGGGGTACGGCCCATGCCACCACCAGCATAGATATTTGCCGTCAACTCACCATTGTTGATGTTGGGATTTTTCTGAAGCTCTATACCCACGTCATGACAAAGCAATACAGTGCGATCTTCTTTGGCACCGTTAATGGCAAATTTGAACTTACGTGGCAAGTGCGCAAACTCTGGATGGAGTGTTGACCATTGACGGAGTAATTCACAGATAGGTCTAGGGTCGACGTATTCATCAGCCGCGACTCCGGCAAAAGCATCGCTCGTAATATTACGAATACAGTTCCCCGAAGTTTGAATGGCATGCATCTCGACTTTGGCTAGCTCAGCCAAGATATCGGGAGTCTGTTCCAGCTCCACCCAGTTAAATTGAATATTTTGACGAGTCGTAAAGTGGCCATAACCACGGTCATACTTATCCGCAATGAAAGCGAGAGTACGTAACTGTCTAGAACTCAATAAGCCATATGGGATAGCAACGCGCAACATGTAAGCATGCCGCTGATGGTAGAGGCCGTTTTGAAGCCGGAGTGGGCGGAATTCTTCTTCAGCGAGAGTGCCGTTAAGGCGGCGCTCAACCTGGTCTCGAAATTGGGTAACCCGCTGATCTACCAGCGTTTGGTCAATATGGTCGTATTTATACATAGCCTGCACATTGTCTAGTTTTAGTCATATTTCAACAAATAATTAAATGTAGAATCTATATATCTTTATTGATATATAGATGGTTCTCGCTTAACTATCTAGAGACTGCTGACAGGAAAAGATTGGGGTTGAGAGCTAGACGCTAAATTCTGAGGAGCCCCTATACATGGATAGGCCTACAACCTTCTTCAATTAGTAAGTAATGGCCTTTTCAAAAGCCTCATCAACATAAGCCCGATCCTGAGCCAGTACATGCTGAGCAATTAAAAACACTCCCGAAAAAAAGCTAACGCAGACCAATAAACCAAAAGCATGGAATTGATTAAGGCCACTTTGGTTAAGCACCTCAAGATAGCTAGCGCTTTCCAGGGCAAGATGAGTAGATAAGCTCAAAAGAGCCAAACCCAGTAAAACTCTAGCTAAGGCTAAAAATAAAGATTTTTCGCTCGTTGGCTTTGTGGACATAAGACTTCCTTTAAATAGGTACATGAGGATCTTATGGGCTTGGCGTTTATAAGTAAAAGAATCCCTTTTTATAAGCTAAATACTTTTATATCTATAGAACCATGCTCAGAATGAGGATAATTAAGGTTTACACCTCACTAATCAAGCATTTATGGCAGCCTACAACACCGAAACCGTCCTTACTGTTCATCACTGGAATGACACCCTTTTTAGCTTCACTACCACTAGAAACAAGGGCCTACGCTTTCGTAGCGGGCATTTTCTAATGATTGGCTTAGAGGTTGAAGGCAAGCCTTTGGTTCGCGCCTATAGTGTGGCGAGCCCTAATTATGAAGAGCACTTAGAGTTCTTGAGCATCAAGGTTCAAGATGGCCCCCTCACCTCACGCCTCCAGAAAATTCAGATTGGCGATCCTATTTTAGTGAGCGAAAAATCTGTTGGCACCTTGGTCATTGATGACCTAAATCCAGGCAAACATCTCTACCTGTTTAGTACGGGTACAGGGTTAGCGCCATTCATGAGCATCATTCGCGACCCAGATACTTACGAGAAGTTTGAAAAAGTCGTACTCATTCATGGTGTACGTTTAGTGAGCGAACTGGCTTATGGTGATTACATTAAGAATGAGCTCACTCAAGATGAATACATTGGTGAAATCATTCGTGAAAAATTGATCTACTACCCAACTGTTACACGCGAAGCATTCAAGCACACCGGCCGTTTAACTACCGCCATTGAATCTGGCCAACTCTTTAAAGATATTGGTTTGCCCCCACTAGATCCAGCAGTAGATCGTGCGATGATCTGTGGCAGCCCCTCTATGCTCAAAGAGACTGCAGAGATGCTCGATGCCAAAGGCTTCAAGGTTTCTCCGAGCCTAGGTCAATTAGGTGATTATGTGTTTGAGCGCGCCTTTGTGGAAAAGTAATACTTTTTATACCCGAAAGTAATTAGCTTATAGGGATATATTTCTTGTGGATATAGAGACCCCTTGGTAAATTATCTTTAACAAGATATTTACCAAGGAATAAAGAGATGTCCCCCGTACGCGAGCATTACAACCCAATCATTACTAAGCTGCTGAAAGAGCACGATCAGTTGCCGCATGAAAATGTAGCTGAACGAAAGAGCTTTCAACGCAGAATTTTATTCCTGATGACGACCATCAAGATGGAAGAGTTTGAAAACTCTTATGCTTAAATAAATTACAGAGAACTAGTAATGAAAATTAAGCCGATGGTGGCTATAAAAATAGTTTCAACAACCAGCATCACGACAGGCTGCCAACCAAGTTTAGCCAGTTCCTGAAAATTGGTTTTTAGTCCAGCCGCCCCAATAGCGATTACCAGCATCCAACGAGATAAATCAGCGATGGATTGAGTAACTTGTAGTGGCAGTATCTGCATCGAAGCAACGATAGATAGGGCTACAAATCCCAGTAAAAATGTTGGGATTAATCGTAAGCTCCCCCAACCTAAACGCTGAGATGATTTCTCGGCGCCAAAGAAAATAGAAATAAACAAAACCACCGGCAGAAGGAGTGCAACCCGGAATAGCTTTACAACCGTAGCGACATCCCCTGCCTCAGGTCCAAATAACATCCCAGCAGCAACCACCTGCGCAACATCATGAATTGTTGCGCCTAAAAAGATTCCAGCCGGCAAAGAGTTAATACTCAATAGTTGTAATGCAAATGGATAAAGCACCATGGCAATAGTGGAGAGTACGGTAACACCGACCACCACCAGCAAGGTAAACCGCTCGTTCTCTTTGGTTTTAGGAAGCACAGATGCCACTGCCAGGGCCGCGGATGCACCGCAGATACCCACTGATCCACCAGCAATCAAACCAAAATCTGGTGAGAGCTTTAAAAATTTTGCTATGAAGAAGCCAAGGCATACGGTGGCAGCTACTGCAAACATCACCATTAATCCAGTATTGATACCAATTGCACCAATATCGGCAAATGTAATTCGAATACCTAACAAAGCGACACCCAAACGCAAAACTGTTTTGGCGCAAAAATCGATTCCTGGCTTGACTGTATCGTTGAGATATAAAAAGTGGAGTAACAAACCAATCAACAGGGCATATAACAATTGCGGGCCACCATAATTTTCAGACAGAAAACTGGTTGACATGGCAATTACTAAACAGACCATCAGGCCTGGAATATTCTTTTGCGTTGATTTGAGCATGAAAGTTAAACCACCAACTCACTGAAATACTCATGCTGCGTGGTATTGAGTGTAGAGACGCGCCACTCTATCGGATCATCTTGAAGGCCTAAGGCAACCCTTCGAATGATTAAGACCGGCGAATCCGCATTCAGGCCAAGCCATTCAGCATGCTGCTTACCAGCTAGCCCGGCGCGAAGACGCTCACTACTGCGAACAACCGTCTGTCCATACTGCGCTTGATACATCTGATAGATACTGCCAGTTCGATCAATAAAATCTGAACGCGTGAGATTTTTAAACCGTTTCTTGTCCAAGGTAATCTGATCGATCATGACGCATCGCCCCTCAAGAGAAAGGCGGTTCGTAATTCTCCAAACTGGAGTACCCTCCTTGATTTGCAACTTACCAGCCTCTTCTTTATTTGCAGCAGCACTATTGAGGGATGCAAGTTCAACCTTGGGGTAAACCTTCTTTTCGATGTCATGCTTCACAACATGGAAGAAGTAATACAACAGTCTTTTGAGGTCATGCTCAACAACATAGGTTCCCCTGCCTTGGCGACGGACCACGATACCTTCCGCGACTAACTCATCTACCGCTTTGCGCAGGGTTCCTATAGATACATCCAATTCTTTTGATAAATCCTTTTCAGCAGGCAATGCCTGCCCCATAGGATATCGACCCCTGACCAGATCTTCGGTGATCTTTTGCTTTACTTCTTGATAAGCGGTCAGGGATTTCATTGCTAAGTCTTAAGCTGATTCGTACAAACGTGTTAATACGAACTCACGGTGACCGAGAATCTCAGAAGCAGTCAACTCACCATCAGCTGTCCGCTTTAAGCAGTCCAATAGCTTGTTACCTGCATCATCCATATTCTCTTCACGACGCAATAGGCCGGACACATCAACGTCAATGTGCTCACCCATCGTACGAACAGTCTTTGGATTTGCGCAAATCTTAATTACCGGAAGAATGGCATTGCCAATCACGTTACCCTGACCTGTCGGGAAGAAATGGGCCGCGAAACCAGCTGCAGCACACAGAGTTACCATTTCAGCTGCTGCTGATGATGAGTCCATAAAATGCAGTCCAGGAATCTTTGGCTCTTCACCTTTATCAAGCACGCTATCCACAATACATTTTTTACCAATTTTTTGGATATTGCCGAGGGCTTTCTCTTCGATAGTTGTTAAACCACCTGCAATATTGCCTTTGGTTGGCTGAGAGTCAGACAAATCGCTCGTCTTGTGACGCTCAATCACATCCTGGTAACGGTCAAACATCTCGCGAAACTTTTTCTTTACTTCAGGAGTGCGGCAACGTGCCTCAACTAAATGCTCACCACCAGTTAACTCGGTAGTCTCACCAAATACCAAGGTAGAGCCAATTTCATAAAGCTTATCGAATGCATCACCAACAGTTGGGTTTGCACCGCAACCAGAAGTGGTATCGGACTCGCCACACTTAGTAGATACCCACAACTCGGATAGAGGTGCAGACACGCGTTTTTGCTTAGATGCATGCTTCATCATGCTGTAGGCAGCTTTGCTTGCAGAAGCAATAGTTGCAGTGTCGCCATTACCTTCAATCCAGAAGCCTTCTACTGGCTTGCCAGAAGCTTTGATGCCGTCTACAACAATCTTTGTCCACTGTGGCTCAATACCAATAACTACGACTGCAGCTACGTTAGGGTTGCAGCCAGTTCCAATTAAGGTGCGGAAATGCAAGTCTAAGTCAGCTCCGAACTGCAAACGGCCATAGGAGTGCGGGATTGCCATTGCACCTTTGATGTTGTTTGCTACTGCTTCACAAGCCGCGTTAGACAAGTCATCTAAAGGCAAAATCAATACATGATTACGAATACCCATGCGGCCGTTTTCGCGGCGGTAGCCTAAAAAGGTCGCGTCTTTTAAATTGGTCATTTTTTATATCTCTCTCAATGAATAGGTAAATAAGGTGCCGGATTACCAGCGCTTAGTTTTAACGTTTTGAACGTGAAGGTGCTCACCTTTTTTAATTGGAGCTACCACCTTGCCAATATCAACGCCGTATTTCATTACAGTGTCACCTGGCTTGAAATCATTCAATGAAATTTTGTGGCCAATAGGAATATCACTCTCCGACTTGATATTTAAAGTTAGGTCACCATCCATCACCCAACCAATCAAATCAGTCCCGGCTTTGACACCCTCAACTACTACTACACCTACGCCATCTGCTGGCTCATGCACGACAAAGTGGATCATTACTATCTCCTCAATAATCTCATTTATAAAAAACTACTTAGTCCATAACTGGCGAATACCAGTTTGAATTTCTTCCACAACTACATCAGAAACTGTGACGCCATTCTCAAGGCCCATAGCACGCTGTTTAAAACGTCGCTGACCTGGCGGGCGGGTGCCAGAATCTTCAGCCAGAGTTTGTAATAAATCGCTCATTCTGCTGGCAAAGATTGAAGGGCCTGATAAGCCAGGATCAATGGTTAATATCAACTGGCCGATACGCGGACGGTTGCCTTTAGCATCAAAAAAGGAATCCGCCTCATAGGAGAAGCGACTGCCAGAAAGTCCTACTACCAACAACTCAACAATCAGCGCCAGCAATGCACCTTTATCGCCACCCAAAGGAACCATCAATCCCTTGAGACCCTCCTGAGGATCAGTTGTGGGCTTACCCTGAGCAGTTAGAGCCCAACCCTCAGGAATGGATTGGCCATTTTTAGCTGAAATCAATAATTTGCCACGCGCAACAGCAGAAAGAGACATATCAATCACCAAGGGATCGACACTTCCAATCGGAAATGCGGCAGCGAGAGGGTTGGTACCAAAAATAGCCCGAGTACCACCAACCATTGGCATCGCGGCGGGGGTATTGCCAAATAACAAGGAAATGTAGCCGGCACGGGCGGCGGCCTCAACGTAGTGGCCAGCAACTCCAAAATGATGACTATTATTTACCGCCACCAGACCAAGCCCATTTTTGGATGCCAAATTTACAGAAAGGTCAGTCGCAAAACGAAGTGCTGGAAATGCTAGCCCATCACAAGCATCCACCAATGCCGCGGCAGTCTTGAAAGGTCGCACCTTCATTTTGGGGTCAAGCTCAATACGGCCATTTTTTGCATGTGCAGCATATTGCGCAACCCTAGCCAAGCCATGGGAAGAAAGCCCATCTAATTCTGCTAGGGCTAGAAACTGTGCAGTTTCATTAGCAGCCTTACTGCCTATTCCAGAGGCTCTGAGACCAGCCTCGGCTAAATCATGCATTTGAGAATAAGTGAGATTCATGCTGACGCCTTAAAAACAAGAACAATGAAAATCAATTCTTTCAAACACAGGGTTTTAGAGGCTTGACTTAAATGATTGTTAAGGATCAAAATAGATGACATATCTGAATCATATAGATGATTTAGATATCTTGCAAGCAGTAATCCATTGTGCAGCGCAACGAATACAAAGTGGCGCATCATGATGGTTGGAGGAGACAGTAGTGACATATAAGCATATAACTAAACAATAGCAATTAAGCGTATTTTTTTGATGTCTAAGTAGATAAGATACAAAGATCAAATTACCACTGGAGGTCACCGATGTTTAAGATTGAAAAATATAAGTTCAGTAGACGTTTAGTTTTACTAGCCGGCGCACTCACCCTTGCGCTACCACAGCTAGCAACAGCACAATCTTGGCCCACCAAGCCAATTAAATTAATCATTCCCTTTAATGCGGGGGGAACTACAGACATTCTCGGAAGACTCTTAGCGCAGCAATTAACTAAGGATCTAGGGCAAAACGTCGTTGTTGAAAATAAAGGCGGGGCCGGCGGAAACATCGCAGCTGAATTTGTGGCGCAGTCACCTGCTGACGGCTACACCATCATGCTTGCTTCCGGAAGTATGTTGACAGTAAACCCTAATCTCTACAAAAGACTGCCTGTTAATTACAGCAAAGATTTTGTAAACATCACCAATGTGGCTAGCGGTCCAATGATGCTTTCAGTAAGCAACAAAATTCCAGTCAAGAATTTAAATGAGTTCATTACCTACGCTAAAACAAAGGATCTCAATTTTGGATCTGCAGGTATTGGCAGCCAAGTCCACATGGCTGGTGAAAATCTGACCTATGCTGCAAACATCCCAGCGACCCACGTACCATATAAAGGTGAGTCAGCCGCCATTAATGATTTAGTAGCAGGTCAAATTGACTTTATGGTTGGCAACCTCACTGCCGCTACTGGCTTCGCAAAAAATGGTCAGATTAAGCCTATCGCAGTGACTAGCTCTAAGCGTGTTAAACAGTTACCTGATGTTCCTACTGTCGCAGAAAGTGGTATCCCTGGATTTGAGAGCACTGGTTGGTTCGGTTTAGTAGCTCCTGCTAGCACTCCTAAGGCTATTACCGATAAGATCTACGCTGCTACAGTAAAAGCTGTTAACTCTGAAGCCATGAAAAAGAGTTTGGATATGAATGGCCTCACTCCTATTGTTAACACTCAAGATGAATTTAATGCCCAAATCAAAGCTGAGTCAGCTAACTGGGAAAAAGTGATTAAGGGTCGCAACATTAGTACCCAGTAGTATCTGAAGCATTTTTTAAAAGCGAGGATTCGTCCTCGCTTTTTTTATCGCTATTAATTATGCAATCTGTCTAATTAATAGTATTGCACCAGCAAATACCAAGATTAAGCCGTAGGCCATACGCATCATGGAATTACTCAGCCTGGTATGGACATGCGTGCCAGTCCATATTCCCAAAAAGGCTACCGGCATCAGAAGCACGGCCAAACCGATTACCTCCCAACTTAATATCAGACCAGTTACCAGCATCAGAATCAGTCGCAAGAAGGTCAACATAAAGATGGCAAACGCCATGGTTGCGCGCAATATCTTAGGGTTGTTAATACGAAGACCTAGATAAGAGACGTACAGTGGTCCACCGGTAGCAAAGAGCGCAGTAAATGCACCCCCCAAAAAACCAAGGGGTAATGCCCACCATTTACTAATGGGGTCTCTCGTTTCAACATTCCTTTGAATGAGAACCCTTACGCCATTAACCGCTGCAAATAATCCAAGAATCAATAACAAAGGTTCGCTTGGGGATTTAACCAGCAAAAAAATTCCCAAGAACATACCCATAACGCTAAAAGGAAATAGCCATTTCAGCTCTTGAATATCGGCGTCACCTGAGGACTTCCTGCCAACATACAAGGAAGCGCAGATGTCAACCAATACCATCATTGGCACAACTACTTTTAAGGGGTACATCTGAACCAGGAGTGGGACTGCCACTATTGAGGATCCGAATCCTGACACCCCAAAGATAAAGAATGCGCACAGAACAATTAATACTGCTAGCGCAAATGAGAGTGGTTCGATTAAATCAAAAATAATTAACTCTCAACTAAGATCGTCTCGCCTGGCTTAATCATGGTGAATTGAACTGGTCTATTTTCAATTCTTAAGCCCTGATCGCTTAACTGCACCGCAGTGAAATAGGAACTCTCCAATGGCCCCGGCTCGGGGAAATCATCGCGATAGTGAGCACCTCTTGAATTTTCTCTTGAGAGAGCCGCCTCAGTTACCGCCTTACTCACTAGGATCAAATTGCGTAAATTCATCCAATCCTGCCAAGTAATGCTGTACTGCCTCTGAATATCGCCGACACCCATTTGATCCAACTGCCGCTCTAATTCATCCAATTTAACTCGAGCCTGAATCAAATTGTCTCTGCTACGTGAAATTCCAACATCGTCCCACATGCACTCTGCCAGAGCATCGCGAATCATCTCAATATCACCTGCAGGTTTCTTGAGAGGAGATTCGTGAGCTTCAATGCTAGCTAGAACCTCCGACATATTGCACTCTTGGAAAGATTGTGAAGTCACCCACTTGGCCATCTCTTCACCCGCAATACCGCCATACACAGTGGAATTAGCTACCCCATTGCCACCCAAGCGATTAGCACCATGCACACCGCCGGTATCTTCACCAGCAGCAAATAATCCCGGCAACTCTGTGCTGCAATCTTTTTTAAATACTAGGCCACCCATCATGTAGTGTGCTGTTGGCACCACCTCCACCAAGTCGCCAGCAAGATCAAATCCGCTATCAGCGCAACGTTCAACCATACCCTTAAATTGCTGACGGACATTATCGGGCCCTAGATGACTCATCTGAATATAAACACCACCATTAGGTGTTGCTCTACCAGCCCGAATCTCTGAGTTAATCGATCTCGAAACAATGTCTCGTGTAGCACGCTCATTACGAGGATCATAGTTACCCATAAATCGCTCATGATTGCCATTGAGTAAATATCCGCCTGCACCACGCAGACCTTCCTCAAGAACAGTACCAGTCATCCTAGTTCCAGGCCCTGCCAACATTCCTGTTGGATGGAACTGCACCATCTCCATGTCACGCAGAGTAAGGCCTGCGCGTAGCGCCATAGCCAAGCCATCACAACTCTTATCGCCTGAAGGGGTGTGATACTTATACATAGTAGGTCCACCACCCGTGGCTAAAAGGACTGCCTTAGCACGTACGAGAGTGAACTGACCAGTTTGCATATTGAGCATTAGGACGCCAGCAAGGAATTTGCCATCTGTACTATGAATCAATTCAACAGCCCTGTGCTCCTCGAGACGATGAATGCCTCTTGCCCATACTTGTTCGGCAAGACGATTAATAATTTCAATTCCAGTTAAATCACCCTTATGAACTGTGCGATCAAATGTTTGTCCTGCAAATGCTTTTTGATGCACAGTCCCATCTGGATTGCGATCAAAGAAACAACCGAGCTCATTTTCCAGCTCATGAATACGTTCTACAGCCTTACTGACCAAAGTCCATGCAAGCTCTTGATCGGATAACCACTTGCCGCCCTCAATCGTATCCATAAAGTGACGCTCTACAGAGTCACCTTCAGCTAACGCTACGTTGTAACCACCCTGAACCATGCGGGTACAACCGCACTTACCAAGCAGACCCTTTACAGCAATAGTGATGTGAAGATTTGGATTGGTTTGATGTGCATGCAAAGCTGCAAATAGTCCTGCGCCACCAGAACCCAGAATCAGGATGTCCGTTTCAAGCGTGGAGATATTCATGATGCAATTCCAAAACTCTTCAATACAGCCTCTTTATTACGAGCAACATCACCTTTAACTTCTTGATAAATACTTCCGCCATGACTATCCATCGCCACTAGCAAAGGGCCAAAATCTTTAATCTTGAAACGCCAGAGAGACTCTGGATTGAGGTCATCCATGTCTACATCTTCAATCTGCTCAATCCAAGTCGTCTCAAGCGCTGCTGTGCCACCAATAATTGCAAGATACACGCCGCCAATTTCCTGAAAGGCTGCCGCAGACCCTTCTCGCATACCACCCTTACCAACAATCATGCGAACGCCATTTTCAGTCATTAATGGGCGGGTAAACCGCTCCATGCGATCTGAGGTAGTTGTGCCAATGCAGATTGGCTGATAGCCAGCTGGAAATTCTGTGCTAACCGGAACTTTGCGTACATTAGGTGCCGTATGGATGACAGCATGGCCACTCAAATCAAATCGAGTTTTCCGGCCTTTATCGAATAAGTGAATCTGCGTGGCATCTCGAATACCAAACAAAGTGTTTTGCAACGTTACTGTGTCGTTAATGCGAAGTTTACGAATATCAGCTTCGCTAACAGGAGTTGGAAGGTTGTAATGGGCCATCTTTGCTCCTAGAACCCGTAAGTCACACCGTCAGGCGTAAAAGTTGCTCGCGCTCTACGAGCCGAGTGGCACTGCATATTGACAGCTACGGGATTTAATGTGATGTGTGTATGAGCAAGCTCTACATGAACAGCAAATGCCGTGCCATCGCCACCCAAGCCTTGAGGGCCAATACCTAATTTATTCACGGCGGCCGTTAATTCTTGTTCTAACTTAGCACCCTCTTCATCGCTACAAACAGTACCTAATGCCCTTGTAGCAGCACGCTTAGCCATTGCAACACATTGCTCTGAAGTGCCGCCAATACCAACTCCAACAATGGTTGGCGGGCAAGTTTTGCCTCCAGCAGAAACAACGCTTTCAATCACAAAGGCTTTTACGCCATTAATACCATCAGCAGGAATGGCCATCTTCAAAAAAGAATTATTTTCTGAGCCACTTCCTTTGGGGACCATCTCAATTTCAAGCATTTGATCGTCATCACAAAAATCAATGCTGATTGCAGGCATATCAATGCCGCAAGAAGTGTGATTATTTTTTCTAGTGATTGGGTGGACTACAGAAGATCGCAATGGATATTCGGTAGTAGCACGTTCACAACCCTTGCGAATCGCCGCCTTTAGCTCCATGCCGTCAAGCTGAACATTACGACCAATCTTCACTTTGTAAATCGGCAAGCCAGTATCTTGGCAAAGTAAATTATCCTCGCGCTCGGCTACTGAAATATTAGTGATCATGGTTTTTAAGACAACCTGGGCACGCGCATCTGTCTCACCTTGATTTAAACGCTCGATACCAGCCTTCACATCATCTGGCAGAACTTTTAATGCTCGGATATAAAGCTCCTTACAAGCCTCTTCAACTGCTTTCATTTGTAACTGCATCACATTACCCAATCAGTTTGCTAAATACAAAAATAGAAGTCCGCAAGCGATGCCGAATAAGATGGCTGCCTGTGTCCAAGCCTTACGAAGACCGCGCCATGGACCAAACTCAATCATGAGTAGTCGAATCCCACCAACTAAATGAATGGCTAGCAAAATAACGAGTGCCCATTCACCAAATTTGAATACCCAAAAATCGGTTAACCCCAAATAGCGCTCAAAGCCACTAGCTCCGCGCAAAGACTGAGAAAGCATTAAGAAATGCAAAGGGATGAAACAAGCCAAAAGTAATCCTGAGAAGCGATGGCACGCATAAGCAAAATAGGAGAGATGACTCTTTGCGCGTAAGTCAATTTTTGGTCGAGAACTCATAGAGCGCCTCCGGTATACACGCCAACAACAGCTGTAGTTCCGAGAACGAGTATGAGTGCTGCGAGGATTGAAGACAAAGCCTTGGAGAGCAAGCCCTTCGAAAAAGTTTCTTCCAAGATATTAGCCAAGCCAATAGGTGCATGCACAAAGCAAGCTAAGACAAAAATCTCGTAAAAAACAGCGAAAGCAATATTGCCTTGTGTGCGGCCCAGGATCTCTTCAGCACTTAGCCCGCCGCGTATTGCGTAGAAAATAATAATGAGATGAATGCTGACACAGAGCCCCAAAATCATGGCGCTAATTCTTTGGGCATACCAAAGCTTGGCCTGCAAAACTGCTTGGCTCATAACTTGCCCCATTTACTGCCACGTACCGCAGCTCTGGCTACTAATTTCTTAAGGCCGGCAATACTGGCTGTAGGCTCAAGCTTTTTCGGACAGCGCTCAGTACAGGATCCGTGCGTATGGCATGCATGACAGCCTTCGTCACCAGCAACTGCACGCAGGCGATCCAATTGCTGCACATCACGTATGTCATTTGTTAGTGTCCAAGCACGATTCAAAGCTGCAGGACCAAGATAGTTAGGACGTTTTTCAACCACCTCACAAGAGGAATAGCAGACTCCACAACCAATACACTCAATACCGGCATTTGCCAATTGGCGCTCGGTTGACTCTGGCTCAACTTTTGCAAAATCATCATGACGGGTTTTATCACCCTTAAAGAAGCCAACAGCACCTTTCCACTTATTAAAGAACTCACGCATATCTGTAGCGAGATCTTTAATGACAGGAAGATTATTTAATGGTGCAATCTCTAACGCATCACCCTCAACAATTTGAGAGACATGGGTGCGGCAAGTCCAGCGAGCAACACCGTTGACGGTCATGGCGCAAGAGCCACACATACCAACTCGACAAGCAAAGCGATAGCTGAGAGTTGGGTCTAACTTTCGCTGAATGTAGGTCACCACATCCAAAACCGTTTGATTTGGATTACGTGGCACTAAATACTCAACAAACTCGCCTTCTTGAGCACCGCGCCAGACTTTTACCTTGAGATCTGAATTTGGCATGGATTCATTATATCGATAGATAATAAAAAATAAATCGAATATAATTTTCTTTGAGATAAAGAATAATTTTATATAAATATTGCCATGTCTAGCATTCGGATACTAAAAAACTTTCTAGCAATAACAAGGCACAAGAGTGTCGCGGCTGCAGCTAAAGAAATTGGGCTCACGGCCGCAGCAGCAGGCCAGCAACTTGCACAGTTGGAGTCTGAGCTTGGCGTAGAGTTATTTGATAGAACCAAGCGCTCTCTTAGCCTAAATCACCAGGGCAGATCGTTAATAGAGCCTATTCAAGAGATTGTCGCGCGGTATGAGGCCCTGGGTTCTGAATTGAAGTCCGAGCTCAGTGGAACTATTGTTTTGGGGGCTCTTGTTTCAACCTTGATGGGAGCCTTTGGCAGCACTCTCAATAAACTCAAGCAGACCTATCCCAGTCTTGAGGTAAAGCTAATAGCGGGTCTATCCAGCAACTTTTTAGATCAAGTGCTGGAAGGTAGTTTAGATGCAGCGATTGTTACTGAGTCCCCATATGCGTTACCGCAAAATATTCAGTGGACGGAGTTGTACACCGAACCCATGGTCTTGATTTACCCTACAGTTAAAAACGCAAAAGGTGCAGATCCTAAAAATATCGCAAACGACTTACCGTTTATTCGCTTTGAGAGAAACACTTGGACAGGTCATCTGGTAGATCAAACTATTCGATCAAGTAAGTTAAACGTTAAAGAGGGTATGGAACTCAATTCAGTTGAGGCCATCATTGAGCTAGTGCGCCAAGGGCTTGGTTACTCTATTGTTCCCAAGCTAGCCAATATCTCCTGGGAAAGCGACCGCCAACTCAAAATATCCGAACTACCTGGCAAAACAATTTACAGAAAAGTTGGTTTACTAGAAAAACGTAAGCACTCCCGTCAAAACATGACTCAAGAAATAAAAAAGTATTTTTTAGAGCAAGTCAGCACAAAAGAAAAACCACCCCGCGGGGTGGTTTGAAAGTAAATCTATGGAGGTAAAACTAAAGAATGAACAACGAGTTAATGTTATCCCCCAACCTCCTCTCTCCACGATTGGTTTGCTTGCTTTAAGTGCGATATGCTTCAATTTGGTGCAAATAGCTCTATTTAGTAGAATGAACCTTATTTATTAACCCCCCAATGAAGGAGTGCCAATGGTGGCATCAAAGAAAGCGAGAATACCCTCTCGCTTAATCGCAAGTCTTCTCACGGCTGCCCTAGCTCTTCCAGCTGCGGCCCCAGTGGCATTTGCTCAAAATAGCAGCCAACAACAAGCAGCAAAGCTTACGCAAGCACAACTAGAGGCCCTAGTAGCGCCGATTGCACTCTACCCAGATGCACTAGTTTCACAAGTACTAATGGCATCCACCTATCCTTTGGAGATTGCAGAAGCCTCCAATTGGGTTAAATCTAATGCCAACCTGAAAGGTGATGCGCTCAATAAAGCATTGCAACAACAAAATTGGGACGCCAGTGTCAAATCATTAGTGTCTTTTCCACCGGTGCTCGAGATGATGGGCTCCCAGTTAAGCTGGACCCAGCAACTTGGCAACGCAGTATTGGCTCAGCAATCTGATGCCATGAATGCTATTCAAGCATTGCGTGCCAAGGCGAAAAAAGCCGGCACATTAGAGTCAAACTCTCAGCAGACAGTGAGCACTCAAGGCAGTGGCAGCACTCAGACCATCATCATTGAGCCCGCGAACCCACAAGTCGTCTATGTTCCCACTTACAACCCAGCTGTGGTTTATGGCGCATGGGCATACCCAGCCTACCCTCCATACGCATACTATCCACCTGGATATGTAGCTGGCACAGCGCTACTGTCCTTTGGTGTTGGCATGGCAGTTGGAGCGGCACTTTGGGGCGGCTGTCACTGGGGAGGTGGTTACGGCGGTGGGTCATTAACCGTAAATAACAATAACTTCAACAATTTCAATAAGAACACCAATAACAACTGGAATGGCAATCGTAATAGCGGATCTAGCGACTGGAAACCAGATCAACAGCGCCGCAATGCAAACCTAGGTGGTGCGGGCAGTGGGAATCGTAATGCTGAACGAGATCAATTGCGTCAGAACCTCCAACGCGGAGATATGAGCGGCAATCGTTCGGGCGGAGACCGAATGGGTGACCGAAGCGGCGCTGACCGCAGTGGTAATTTTGGCGGTGGCGATAAAACTGCCAGCCGGCCCTCTAGTGGAGATCGATTTGGCGGTGGTGGTGGCTTTGGCGATACACGCGGTGCTCGCTTTGATGGTGGCGGCGATCACTTTGGCGGTGGTCATGGCGGCTTTGGCGGTGGTGGTTTCCGCGGCCGCCGCTAATTACCCATACCCATCTAAATTGATATATACAAAATTTGATTAAAGGAATAAACATGAAGAAGTTTTTTATTGCTGCTAGCCTAGTTCTTGGAATGGCGACTACCCTGCAAACAGCTAATGCAACTACCACCGAAGAATTATTGAAACACTGCCAAGGCGAAGGCAGTAGCAACATCACTTGCCAAATTTACGGCCAAGCTGTTTATGACACTTACCTTGCAACCCGCAACTCAAAAACTGCTCCAACTAAGATTTGCGTCAAGCAACCTGCACCATCGCGCATCCAAGTAGTTGATGAATACATTGCTTGGGCTAATGCAAATCCGGCCAATGGACCAAAGTCTGCAGCAGAAACAATGTTGAAATTTTTAGAGGGCGTATTTCCTTGCGGAAAGTAATACCCTGCATCTCATTGCCAATCAGATGATTGGATGACAAAAGCCACCTGATAAGGTGGCTTTTTTATATCTTCTGTTTTTAAAGGGGGGTTAAAAAATCAGTGATTTTCTTTTGCGTGATTGATCGAATACTTTGGAATCTCAATCACCAAATCCTGACGCGCAACAATAGCCTGGCAAGATAAACGAGACTGAGGGTTTAGGCCCCACGCACGGTCCAATAAATCTTCTTCATTCTCATCTGGTTCATTAAGACTCTGATAACCCTCTTTCACAATCACGTGACAGGTAGTGCAAGCGCAGACCATATCGCAGGCGTGCTCAATCGGAATATTATTCTCTAGCAGCGCTTCACAAATAGAAGTGCCGGGAGTTACCTCAACTACAGCACCTTCTGGGCAATATTCACTATGGGGTAGAACAACTATCTGAGTCATTTTAATAATTTCTTTTCTTAAATTTCTGCAACATTCTTGCCAGCTAAGGCCTTCTGAATACTAGAGTTCATGCGCTTTTGGGCAAAATCATCGGTCGCCTTTGCTGCATGATCAACTGCCTTTCTGAGAATATCGCTATCGGTTTCTTCCGTAAGAATCGTTTGCAAAGTGGCCATCTCATGATCTACTGCAGCCTGCTCTTGAGGGGTTAATAATCCTCGATCAGAATTCAATGCGGTTTGAACGGCATCTAATAGTCGCTGCGCATTCACCTGTTCTTCACGCAAAGATCTTGCCAAAAGATCCACCTTGGCAGAAGCAAAACCATCTTGCAGCATACGTGCAATCTCGGCATCGGTTAAACCATAAGAAGGCTTAATATCAATTGATGCCTGCACGCCAGAACCCTGCTCTGTTGCACTAACTGAAAGCAAGCCATCGGCATCTACCTGGAAAGTCACTCGAATGCGAGCAGCTCCAGCAGCCATTGGCGGAATGCCACGTAACTCAAACTTGCCTAATGAACGGCAATCTTGCGCTAACTCACGCTCACCCTGCACTACCTGAATAGCCAAGGCTGTTTGACCATCTTTAAATGTCGTGAAATCTTGAGCACGCGCTACTGGAATTGGCGTATTACGTGGAATAATTTTTTCCACCAAGCCACCCATGGTTTCAATACCAAGAGACAGTGGAATCACATCCAACAAAAGCCACTCATCATCTTTACTTTGATTGCCGGCAAGCAAATCCGCTTGCATAGCAGCGCCTAAAGCAACTACTTGATCTGGATTGAGATTATTTAAAGGCTTGGTACCAAAGAGTTCCCCAACAGCGCGCTGGACATGAGGCATGCGAGTTGCGCCACCCACCATCACCACACCCTTAACTTCGTCCGCCTTAAGGCCAGCGTCACGCAAGGCCTTCTTTACTGCAACTAAAGTTTTGTTGATGAGGTTCTGAGTAATCTCAAAGAACTGTGCCTGACTGATGCCTACATTCACCACCGTGCCATCAGTAAGCGTTTCATGAACACGAGCCAAAGGGTTGTGACTCAATTGCTCTTTTGCATGCTTGCAAGAAAGCAATAGTCTGCGATGATCCTGAATTGAGAGTGGCGGAAGTTTGGCTTGTTCGATCACCCAGCAATAGAGACGATGATCGAAGTCATCCCCACCTAAGGCGGAGTCACCACCAGTAGAGAGCACTTCAAATACACCTCTACTCATTTTCAAAATTGAGATGTCAAATGTGCCACCACCAAGGTCATAGACCGCGTAGATACCTTCTGAAGCGTTATCTAGACCATAAGCAATAGCAGCAGCAGTAGGCTCATTGAGCAAACGCAATACTTCTATTCCAGCCAACTTAGCGGCATCTTTAGTGGCTTGTCGTTGCGCATCATCAAAATAGGCGGGAACAGTAATGACCGCACCAACGATGTCATCATTCACTGAGTCTTCAGCCAATTGACGTAAACGCGCCAGAATTTCCGCAGACACTTCAATAGGACTTTTATCGCCAGCCACTGTACGTAACTTCAACATGCCCGGCTCGTCTACAAAGTCATAAGGAGTACTTTCAATGTTTTCGACATCGACGATACCGCGACCCATAAAACGTTTGACAGAAACAATCGTGTTCTTTGGATCAGAAACAATGCTTTCAATTGCCTCAAAGCCAGCTTGGGTTCTACCATTAGGCAAGTAACGTACTACTGAGGGGAGTAATTCTCGCCCTTCTGAATCAGGAAGCACCTTAGGTAAAGCATCTCGAACAATTGCCACCAAAGAGTTGGTGGTACCTAGATCAATACCCACCGCAATCCGACGTTGATGCGGAGCAAGCGATTTACCAGGTTCGGAGATTTGTAATAAGGCCATGGGGACTAGAGTGTAAAGCTATACCAAGGCTGAGATAGCATCATCTAGCTCAAGCGCAAACTTATCAATAAATAGCAGACCTCTGAGTAACTCGGCAGCACGCTCATAGTTCTTAGCTCCATCAATCGCTTGTGTGATTTCAGCCAAGGTATCACGCTTGGATTCTTCAACTTCTTCAGCTAAAGCTTCTAATGCGCTGATGTCCTCATCATGATCTTCAAGATATTCACGCCATTCCATTTGCTTCATTAAGAAAGCGGCTGGCATAGCAGTATTCGTTTCTAAGCGAGCATCCACATTATGAAGCTGGCAAAGATAAAGGCCGCGCTGAACAGGGTTCTTGAGAGTCTGAAAGGCTGTGTTGGCTAAGGTAGCCATTTGCATAGCCAAACGCTGCTCGGTATCGCTACCACGTGCATGGCGATCCGGATGCACTTCTTTTTGAATTGCTAGATAAGCCTGATCTAATGCAGACAAATCCAATTTGAATTGCTGATCTAAACCAAAGAAACGAAAGTAATCGTCAGACGCGGAAGGATTCACCACAACCACACTCATCTTTTACATTCGGATTCTGAAACTTAAAGCCTTCGTTCAAACCTTCGCGCACAAAATCTAATTCAGTGCCATCTAAGTAGGCCAAACTCTTAGGATCAATAAAAATGGTGATGCCATTGGATTCAAACTTCGTATCCTCTGGAGCTGCCTCATCCACATACTCCAGTTGATAAGCCAAGCCAGAGCAACCTGTCGTGCGAACACCTAAGCGCAAGCCACAACCTTTTCCACGCTTATCCAAATTGCGCTGTACGTGCTTTGCTGCTTTATCGGTCAAGGTAATTGCCATGATGAATGCCTCTTTATCTTTACTTGGCTGGATGCTTTTCTTTGTAATTAGCCACTGCTGCCTTGATGGCGTCCTCAGCCAAAATAGAGCAGTGAATTTTTACAGGCGGCAAAGCTAACTCTTCCGCAATTAAGGAGTTCTTAATCTCCAAAGCTTGATCCAAAGTTTTGCCTTTAACCCACTCAGTTACCAATGAAGAAGATGCAATGGCAGAGCCGCAGCCATAAGTCTTGAACTTGGCATCTTCAATGACACCCTGATCATTTACGCGGATTTGTAATTTCATGACGTCGCCACAAGCTGGCGCACCGACCATGCCAGTACCCACTTGGTCGTCACCCTTCTCAAAAGAACCGACGTTGCGGGGATTTTCATAATGATCAATTACTTTGTCGCTATATGCCATGGTATTTCCTCGTTATTTCTTTTATCTATTGTTTAGCTTAACTATCTTCAATACGGTTTAGTGCGCCGCCCACTGGATGGTACTGAGATCAATACCATCTTTAAACATTTCCCAAAGCGGGGAGAGCTCACGTAACTTCGCAATCTTCTCTTTCACTAATTTGATTGTGAAATCTACTTCTTGCTCAGTAGTAAAACGTCCCAGGGTAAAACGAATTGAGCTGTGAGCCAATTCATCATTACGACCAAGCGCACGCAGCACATAAGAAGGCTCTAAAGATGCTGAAGTACATGCAGATCCAGATGAGATAGCCAAATCTTTCAATGCCATCAGCATCGATTCACCTTCAACATAGTTAAAACTAATATTGAGGTTATGTGGAACACGATCATCCATGTCGCCATTGACATAGACTTCTTCAATATCTTTTAGACCAGTCAGCAAGCGATCGCGCAATGCACGAATGCGCGCGTTCTCTTCAGCCATTTCGATGCGAGCGATACGGAAGGCTTCCCCCATACCTACGATCTGGTGAACTGCCAAAGTACCTGAACGCATACCGCGCTCATGTCCACCACCATGGATCTGCGCTTCAATGCGGATACGGGGTTTGCGACGAACAAACAAAGCGCCAATTCCTTTTGGACCATAAGTTTTATGAGCAGAAAAGCTCATTAAATCTACTTTAGTTTTCTCTAGATCGATTTCTACTTTGCCAGTAGCTTGCGCTGCATCCACATGGAATATCACACCACGGGAACGGCACAATTCACCAATGCGCGGAATGTCTTGCACCACACCAATCTCGTTATTGACATACATCACTGAAGCCAGGATGGTGCCCGGTTTCATAGCCGCTTCAAGCTGAGAAAAATCAATCAGACCATCTGGCAAAACGTCTAGATAAGTTACTTCAAAACCTTCGCGCTCGAGCTCACGGCAAGTATCCAAGGTAGCCTTGTGCTCAGTCTTCACAGTAATGATGTGATTGCCGCGCTCTTTGTAAAAGTGGGCGGCACCTTTGAGTGCCAGGTTAATACTTTCAGTAGCGCCACTAGTAAACACAATCTCTCTTGGATCTGCATGAACTAGCTGAGCAACTTCTGAACGCGCCCACTCAACGGCTTCTTCTGCAGCCCAACCATAGGCATGACTGCGAGATGCTGCATTACCAAACTGCTCACGCAAGTACGGCAACATCTTGTCCACTACACGCGGGTCAATCGGCGTAGTAGCTGAGTAGTCCATGTATACCGGGAAGTGTTTAGGACTAAACATGGGTATCGGCTGCTGAGGAATCTCTTGTGGTGCGTTCATTTTTTTACTTATCGATTAATAGACTAAGAAGTTAATCTCTTAACTTTGCTGAGCCAGGTTAAAAACAGAATTTACGAGAGGTCGCTTCGGAGCGGCTTCTTTTACTGCTGCAACTGCTGGTGCTGGCTTTTCAGCCTTGGCACTTTCAGTCTTGATTTTCTTGGGGCGCAAATCGTGCAATACGATTCCACGTCCGGATTGCTGCTGCACTAAATCACGTAAAGAGACGGAGCTGAGGTACTCCACCATCTTGGCATTGAGGTTTGACCATAGATCATGAGTCATACAACGGCCATGGCTTTCTTCATCGCTATGGCAATTCCCTTTGCCGCCACATTGGGTTGCATCTAAGGGCTCATCCACGGCAACAATGATGTCTGCCACGCTAATTTCTTCAGACTTGCGGGCCAGGGTGTAACCACCGCCAGGACCACGAGTGCTATCAACAATATTGAAACGGCGTAATTTGCCGAACAATTGCTCTAGGTAAGACAGGGAAATCTTCTGTCTCTGGCTAATTCCAGCCAAAGTTACAGGCCCGTGCGTCTCGCGCAGGGCTAAATCAATCATTGCGGTTACTGCAAAACGGCCTTTGGTTGTAAGTCTCATATGTCACCTTGGTAATGGATTGTTATGGACAGCTAACAGTCGGGCGGGTAATACCCGACCATTCCACTCAACTTTACCATATACCCCACTAATCTGCTCAGGATTAAACAGCATCCCTAGATCGAGCCCCAAAGGCCATCTCCTTAACCTTGGTAAGGCGATCACGGGTGGCTGCCGCCTTTTCAAACTCCAGATTTTTAGCTTCAGAGTTCATTTGCTTCTCTAAACGCTTGATTTCGCCCGCTAGGTCCTTCTCGCTCATATCCTCATAGCGAGCCCGCTCCTGCTCTACCTGCATCTCAGAGCGCTTCTCTTGGACGTCATAGACGCCATCAATAATGTCTTTAATACGCTTTTGGACACCCCGTGGCTCAATCCCATTCGCCTTATTGAAGGCAATTTGCTTGGTTCGGCGACGCTCAGTCTCCCCCATGGCCCGCTTCATAGAATCGGTGATCCTGTCAGCGTACAGAATAGCCTTGCCTTTAATATTTCGGGCTGCCCTACCAATCGTCTGAATTAAGCTGCGTTCAGAACGCAAGAAGCCCTCTTTATCCGCATCCAAAATTGCAACGAGTGAGACTTCGGGAATATCCAAGCCCTCGCGCAACAAATTAATACCCACTAAAACATCGAACACGCCTAAGCGTAAGTCGCGCAGAATTTCTACGCGCTCTACAGTGTCAATATCCGAATGGACGTAACGTACTTTTACACCGTTATCCGACAAGTAATCTGTCAGCTGTTCAGCCATTCGTTTTGTTAGAACGGTTACCAAGACGCGCTCATGCACTTTGACACGCTCATGAATCTGATTGAGCAAATCATCTACTTGGGTGCTTGCTGGCAACACTTCAATTTCTGGATCAACTAGTCCTGTTGGTCTAGCCACTTGCTCCACCACTTGTCCGGTGTGCGTATTTTCATAATCAGCGGGTGTTGCAGAAACAAATACCGTTTGACGCATCTTCGTTTCAAACTCCGTGAACTTCAGTGGTCGGTTATCCATTGCCGAAGGTAAACGGAAACCAAACTCCACCAAAGTGTGTTTGCGAGACTTGTCGCCGTTATACATCGCATTCAGCTGTCCGATGAGAACATGGCTCTCATCCAAGAACATCAAGGCATCATTTGGAAGGTAGTCAACCAAGGTGGGCGGCGCCTCGCCAGGCATAGCCCCTGAGAGATGGCGGGAGTAGTTCTCAATGCCTTTGCAGAAACCCAACTCATTGAGCATCTCTAAATCAAAGCGCGTACGCTGCTCTAAACGTTGTGCCTCAACCAACTTTCCATCTTTAACAAATTCATCTAAGCGAATACGCAACTCAGCCTTAATTGTTTCAATCGCCTTAAGCACCGTGTCACGCGGAGTAACGTAATGCGAACTTGGATAGACAGTAAAGCGTGGAATTTTCTGACGAATTTTCCCAGTGAGCGGATCAAAAAATTGCAAACTCTCAATGACATCATCAAAGAGCTCAACACGCACTGCCAATTCATTATGTTCAGCCGGGAAAATATCAATCGTGTCGCCCCGCACCCGGAACACTCCGCGCTTGAAATCAGTTTCGTTACGGTCGTATTGCATCGCAATTAAGCGCATCAAAATATCGCGCTGACTCATCTTGTCGCCAGGACGCAAAGTCATCACCATGCTGTGATAGTCACCCGGATTACCAATACCGTAAATTGCAGAGACAGTAGCCACAATGATGACGTCACGTCGCTCTAACAAACTCTTAGTAGCAGACAGTCGCATTTGCTCGATGTGCTCATTAATTGACGAATCTTTTTCAATAAATAAATCGCGCGTCGGGACATAAGCCTCTGGCTGGTAGTAGTCGTAATAACTTACGAAGTACTCCACCGCATTTTTTGGGAAAAACTCCCGAAATTCACTGTAAAGCTGGGCAGCCAAGGTCTTATTAGGCGCAAAGATAATGGCGGGACGCCCTGTTCTGGCAATCACATTAGCCATGGTGAAGGTTTTGCCTGAACCAGTAACCCCCAAAAGGGTCTGGAAGGTCAATCCATCCTCAATTCCAGCTACTAAAGCATCGATTGCGGCCGGCTGGTCCCCGGCTGGTGGAAATGGCTGATAGAGCTGAAAAGGCGAATCTGGGAAGGAAACGAACTTATCTGCATCCAGGTCGTGACCCACCTCGCCCAAAGGATCAGCTACAGGGCTTTTCTTGCTTTCAACAACTTTGGAATTTGAGGAACTTTTAGGCAACTTAGGGGGCATCTCAGCTATCATTTCACCTGTGACTTTTAGTTCACAGCGAATTTTGTACAAACATTGATTTTGCCGTTTTTATTTGGAAATAGTTGAATCTAGCCTCAAAAACAGTCATTTAAAGTAAATTTAACTGAATTTAACGTCAATTAAGCCTCAAATACCTCTTTTAACCTACATTACTACCCCATTTTTGACCCTCAAATGAACCTTTTCACTTCAGTCCAGCTAGCCCCTAAAGACCCTATTTTTGGCCTCACAGAAGCCTATGTCGCCGATCAACGCGCAGACAAGGTCAACTTAGGCGTTGGCGTGTATTACACCGATGAAGGCAAGGTACCTCTTTTGAAGGCAGTAATTAAGGCTGAAGAGGCAATTGTTGCGAAGCACTCTCCGCGTAGCTACATTCCAATCGAAGGCCCGAACCCTTACAACAGCGCAGTTCAGAACTTGTTATTTGGTGCCGACTCTTCACTCATTAAAGATGGTCGTGTTGTAACTGCCGAATGTCTTGGTGGCACTGGCGCCTTGCGCGTTGGTGCGGACTTTATCAAGCGCCTTAATTTGAATGCGCCTTGCGCAATTAGCAACCCTACCTGGGAAAACCACCGCGGTATTTTTGAATCTGCAGGGTTTGAAGTACTTGAGTACACCTATTTCGACGGTAAAACTCGTGGTGTTGATTTTGATGGCATGGTGAAATCTCTAGAGTCTTTTCCGAAGTTCACCACTGTCTTATTGCACGCTTGCTGCCATAACCCAACTGGCGCTGATATTACTGAAGCGCAATGGCGTCAAGTCATTGATATTTGCAAAGCAAAGCAACTCATTCCATTTTTAGATATGGCTTACCAAGGCTTTGCTGCTGGTATTGAGCAAGACGGTATTGCGGTGCGCTTGTTCGCTGAATCCGGTATGTCTTTCTTTGTATCCAGTTCCTTCTCCAAATCATTTTCACTCTATGGTGAGCGTGTTGGTGCCTTATCGATCGTGACTCAAAGCAAAGATGAATCCACGCGTGTTCTTTCTCAATTGAAGCGTGTGATCCGCACAAACTATTCCAATCCACCTACACATGGCGCAGCGATTGCTGCCGCTGTTCTGAACTCACCAGAACTAAGAAAGCTCTGGGAAGATGAATTAGCTGAGATGCGTGATCGCATTAAAGCAATGCGTCAGGGGCTGGTACAAAAATTGGCTGCTGCTGGCGTTAAGCAGGACTTTGCTTTTATTGAAGCTCAGCGCGGCATGTTCTCTTACTCAGGCTTAACCGCTGAGCAAGTAGAGCGTTTACAAAAGGAAGATGGCATTTATGCCCTCTCCACCGGTCGTATTTGTGTGGCTGCCCTCAATACCAAAAATATTGATAAGGTAGCCAAAGCAATCGCCCGCGTATTGGCGTAACAACGCGTAATAAGCGGTTACACTGAATCATCAGGAGGCAACATGCTATATCAGTTACATGAATTTCAAAAAGCTTTACTTCAACCAGTAAGCTCATGGGCTCGAGCAGCATCTGAGGCATTCATCAATGCTTCAAACCCTGCTTCAAAAGTTCCAGGCTCTGATCGTTTGGCTGCTAGTTATGAACTGCTATACCGCCTAGGTAAAGATTACAAAAAACCTGAGTTTGGTATTCGTGCAGTTCAGGCTCATGGTCGCGAAGTGGCCATTCATGAAAGAACAGTTCTAGCTAAACCATTTTGCAATCTAATTCGCTTCAAGCGTTTCTCTGATGATCTTGATGTCATTAAGAAACTGAAAGACGATCCAGTTGTATTGGTTGTTGCCCCATTATCTGGACATCACTCCACATTATTGCGTGACACCGTGCGCACACTCTTGCAAGACCACAAGGTATACATTACCGATTGGATTGATGCTCGCATTGTTCCTGCTGACGCCGGCGATTTTGGTCTAGATGATTACGTTCATTATGTACAAGACTTCATCCGCACTATTGGTGCTGAGAACTTACATGTGATCTCCGTTTGCCAGCCAACAGTGCCTACACTAGGTGCGATTTCTTTGATGGCCTCTGCTGGTGAAAAGACCCCTGCCTCCATGATCATGATGGGCGGTCCAATTGATGCGCGCAAGTCACCAACTGCGGTTAATAACTTAGCCGACCAAAAGTCTTATGACTGGTTTGAAAGCCATGTAATTTACAAAGTACCACCAAGCTACCCAGGCGCTGGACGCAAGGTTTATCCAGGCTTCTTGCAGCACACCGGCTTTATTGCCATGAATCCTCAGAATCACTTGCAGTCACATTGGGACTATTTCCAAAACTTAGTGCGTGGTGATGAGCAAGATGCAGAAGCTCATATCCGTTTCTATGATGAGTACAACGCCGTCCTTGATATGGATGCCAAGTTCTACTTAGACACGATTAAGACGGTATTCCAAGACTACTCACTTCCAAACGGCACTTGGGCAGTATCTGGTGATCTAGTGAAGCCACAAGATATTAAGAACACTGCTCTTCTCACCGTTGAGGGCGAGTTGGATGACATTTCTGGTAGCGGACAAACCCGCTCAGCACATGCTTTGTGTGCAGGCATTCCGAAGGCTGACAAAGACCATTACGAAGTTGCGGGCGCTGGCCACTACGGCATCTTCTCTGGCCGTCGTTGGCGCGATAAAGTGTATCCAAAAATTAAGTCGTTTATTCGTGAGCATCAAGGTGTTCAGAAAAAAACAAAAGCTAGACCTCCAAAACTGGGCACTAAGAAAGCTGCATAATTCAGCGGCGCGACTTTAGGGTCGCGCTTCTAGTTTTAGGGCTCGAAAATTGCAATGGACATCAAGCAGACGAAAGAACTTGCCGATCGTCTCGAGGACATTCTTCCTCAAACTCAATGTACCAAATGCAGCTACCCAGACTGCAGAGCATACGCAGAAGCGATGGCGACAGGTGAGGTTCTGCCTAATCGTTGCCCACCGGGAGGCGTAGAGGGCATAAAAAGGCTCAGTACCATCCTGGCACCCATTTTTCCCCAGGATGCCTTTGAACTGCATCCCACGATCAACCCTGAATGCGGTGCAGAGCGCCCAAGGCCTGTTGCTTTTATTGATCCCAAGACTTGTATCGGCTGCACCTTGTGCATCCAAGCATGTCCTGTAGATGCCATTATTGGCGCCTCAAAGCAAATGCATGTGGTCTTGAGTGATTGGTGCACTGGTTGTGATCTTTGCATACCACCCTGCCCGGTAGATTGCATCTCCATGATTGATATTACCGGTGAGAAAACTGGCTGGGAAGCCTGGTCACCAGAATTAGCAGGGCTTGCACGAGCGCGATATGAAGCGCGCGATCTACGATTGGATCGTGAGCAACGCGACAATGATGAACGGCTAGCAAAGAAAGCAGCTGCGAAATTGCAGGCAGTCAATGCAGAAAGCCCAGATTCAGAGGCTGCCTTAAAAGAGCAAGAGAGAAAGCGCGCCATCATTGCCGCAGCCATTGCGAGAGCACAGCAAAAAAATGATGAATCTTGAAAAGCGCCAGGCCTTCTTTGAATTACTCAGAGAGAATAATCCCCATCCTGAAACTGAACTGGAATACAGCTCACCGTTTGAATTACTCATCGCGGTTTTGCTATCAGCACAGGCAACCGATATTTCAGTAAATAAAGGTACTCGCCAGCTGTTTAAGATTGCCAATACACCTCAAGCACTTCTTGACCTAGGAGAGGATGGTGTGAAGCCCTTCATTCAGCACATTGGCCTATTTAATTCCAAGGGCAGGCACATTCAGGAAACTTGCCAACTCCTCCTGGATAAACACGGCGGCGAAGTTCCGCAAAATCGCGAGGAGTTAGAAATGCTTCCAGGTGTCGGTAGAAAAACTGCGAACGTCATTCTTAATACTGCCTTTGGTCAACCCACTATGGCAGTCGACACCCACATCTTTAGAGTCTCCAATCGGACAGGATTGGCGCCTGGTAAAGATGTTGTAAAAGTGGAAGAGCAATTACTCAAGCGTGTACCAAAAGAGTTTTTGATGGATGCTCACCATTGGCTTATTTTGCATGGTAGATATACTTGCAAAGCACGAAACCCAGATTGTGAGCAATGCATTGTTGAACCACTCTGCGGCTTCAAACAAAAAACTGGGAAAGGAAAAGTTCGTGGCAATATTTAACCCCACTCGCGAAGAAGTGCGTCGTTTTTTTTGTGACACCTGGAAAAAGAAAACTGAGGATCAAATCCTGACACCAATGGAAATGATTGCTAGTGACTGGATGGTAGAACACCCGGAATATCATGCAGTGTTGGCGGATCCAGAGGGTGCGGTTGCGCAAGACTACACACCAGAGCGTGGTGAGACCAACCCCTTCTTGCACCTCTCAATGCACCTGTCGATTAGCGAGCAAATATCCATTGATCAACCGCCAGGAATAAAAGAGGTTTTCGAAAACCTGACTAAGAAACTAGGGTCCAAGCATGAGGCACAGCACGCCATGATGGAATGTCTTGGACAGGTGATGTGGGAAGCGCAGAGAGAAGGCCAACCCTTAAGCCCCGAGAAATATTTAGAGGCATTAAAGAAGCTAAATTAGCTGGCAAGCCTCATCAATGCCGCTTAACAAGCATCCTTTTACTCAACACTACGGTTGATACCACCAGAAAAGCAAAAACCATATTCATCAAGGTTAGCCGATCGCCTAGAATAAGACTGGCTGCAATTAGCGTACAGAAAGGTTGCATCAGTTGCACTTGGCTTACTCTGGCAATCCCGCCAATAGCCAGACCTCCATACCAAAAGAAAAAACCAAGATACATCGGAAATAAGCCGAGGTAAAAGAAACTCATCCAAGTCAAAGAGCTGGCACCCCAATAAGCAGTATTAAATGAGAAATAGGTTGCCACCAGATTCACCGGCAATGAAATAACTAAAGCCCAGGAAATCACTTGCGGTGGGCTCATCTTGCGAGATAACTCACCACCTTCCACATAGCCAATACAGGCACAAATACCACCAAGCACTAAGAGGACGTCAATATGGGTGAAACTCCCGGAGTTTTTAAGGAGTGCATAAACTACAACCAATCCCGCGCCCAGTATTGAAACTAGCCAAAATCCGAGCGATGGCCGCTCCTTAAAGCGAATAACGCCGATCACAGTAGTAGCCAAGGGCATCATGCCCAAAATCACCGCGCCATGGGCTGATGAACCATCTTCCATTGCGATTGTTGTCAAAATTGGGAACCCAAATATCACCCCTAGGGCAATAACCACCAACTTCATCAAGTCGGACCGAGCGGGAAATGGTGCCCTTGTATACAAGAGATAAGCCAAAGCAAATAGACCGGCTAAAAGAGCTCTACCAAAAGCAATGAAATAGGGATTAAAGCTGACTAAGACAATCTTTGTAACAGGCAATGTGAGACTAAAAATAAGTATGCCAACAAAGCCAATCAGCATTCCCTTAGTTTCTTTATTCACCGTCACCTTTGGGGTAAAAATAATACTAAGCAGTTTTTATGAAAGTGCTGCAATCGCAGACTTAATGGCTGCAGGTAGTTCTTGTGCTAATTGTTTTCTAGCCTCTAAATTCATTGCAGGGGTTTGCTGTGTCTTTTGCGACCATGCAGATCCAGGAAAGAATGCATCATCCTTATACCTTGGGATGACGTGCCAATGAATATGTGGAACCATATTTCCGAGCGCCGCAATATTGACCTTATCTGGGCGCATTACATGACGCACCGCCTCCTCTACCGCGAATACTAAGGTCATAAGATGCTCGCGCTCACCATAGCTCAAGTCAGTCATTTCTGCGACATGGCGATTCCAGATAACGCGGCAAAAGCCAGGGAGGTCAGAATCATTTACGAGGATGATGCGGCAGTCATCTCCGCGCCAAATCAACTGGCCTTCTTCAGGCTTGAGTTCGTCTTTACAAAGTACACAATTCGTCATGTGAAGAATGTAAACGAAAACGGCACCTAAGTCACCCTTATGGGGTTAATTAGGTGCCGCGGCAGTATTGGTGTACTACTGCTTGCTACATACTACTTAGGGATTTCTTAGTGGAACTGCTCTTCTTCTGTAGAACCAGTCAATGCCGTTACTGAAGACTTACCACCTTGGATCACAGTAGTAACATCATCGAAGTAACCAGTACCAACTTCTTGCTGATGCGATACGAATGTGTAACCACGATCACGAGCAGCAAATTCTGGCTCTTGTACTTTCTCGATGTAAGCAGTCATACCACGCTGCATGTAGTCTTGCGCCAAGTCGAACATGTTGTACCACATTGAGTGAATACCAGCCAATGTGATGAACTGATACTTGTAACCCATTGCACCTAATTCGCGTTGGAACTTCGCAATTGTTGCGTCATCCAAGTTCTTCTTCCAGTTGAAAGATGGTGAGCAGTTGTAAGCCAACATCTTGCCTGGGAACTTCGCACGAATTGCTTCTGCAAATTTACGAGCAAAGTCCAAATCAGGCGTACCTGTTTCGCACCAAACCATATCGGCATAAGCAGCGTATGCCAAGCCACGGGAGATCGCTTGATCCAAGCCCTTACGTGTTTTGTAGAAACCTTCAGCTGTGCGCTCACCTGTCAAGAATGGCTTGTCATTTGCATCGTAATCAGATGTCAACAAATCAGCAGCTTCAGCATCAGTACGAGCCAAGATAATTGTTGGAACACCCATTACGTCAGCTGCTAAACGTGCAGAAATCAATTTCTGAACAGATTCAGTAGTAGGCAGCAATACTTTTCCACCTAAGTGACCGCACTTCTTAACGGAAGAGAGTTGATCTTCGAAGTGAACGCCAGCTGCACCCTGCTTAATCAATGCCTTGCTTAATTCAAATGCGTTTAATACGCCACCAAAACCAGCTTCTGCATCGGCAACGATTGGAGCAAAATATTCAATATAACCAGCATCACCTTTATTGATGCCTTTAGCGGTTTGAATTTCATCAGCACGTTGGAATGAATTGTTAATGCGCTCAACCATCTTTGGAACTGAGTCAACTGGATACAAAGATTGATCTGGGTACATCGCTGCATATGAGTTACCGTCAGCAGCAACTTGCCAACCTGACAAGTAAATAGCTTGAACGCCAGCTTTAACTTGTTGCATTGCTTGTCCACCAGTCAATGCGCCTAAACAGTTAACGTAAGCCTCGTTGTTAACCAACTCCCAGAGACGCTCTGCGCCATGCTTAGCCAATGTGTGCTCAATCTTCAATGAGCCACGAAGACGTACAACGTCCTCAGCTGTGTATCCACGTGTAATACCCTTCCAGCGTGGATTGGTATCCCAGTCTTTTTGTAGTGCTGCGATTTCTGCTTTGCGATCTGCCATGTTTTTCTCCCTAAGTTAACAAGTACATCAAATATTTGGACATTTAAGTCTTATGTCTTATATAAGAGTGTAAGTGTCTGGGAAAAGCATGCAAGAACTATTTCTCAATTAAATAAAATTATTTAATTCAATTAATTCAATAATTTATGAAATTCATTTTGTAATATGAAATGGTCTATCAAGAGGCGATAGAAAGCCTAAGCCTAGATATTGCACTGCATTTTGCGTACGGTAATGTCTTTTCACATTATGAAAAGTTAGAAGGTATCTAGGTGGTTTTTGGACTGCTGATGGCAGCAACCTTAAATCCAGTCAAGATAATCATGAGCTGCAGAAAAGCTACGCCCACAAAAAGCAATTTGGGCAAACCGATATCTAGGAAGATTCCGAAGATTAGTGGGCTCATTGCCGCACCGAGATCGATCCCCGAATACACGATGCCGTATACCCGACCCGACGAACCAGACGGCGTTGCAGAACGAATCATTAAATCACGTGATGGGGCAGCGATACCTAGACCCAAGCCAATGACAATGAAGGCGATCACGATTAGCTCGATTGGTATCAAGCCTGTTGCTAATAAAAGCCCCATGACTATATTTACAGTAAAGCAAATCGTAATAATGCGTTCAGGCACTTTTAATTTGCTAGCCAGATAGCCACCTAAAAGCATTCCTCCAGCGCCACCCATAGACATGAGCGTGAGATAGTAATTGCCATTGCTTACCGCTATCTCATAAATTTTAAAAAGGGCTGTAGGCGCGAAAGATTGCAGGCCGGTAGTTGCAGCCATACTGAAGAAAAAGAAAATCCAACAAAGCCAGACAACAGGTAGCTTCAGAAAGCCAAAGGTACTCATTGGTGCACCGCCAGGATTCTTTTGGGCATGGCTCGCCTGAGATTCTTCTCGTCTTGCGCGGACGTCGTCAATTAAGCGCGCCCTACCCAGCCACAGAGTCAGCAAGATCAGGACCTCGACTACTGCAGCAGATAAAAAGGCGATACGCCAATCAGCAACACTAGCAATTGCAACCATGAAAGCTGGAGCTGCGGCCCAACCGATATACCCTGTTACGCCATGAATGGAATAAGCGTAAGGCAAATTCGGGGGTGATATTTTGTGATTGATCAGTGTGTAATCCACTGGATGAAAGATGCCGTTACCGCAACCGGCAATCACTGCACCTAGGACCAACATGGCATAGCCATTACTTTGGGAATATGTGAGCGCGGCTAATGCCAGTAAACCCACTCCAGCAAATAAAACGGGCCGAGCCCCAATGCGATCAACTAAAAATCCAGATGCTGCTTGAACAATGCAGGAGGCCACAAAAAAGATGGTCATGAGCAAACCTAGCTCTGCATAGTTAAAGCCAAACTCCGCCTTCAACCATGGGAACATGGGTGGCAAAATTAAATGAAAGAAATGGGAGCTGCCGTGAGCCAGGCTAATAAGACCAACAACCCGGACATCACTGGCGCGTCTCATTACTAGGGCGTCAGTCATGTTCCGAGTTTACTGGCACAGGAAAATTCCTGCTGAAATACAGCGGTATTACTTGCTAAAGCTGAAATCGCCGTTCTTATCGACACCCACAGGAACTGTGTCCTTAGGGCCAAACTTGCCTTCCAAGATCATCTTGGACACTGGGTTCTCGATATATTGCTGAATCGCACGCTTCAGCGGTCTCGCCCCAAATACGGGATCAAAACCGACCTCTGCAATCTTGCTAAGTGCGGCATCACTCACCTCCATCTGCATATCGACCTTTGCCAAACGATCTGACAAGTTCTTGAGCAAGATCTTCGCGATATTGGCAATATTGCCTTTATCCAAACCATGGAAGACCACAATCTCATCAATACGATTTAAGAACTCTGGTCGGAAGTGATTCTTCAACTCTTCAAATACCGCATCTTTAATCTCAGACTGCTTCTTATCTGTCATCGACTGAATCAGATGTGAGCCGATATTACTAGTCATCACAATCACCGTGTTCTTAAAGTCCACAGTACGGCCTTGACCATCGGTTAAACGACCATCGTCCAATACTTGCAAGAGCACATTAAAGACATCTGGATGTGCTTTTTCAATCTCATCAAACAAGATCACGCTATATGGATGACGACGGACTTGTTCGGTTAAGTAACCACCCTCTTCGTAACCAACATAACCTGGAGGCGCGCCAATTAAACGCGCAACACTATGCTTCTCCATAAACTCACTCATGTCGATACGGATCAGGTGATCTTCACTATCAAATAAGAAGCCAGCCAAAGCTTTGCAGAGCTCAGTCTTACCAACACCAGTGGGGCCCAAGAATAAGAATGAACCATAAGGGCGATTCTCTTCAGCAAGACCGGCACGTGAGCGACGAATCGCATCAGATACCGCACGAATAGCCTCTTCTTGACCAACCACACGCTTATGCAGAAGCTCTTCCATCTTCAATAGCTTATCGCGCTCACCCTGCATCATCTTCGATACCGGGATACCAGTTGCACGAGACACTACTTCAGCAATTTCTTCTGCGCCTACTTGCGTACGCAAGAGCTTGTTCTTGACGACGCCATCTTTATCACCTTTTGCTTCTGCAGCGGCGGCAGATTTGAGCTTAGCTTCCAGCTCAGGCAATTTGCCGTATTGCAATTCAGCAACTTGCTCCAACTTACCATCGCGCTGGAGCTTAGCAATATCGGCACGAACTTTTTCAATCTCTTCTTTGAGATGCGCAGCACCCAGCACGGCACCTTTTTCTGCTTTCCAGATTTCTTCTAGATCAGCATACTCAGCGCCTAAGCGCTTGATCTCATCTTCAATGAGACCAAGGCGTTTTTGAGATGCTTCATCTTTTTCTTTCTTCACTGCTTCACGCTCAATCTTGAGCTGAATGAGGCGACGCTCAAGCTTATCCATCACCTCCGGTTTGGAGTCAATTTCCATCCGAATACGTGAACCAGCCTCATCAATGAGATCAATCGCCTTATCCGGTAAGAAACGATCAGTAATGTAGCGATGTGACAGCTCTGCTGCTGCTACGATCGCAGGATCGGTGATCTCAATACCGTGGTGAAGCTCATAACGCTCTTGCAAGCCACGCAGGATTGCAATAGTCGCCTCAACGCTAGGCTCTTCCACCATGACCTTTTGGAAACGGCGCTCAAGCGCTGGATCTTTCTCAATGTATTTACGATACTCATCTAGAGTAGTTGCGCCGATGCAATGCAATTCGCCGCGCGCTAAGGCGGGCTTGAGCATATTGCCGGCATCCATGGCTCCGTCACCCTTACCAGCACCAACCATCGTATGAATTTCATCAATAAAGATGATGGTTTGACCTTCGTCTTTAGCAACATCACTCAGAACAGCTTTGAGGCGCTCTTCGAATTCGCCGCGATACTTTGCACCAGCCAATAGCAAAGCCATATCCAACACGAGGACGCGCTTATTCTTCAGGGTTTCAGGAACTTCGCCATTAATAATGCGTTGGGCAAGACCCTCTACGATGGCAGTCTTACCAACACCTGGCTCACCAATCAGCACCGGATTATTTTTACCGCGACGTTGCAAGATCTGTATGGTGCGACGAATCTCATCATCACGACCAATCACGGGATCGAGCTTGCCCATACGAGCACGCTCAGTTAAATCGACGGTGTATTTCTTTAAAGCCTCACGTTGACCTTCGGCATCTGCACTATTCACTGATTCTCCTCCGCGCACTAAATCAATAGCCGCCTCTAACGATTTACGATTTAAACCATTCTCACGAGCAATCTTGCCGAGCTCGCCCTTATCATCTGCCACAACTAGCAAGAAGAGTTCGCCAGCAATAAATTGATCATTGCGTTTATTGGCTTCTTTCTCACAGAGGTTGAGCCAATTACTTAAATCACGGCCAACCTGAACTTCACCACTAGTGCCCTGCACTTCTGGCAAGTTACTAATGAGCTTTTCGGTAGCTTTCTCAAGACCAGGAACATTGACGCCTGCGCGGGTTAACAAACTCTTGGCACCGCCATCTGAATCACGCAACATGGCCAACAATAAATGGGCTGGCTCGATATATTGATTGTCTTTTGCCAAAGCAAGGCTTTGCGCCTCGCTAAGCGCCTCTTGAAACTTGGTAGTTAATTTATCTATTCTCATTTTTTAGTCCTATCTACTTCAACTATTTTTATCTATTTCTACCTATAGAATATAGGGTCATTCTTCATAATTTCAAGTCTGTTAGACCTCTTTTTAAGTGAAATTTTCCCTATTTTGACCTGGCTTGTTTACCTCCTAGAGTGTGCTGATGGCAGCTATTACGCCGGGATTACCAACCGCCTAGAACATCGCTTGGCAGCCCACAATTCAGGGGAAGGCGCTCGTTATACAAGAGCCCGTAGACCAGTCGTCCTTTTGGCCACGCAAGAGCACCCAGATCGATCTGAAGCCTCTAAGGCCGAGGCTAGATTAAAGAAGTTGCCTAGATCAGAAAAATTAGGTTTCTTTAAAACCTAAAACATGGGTACGGTTTAAGCAGGATCCCTTAGCCTTAAAGGCACTACTTGGCTCTTAAAGCCTCTTGCTAGAGCTTTTTTCAAGATCTTATAAATATCCAGGTCAAATTCAGACTCTCCTGAGTCAGCCAATTCATAAAGCTCTTCCTCATTGATCGCTGTTCCTAGATAACGCCAGCGATCCACTACATGCATGTGACCAGCCTCTTTGATTGCAATAGGTCCTGGGTAAGGCCAAACCTGAACCTGAAACAACTCTAGGGCAGTTTTGAGTTGTAAATTATGGAGCTCGATTGATGATTCTCCAATACAAGCTCCACCACATTGCTTGACTTGGTAACCAAAGCAAGGTTTAGCCTCAATGCGTTTTTCCAAGCCGAGTAGCGCTTCACAGAGACGATATTTTTTCGCAATCGCCTTGAGATAGGAGTTAGCCTCTCGCTTGCTGTAGAACAAACCATAGAGATTTTCCTGAACTCCAGGATTGAGCTCGCGATGACCCACTAGGCGAGGAGTCAGGACACCCTGCTCATCAGAATCTAATTGCCAGGCACATAAATCCTTGGAGCGGCGCAATTTAATGTTCAAACTAGGCATCCGCTCTTTAATAAGCCTAGACTCCAAAATTAAAGCGCCTAATTCTCCACTTGTCTCAATCCAATCAATATCCCTAATCTGCATCGAGAGTTTCATTTCCTTGCGCTGAGTCAAAGCACCCTGAAAATGCCCCATCACTCTGCTACGCAAAGAAATACTTTTACCGATATACAAGGGAACTCTGTTCTCACCATAAAAAATATAGCAACCAGGCCCTTCTGGAATCGAGTCCACCAAGGCTTTATCAATGTTGGGTGGCAAGCTTGCATTACCAATCAGTTGATTAACTGCTTTTAGTAGAGCCTCACGCCCCAGCTTTGCTTCACATACTCGCCAAAATTGAAGTAGTAAATCGGCGTCACCTAATGCACGATGCCGCGAGCTAATCTTGAGATCATGCACACTGATGATGGTATCTAGATTGTGTCTAGTCTGTTCAGGGAATAACAATCGAGAGAGCTTCACAGTGCAAAGCACTTTGGGTTTGAAGTCGATGCCCACTCGCTTAAAAGATGCCTTCAAAAAACCATAGTCAAAACGAGCGTTATGGGCCACAAAAATCTTACCCTCTAGCTCTCGCGCAATTTCTGTTGCGAGTCCCTCAAAAGGCGGTTGATTGCTTACCATTTGTGGACGGATGCCAGTCAGGCTTTGGATGTTTTGCGGAATAAATGTCTGCGGATTAATGAGGCTCTCCCAGATCTCCACACGATCATCCACTAGGGATTTAATTCCTACCTCCGTAATACGATCACGCTCAAAATGGGATCCCGTTGTTTCAATATCAACAAAGGCTAATGGAAGGTATTCATACTCACTAAATGACATGAGGGATGAGGAATTACTTTTTACCTTGATACTTGGCAATACTCGCTTTGAGGTCACTGTACTCTTCACAACCAAACAGACAAGCCTTATCCAGTCTAGCCAACATAGCCTCTGCCCCAGGTAGATCCTTCTTCATCAAGAGCAGTTCACCGTAATACTCCATGGCTGATCTGTGATCTGGATCAATCTTCAGGGCTGCTTGGTAATACTTCTCGGAGGCAGCTAAATCTGGCGGCTGTTTTTTTCGCAGACTATAGCCCATAAGATTATTCCAGTCCGCAGAATTCACTTCATTCGCTGACTGTAGCTGCTTTAATGCTTGATCATAGTTATTAGAGTTAATACTGGCTCGCGCATCCGTTAGCCATGCAGGATCAGATTTTGTCGGAGCTGTATCAGCAGCCATAGAAACTATCCATGGTGCTACTGCCATCACAATCGAAGCAAATATTTTTCCAGTTAAATTCCAACTCAAGGACTTGATCATATAGAGCGTTATTTTTATCCTGCTTTGTGTAGATAGTCGCCAAAACTAAAAATAGAGTTTGGTCCCAATGGAACATCCTCCACCTTCTTAAAAGGCGCTTTGATTACCCTCTGCACCTCACCCTTAGATGGTTTATTGACCTTGGGCTCTGGATATGAAAAAGTTTGGCGCTCTGGGGCAGTTTTAGCCTCGCTAAATCGTGGTACATAATCCTTGATGGCATCAGAAAGGCTCACATTGGCCATGCAGCTGAGCATATAAGTCTCTAGGGATTGATACAACTCACTCGCGATATCGCAAGCCTCAACCTTACGTTTCTTGATGTAATTCATGGCTAAGACTACATCTTTGATAGTGACCATTCTAGGGTCCTGCAGGAGCATGTAACCCCCATTGCGACCTTTGGTACCCTTGACAATTCCTGCTGCCCGCAATGCACTAAGCAAAAGCTCTATTCTGCTTACGGACAATTTTTGACGTTGCGCCAATTCCAATCCAGTAACAGGCTGCACCCCATTGGAGTGGGAAGCTATGTCCACTAGGGTATTTAGGGCGGCTTTGACAGCTGTATTAACGTTCATGATGAATTTGGCAGATATATTGAATTTCAGAAAGTATCAAGTTGAATGGGTATTTTTGCAGGGGGTAAAGCTTTAACCCTTTTGAATCCATGGTTGTCATTAACCTAAATAGGGCCTCAGCTCTGCCAGGAGATTTTTAAATTGCTCAGGTCTAAGAAACTGGCCAAGCTCGACGCTCTGCCCTGTTTGCGCAATCGAAAATACTTTTGCGTGCTCTTCTGGCTGAGATAGCCTGGCCCAGCGGGTATTAAATTCCATCACAGTCTCTTTGTAAGCAATAAATTTCCGCACAATGAGACGTGTGCCATTGATCTCAATCTCTTCATAATCCAAGGCATGTCGGCAGTAAATCAAAAAACCAGCCGTGACTGCAGTTAACTCAATCGCAGTGAAGATCAGGATTATTTTTACTCCAGCCAATAAAAAACCTGTGGCTACAGTTAAGGAAAGAACAACCAGAGCGATGTAAAACTTGAGAAGCTGTCCTGGCGTCAATGCACAATTGCGCCGCATTTTCCAAGTTTTCATACTGATTGAGGGCGTGGTTTAGCTGTTGGCTGCTTTAACTTTTTTAGCTTTCTCAAGCTGGTCAGCACTGCGCTGCTGAAAATCAACCATCGTGTGATAACCCATTTGATAGCAAGGACAATGCTTACCAAGAATCCATCTCGCAAGCTTAACCCGTAATTTTTGCATCATCTTGATTCTCCTCTGAATTACGACAATTTAGCTGAAATCCGGAATTACTGCTGAGAGTGACACCTTTTTAAGCACTCAGCAAACTTATTTGAAATCCTTTAAATTCAAAGCATGAATAAGTCTTCACCAAATGCTTTCTGGATTCCACTTTTCCCGCTGGGAACTACCTTATTTCCAGGCGGTATTATTGCCCTCAAAATATTTGAGGCGCGTTATTTAGACATGATGAAGCGTTGCCTGCGAGAAGATGCTTCTTTCGGTGTCGTCAGCATTCTTGATAGCAACCCCAGTGAGGCGGATGCCAATGCAGGAGCCCACTTTTCAAACGTTGGTACCTTAGCGAAATTGGAAGAATTTGACGCAGTGCAGCCTGCCCTCTACATGACTAAGTCCTATGGGACGCAACGCTTTAAGTTAATCTCCGTTAAACAAGAAGCTGATGGCTTATGGATGGGTGAAGTTGAGCTCATAGACCCGGATCCTGAAATGCCCTTACCTAAAGAGCATGAAAAGGTAGCCGCACTACTTCAAGAAATTATTTCTGTCATCAGAAGTGAAGATCTGCTTGGAGATGATGCATTCAAAATGCCAGCAAACCTAGATGATTGTGGATGGGTTGCCAATCGATTGGCTGAACTCTTGCCGCTCCCTCCAGCACAGAAGAACCATTTGCTTGCTCAAAGTAACCCTAGAATCCGACTCGACTTAATCTCCGAAATTATTGAGGATGATGGCTTACGTAATATCGTGATTCATTAACGATATGATTGATGAGCTCATCCGTCGCTCAATTCGAGAAATGGTCGGCGGTGGCGGTCCCCCCGTTGCATTTTTAGAGCCACCTGGCGATAGGGGCCTATTCGGTCCCGAATCAATAGCCTGGAAAGTCCACGCCGATTTTATTTCCATGATGATTGGTGGTATCAGCTCCCTGGTGCTTCAAGCCCTTCACCCCAAGGCACTTGCTGGAGTATGGGACCACTCTAGCTTCAGGGAAGATCTCAAAGGAAGATTAGGAAGAACGGCATTCTTCATTGCCGCAACTACCTATGGCTCTCAAGAAATGGCTGCTAATGCTATTAGTCGGGTTAATCAGATTCACCAGAAAGTCACTGGGTTTGATGAATTTAACGAACCTTATAGAGCCAATGACCCCAATTTGCTTGCATGGGTACACCTAACAGAAACTCGTAGCTTTATGCGTTCCTATGAGTCATACCGAAGCGAAGTTCTTCGAAGTCAACAGAAAGATCAGTATTTCGCAGAAATGAAAATACTCGGCGAAAAATTAGGTGCCACTCATTTACCTGATACCTACCTAGCTACAGAGCAAGCCATCAAACAATACATTCCCCAGCTTCACTATGGGGATAGGGCTAAAACCATCATCGCACTACTAGATCATTTTCCAAGCAATCTTAGTTCCAAGCCTTTTGTCAAAATGATTAGTCGCGCAGGCTTTCTGAATCTACCTGATTGGGTGTACCCCATCATTGGCCGCCCTATTCCTGGGCGAATTGAACGACTGGCAATGAGTTCGGCTATTCGGCTGATGGCAATTCCAGTTAGAGAGGCGCTGAAAGATGGTGTAGCTGCCCATTCCCTTCGCAGAGTGTACGGATCACCTAAATGAAAAGGCAATCATGATTACAAACTATCTTATTTCTGGCATGGTAGGAATCATGCTGTTTTTTACTGTTGTAGTGGCACCCACTGTTTTTAAGGTGCTCCCTGTTGAGTGGTCTAGTAAATATGTCAGGAACTTCTTCCCAAAATACTATGCCAGCTTAGGGCTCGTCACTTTGGTATGTATATTCACTGAACCGGATTTTACTCACAGACTTTACCTAATAGCATGTGCCGCGTTATTTGCTTTCACTCTATTTTTTCTAACAGGAAAAATCAATACTGCAAAAGATGAAGGCAAAAATAAGCAATTCCATCTATTGCACGGGCTAAGCGTTGCTATCAATCTCGCGCAGCTGTGTATTTTCATTTTTCTACTAGCCAAAACATAATGAAACCAATGAAAACACTCATTCTTATCAGCCTATTTGCGGGGATCACCGCAAGTGTCCATGCTCAAGAGTCAAATACAGAGAAGTTTGCTAAGAGCCACAAAGAGTCGTGTGCAAAACAGCAAGCTCAAATACATGCAAAGATGAAAGATATCTCGGCAGAGTCATTTAGCGAGTACTGCGATTGCACTACGCGCCAAGTCATTACCAATCTCAGTTCAGATCAAATAAAAGAGCTCAATCAAAGTGGGGGTCGCCCCAGTTGGTTAAGAGCAGCAGAACAATCAGCTAGTAAAGCGTGTATCAAAGAGGGTCCTGCGATTCGGACTTAGTTTTACTCAGACTCAGGTCTGGATCGCTGTTTTGGGTTTTGGCGGAGATGAGGGGTGGCGCGCTCATTTTCTCGCCATCCCAAACTTGACCACACCAACACTCACCAGCTTCATTAATGATGCAAACCCCTGAACCACAGCAACGTTTATCTGGCGCTTTCACAATCAACCCCTTAGTTCTAATCCATTCATAATGAAGTCTATTCTAGAGTTTTTATTCAAATCGCGTACACAGAACATCTAGATTTACTAAGCATGCAAAACGTTTTATTCGACCACCTTAATTCGTCTGATCCAATCTGCCTTTTGGAGAAGAATGGGCGAGCTGAATATTTCCATCATTTTTATGCTGCGGATGAATCCGATCATCTTTATACAAACTTGCTAAGCTCAGTTTCTTGGTCAGCAGATGAGATCAAGATGTTTGGAAAACTAATCACAACCACGCGAAAAGTGGCTTGGGTGGGCGATCCCGATTGCCGGTATACCTATTCAGGTATGCAGAAGGAACCACAGGGCTGGACAAAGGAATTGCTTCACATGAAGCATCAACTTGAACGCACGACCGGCCATACCTACAATTCTTGCTTACTCAATCTGTATCACAATGGTGATGAAGGTATGGGTTGGCATAGTGACGACGAGAAAGAGTTGGATGCTACAAGCCCTATTGCTTCAATTAGCTTGGGTGCACGGCGTAAATTTGCATTCCGCAACAAGCTAGATAAAAAAACGGTATCGGTATTTCTTGAGCATGGCAGTCTGCTCATCATGTATCCACCTATTCAAGAACATTGGCAACACAGTCTTCTCAAGACAAAGACTATTACTATCCCAAGAATCAATCTCACCTTTCGAAAAATAATTACAAGATTATGAATGGCAATCCAACAATCAAAAGGGTAGCAATTATTGGCGCAGGTATCGCGGGTCTCTCCTGTGCGCGTGAGCTTCAATCTCATGGATTATCTGCAGACGTATATGAAAAGAGTCGCGGACCCAGTGGGCGAATGAGCACACGTCGTACACCAGATTGGTCAGCAGGCCATGGTGCCCAGTACTTCACAGCCAGAGATCCCCGTTTTATTCAGGAGGTCCAACATTGGATCAAGACCGGCAGCGCTGCAATCTGGAAACCCAAACTCAAGGTCTACGAGGCTGGGGTATGGCGGGACAGTAACTCAGAAGAAATTCGCTATGTTGGCACCCCGAATATGAACTCACCAGGAAAGCATCTTGCCGAAGAGTTATCAATTCAATATGAAGCAACAATCTCTCAGATGCAGCGCAGATCTGGCAAGTGGCATCTTCAGTGCAATGAGATTGGCGATATCCCAACTCTGTATGATGTTGTCGTTTTAGCGATACCCGCCCCTCAGTCGAGCGTCTTAATTAAAGATCTTGACGACAGGGCCTCTAGGATCACTGCTACCGCCGAAATGAAGGCATGCTGGACCATGATGGCGCATCTCCCCCATCAACTTACAACAGACTTTGATGCTGCCTTTATCAACCAAGAAATCATAAGCTGGATTTGTCAGAATAGATCAAAGCCTATGCGTCAAAGTAATCTTTGGACCATTCATGGCAACCCTAGCTGGAGTCAAGAGAATGTTGAAATCAGCAAAGAAGATGCCCAAGACCAGATGCTTAAGTGCTTAACAAGTCTTGGGTTTAACTGTGAAGATGCAGAAATCAGCATGCACCGCTGGCGCTATGCGAGCGGTGGTCTACAAAATCCAATGAACTTCCTTTTGCTATCCGATATTGGCTTAGGACTTTGTGGGGATTGGCTCAATGGCGGCAGAGTGGAAGGCGCCTGGTTAAGCGGACTCGAACTGTCTATGGCGCTAAAACAGATGGTGGACTAAATTAACTCCAGCGCGCCATTGCAGCATCGTCTGTGACGCGAGCATCAACCCATTTACCACCTTCAGGGGTCTCTTCTTTTTTCCAAAATGGGGCTGCTGTTTTAAGGTAGTCCATGATGAACTCACAGGCAGCAAATGCCTCACCTCGGTGAGCGCTGGTGACTGCTACTAAAACAATCTGGTCTTCAGGAAACAATGGTCCTACTCGATGGATGACTAAGGTCTTATACAGATCCCAGCGGCCTCTAGCCTGCCGAATGATTTCCTCTAAGGATTTTTCTGTCATGCCAGGATAGTGCTCCAGCGTCATGCCTTTAACTTGACTGCCATCATTCATATCTCGGACGGTGCCAACAAAAGTGGCTATCGCGCCTACGCGAGGATCATTCTTGCGCAGCGCTTGAACTTCAGTAGTGAGGTCAAAGTCTTGCTCTTGAATGCGGATGAAATCGTTCTGCATCTTAACCACCAGTAACCGGAGGGAAGAAAGCTACTTCAGCACCCTCCACAAGCATAGTGGAATCACTCACCATCTCTTGATTTAAGGCGCAACGAATCACCTTGCTACTTGCCAGCACATCAGCCCAAGGGTTTCCTCGTTGAGCAAGATAAGCCCTTAAGTCAGCAATAGTTTTGACATCTGCTGGAGCAGTAATACTCTCGCTAGAAAGTCCAAGGCCTTCTCGCAGAGAGGCAAAGAATCGTAATTCGAGTTTCATACTGAGATCGTAATACGATTAAGCGAGGAGCGCGTTAAATGGAATGTACTTCACCATCTCGCCAGCCTTGAATGTTGTCCCAGGTGGGCAATCTACTAAACCATCACCCCATGAAGCGCTTGTGAGTACTCCAGAGCTTTGGTTAGGGAATAGATCTAAACCGCCCTGCGCATTGATTTTTACGCGCAGGAACTCATTGCGACGATCTCCTTTAAGCCAATCAAAGTCAGCTCGCATTGGGTAAGACTGTGGCATACCCGCATCTCGTCCTTGTAGCTTCAGAATAAACGGGCGTACAAATAGGAGGAATGTCACAAAACTAGATACTGGGTTTCCTGGCAGTCCAATAAACCAGGTTTCACCATCTCTGTTCTCGGTTGACTTGCGCACAGCACCAAAAGCCAAAGGCTTACCCGGCTTAATGCCAATCTGCCAAAGATCCAATCTACCTTCAGCAGTTACAGCTGGTTTGATGTGATCCTCTTCACCAACAGATACACCGCCAGAAGTAATAATCAAATCATGATCTTTACTAGCCTTGCGCAGGGTTTCTTTCGTAGCCTCAAGGCTGTCGGGAACAATTCCAAAGTCTGTGGCATCGCAGCCCAAGGATTTAATACATGCCAATAAAGTATCGCGATTGGAGTTATAGATACCGCCGGGTTTGAGCGGTTCACCGGGAAGAGAAAGCTCATCGCCCGTGAAAAATGCTGCCACCCTGACTTTACGCTTCACATTTAAATGCGTTAGGCCAGCAGACGCTGCGACACCTAATTCTTGCGGTCGCAGAAAGGTCCCTGCACATAAAGCTGTTTTGCCAGCAGTGAGGTCCTCACCTCTGCGACGGATCCATTGACCTGATGTTGGTGCAATATTGACCTGCACTTGATCAGTTGAACCCTCTGGAATAGCGCAGTCCTCCTGCATCACAACAGCATCAGCACCCGGAGGAACTGGGGCACCAGTAAAGATTCTGGCAGCAGTGCCTGGCTCTAGCTGCGTACCCATAGATCCCGCCGGGATGCGTTGGGCAATCTTGAGAGTGCTTCCAGGAATTTGAGTATCTGTACTACGCACTGCATAACCATCCATGGACGTGTTATCAAGTGGAGGCACATCGACGAGGCTATTTACATTTTCAGCAAGTACACGACCGAGAGCAGCTTGCATAGTGACTGTCTCACACTCACCTACAGCCTTTGCATTTGATAGCAGGTGGTCTAAAGCCTGCTGAGCAGTCAACATCGGAGGCTTAGTCATGGCACTTGATTTCTGAGTTAGTTAACGTGAGCAGTAATGAAGTTCTTCACTTGATTGACATCAGCATCGATATTTTCAACGCGCTGCGGCTTTGACTTGATATCTTTAAATGCCGGTGGGCATTCTGCAGGACGCCCCAATGCCACTTCAATCGTTTCTTCAAATTTAATAGGCAAAGCAGTCTCGAGAACAATCATCGGAATGCCTGCTTGCAAATGCTCGCGCGCCACCTTCACGCCATCAGCTGTATGCGTATCAATCATGACGCCATACTGTGAGTCAATATTGCGAATTGTCTCAAGGCGGTTCTCATGAGTGCTGCGACCAGATTGGAAACCATACTTAGCAATGTCTTTAAAGACAGCATCTTTAGAAATATCAAAGCCACCAGCTTCGTCCACTTGCTTAAACATGCCAGCGGTTACCTTGCCATCTTTGCCCATCAGATCAAATACAAAGCGCTCAAAGTTACTCGCTTTAGAAATATCCATAGATGGGCTTGAGGTATGCAAAGTCTCAGCAGACTTACGCGCACGATACACGCCAGTGCGAAAGAACTCATCGAGAACATCATTCTCATTCGTAGCAGCGATCAAATGGGCGATTGGCAAGCCCATCATGCGGGCAATGTGGCCAGCGCAGATATTGCCAAAGTTACCAGACGGCACAGTGAAAGATACTTTTTCGGAGCTTGATTTGGTTGCCAGTAAATAACCTTGAAAATAGTAAACAACCTGAGCAACTACTCGGCCCCAGTTAATGGAGTTCACAGTACCAATTTGGTGGCTTGCCTTATAGCTGTGATCATTACTCACTGCCTTCACAATATCTTGGCAATCATCGAATACACCGGCAACCGCCAAGTTAAAAATATTTGGATCTTGCAATGAATACATTTGTGCGGATTGGAAAGCGCTCATCTTGCCGCGTGGTGAAAGCATAAATACTTTCACACCTTCTTTGCCACGCATCGCGTATTCAGCCGCACTGCCGGTATCACCAGAAGTCGCGCCCAAAATATTGAGCTTCTGCCCTTTTTTCTTTAACGCGTATTCAAAGAGATTGCCGAGCAACTGCATCGCCATATCTTTGAATGCCAGTGTTGGCCCATTAGATAAACTCAGCAAACCAATGCGTGTGCCCTGCTCTTCACCCAGCCAATGTAATGGCGTGATGTCTTGAGCATTATCTTCAGTCCGGCCGTTGCAATAGACTTGCTCTGTGTAGGTCTTACGTAATAAAGCGCGTAAATCCGCCTCAGGAATGTCATCACAATACAAACTCAAGACTTCATAAGCGAGATCGGCATAAGACAATCCACGCCAAGAATCGAGCTGCTCTTTAGTGACTTGTGGATACTCAGTCGGCAGATACAAACCACCATCCGGCGCCAATCCACCAAGGAGGATTTCTAGAAAAGATTGTTGCGGGCTATTGCCACGAGTAGATTGGTAACGCATGTATTTATATTAGGACAGATTTTCTAAGCGGATCTTCACTACTTCGCCAGCAACAGTTTTTAGATTCTGGATTTCAGCAATCGCTGCTAGCATGTGCTTTTCTTTGGTTTCGTGAGTCAGAGCTACCAAATCAGTTTGGCTTTCACCCTCGTCCGCTTCTTTTTGCAAGAGCGCGTCAATCGAGATGCCATGAGCTGCCAAAATTTTTGTGATGTCAGCTAAAACGCCGGCCTGATCTGCTACACGCAAGCGTAAATAGTAGCTGGTGGTGATTTCACCCATAGGCAATACAGTAATGTCGCGCACTGCATCTGGTTGGAAAGCGAGGTATGGGACACGGTTCTCAGGGCTCGCACCTAATAATCGTGTGATATCTACTAAGTCGGCAATCACAGCGGAAGCAGTTGGCTCTGAACCCGCGCCTTTACCGTAGTACAGCGTGGTACCAACAGCATCGCCGAATACCTGAACGGCATTCATAGCACCTTCTACGTTAGCAATTAAACGCTTCGTTGGAATCAAAGTTGGGTGCACACGTAATTCGACACCACTAGATGTCTTCTTGGCGATACCAAGTAACTTGATGCGATAGCCCAACTGCTCAGCGTATTTAATATCGATGGCATCCAACTTGGTAATACCCTCAACATGCGCTTTTTCAAATTGCATTGGAATACCAAATGCAATGGCACTCATGATGGTTGCCTTGTGTGCAGCGTCTACACCTTCAATATCAAATGTCGGATCCGCTTCTGCGTAGCCTAAACGCTGCGCCTCTTTTAAGACGGTTGCAAAGTCTAAGCCTTTGTCACGCATCTCAGAAAGAATGAAATTGGTTGTGCCATTGATGATGCCAGCGATCCATTCGATACGGTTTGCAGTCAAACCTTCGCGCAAGGCCTTGATGATTGGAATACCACCCGCTACAGCCGCCTCAAATGCAACCATCACACCTTTTTCATGGGCAGCCTGAAAAATTTCATTGCCATGAACGGCGATCAATGCCTTATTAGCCGTCACTACATGCTTGCCTGCGGCGATTGCCTCTAGCACCAAATCTTTAGCAATACCGTAACCACCAATCAACTCAACAACGATATCAATCTCAGGATTATTAATGACTGCACGAGCATCACTCACTACTTGAGCGCGATCTTTTACCAATTCTTTGGCACGCTCTACATTGAGATCAGCAACTGTATTAATACGAATACCACGGCCAGCGCGACGGGTAATTTCATCTTGGTTACGCTCGAGAACAGTAAATACTCCACCACCCACAGTGCCAATACCTAATAGACCAACTTGAATCGGTTTCATGATGCCTTTGTTGCTGTTGAATTAGCCGCTTTGCGACTATGTTTTTGACGATAACGCTCAAGAAAACGTGCAAGGCGACCAATCGCCTCATTAAGCACATCCTCGTGAGGTAAGAACACTAAACGGAAATGATCTGGCTTGCCCCAGTTAAAACCAGAGCCTTGTACTAACAACACTTTTTCTTCTTTCAAAAGATCGGCAATAAATTGCTGATCATCCTCGATTGGATACATCTCAGGATCAAGCTTTGGAAATAAGTACAAAGCAGACTTTGGTTTCACGCATGTCACGCCCGGGATCGCAGTAATGAGCTTCCAAGCAAGCTCACGCTGCTTTGCTAAGCGACCACCTTCGTTGACCAAATCATTGATGCTTTGATAACCACCCAATGCCGTTTGAATTGCATACTGACCCGGTACGTTGGCACACAGGCGCATCGAGGACAACATATTGAGGCCCTCGATGTAATCCCGGATCATCTCTTTGTCACCAGAAACTATCATCCAGCCAGCTCGGTAGCCGCAAGAGCGGTAGTTCTTAGATAAACCATTGAAGGTAATGGTGACCACATCAGTAGATAAGGATGCCAAGGAGATATGCTTTTCTTGGTCATACAACATCTTGTCGTAAATCTCATCGGCGAACAGAATCAATCCATGCTCACGGGCGATGGAGGTTAACTCAGTCAATACTTCTTTTGAGTAGATGGCGCCAGTTGGATTGTTGGGATTAATCACCACAATCGCTTTAGTGCGCGGCGTGATCTTTTTACGCAAATCTGCCAAATCAGGAGCCCATTCTTTGGACTCATCACACAAGTAATGCACTGGGGTACCACCAGACAGACTCACAGCAGCTGTCCACAATGGATAGTCAGGGGCTGGTACCAACACTTCATCGCCATTATTAAGCAGTGCGTTCATTGCCAAGACGATTAATTCTGAAACGCCATTGCCGGTATAGATGTCATCCAAAGTAACCCCCTGGATGCCTTTTTCTTGGCAATACTGCATGATGGCCTTACGAGCCGCAAAAATTCCCTTGGAATCGGAGTACGCTGAGGCATTACCCAAATTACGGATCATGTCCAACTGAATCTCTTCTGGAGGATCAAAGCCAAAAACACCTACATTACCGATGTTTAATTTGATAATTTTGTGACCCTCCTCCTCCATGCGCTGAGCAAGCTCCAGCACGGGTCCACGAATGTCATAGCAGACGTGATTGAGTTTTTCGGACTTTAGGATCGGTTTCACAATAAATTAAAGGGTAAGTTCTTGAAAACTAGGAAAAAACAGCTAGCTATAATCCTCATAATTATGACAGAGAGTCCATGTGAAGCTTCAATCTGACCCCCATTCCGGAGCCAATACGATCACCGGTTACGGCGATGGCTACATCGAGATCAATAAGATCCCCTACAGTCACGCGGTTTTATTGAGCTCGGATGGTGAAATCCTTGAGTGGTCAGTGAGCTCCTTTGAGGAGCTAAGTCCTGCTGATTTCGCCAAAATGGCCTCTCTCAAGCCCGAATTAATCATTATTGGCACTGGCAAACGCCAGCGCTTCCCGAAGCCTGAGCTTTTAAAAACCCTCATAGAGGCTAAGCTTGGCTTTGAAGTAATGGATTCTCAAGCGGCTTGTCGAACTTACAACATTCTTGTTGGCGAAGGTCGCCAGGTGTTACTTGCCCTCATTGTGGAACCTATCTAATGCAGTTTGGCCAAGTGCGGCAATCCAGCACCCTAAACCCAGCATCTATTTTGATACTGGTTCTTGTGTATGCCTTGCTATGGTTTGGGACCTTGAACTACCGTCACCTCATTCCTTCTGACGAAGGGCGTTACGCCGAGATTGCTCGTGAGATGCTCGTCACTGGAGATTGGGTTACTCCTCGCTATAACGGCTACAAGTATTTTGAAAAACCCCCACTACAAATTTGGGCTACTGCTACCGCCTTTAATCTTTTTGGCATCGGTGATTGGCAGGCGCGCTTATGGACTGCGCTCACTGGTTTTCTAACAATTGTATTTATTGGATTTACTGGGGCAAAGATTTATAGCGCACGAGCAGGTTGGTTAGCTGCTATCGCTTTAGCATCGAGCCCAATGTGGGTGATTGGTGGCCACATCAACTCGCTGGACATGGGATTGTCAGCATTTTTAGTTGCTGCCCTCTGCAGTCTTTTATTGGCACAAACTTCTCATAACTCGAGTGACACCAGGAAATGGATGTGGGCTTGCTGGGCCTTCATGGCTCTAGCAACCCTATCGAAAGGCGTGATTGGACTAGCTATACCGGGAATGGTTTTTATTGTTTATTCCATTACTGCATGGGACTGGAAAATCTGGAAGCGTCTTCACATTATTAGCGGCACCATTTTATTTTTAGCAATTACTGCGCCCTGGTTTGTTCTGGTAGCGCAACGTAATCCAGAGTTTCTGGAGTTCTTCTTTATTCATGAGCACCTGCAACGTTTTACGCAAACAGCCCATAGCAGAACCGGCCCGATTTATTACTTCATTCCACTGCTACTACTAGGCTTTTTGCCATGGATTGCACAAACCCCTGGTGCTATTACTCAAGCTTGGCGAGAGCGTAATCGCGAGTTCTCCAGCGGCTGGTTACTGACCTGTTGGTTTGCCGTGATCATGGGCTTCTTTAGCGTCTCTCAATCGAAGTTACCTGGCTATATCATCCCAGTCTTTCCGGCACTCGCAATGCTTGTTGGGCATTGCTTAGATCGTAAATTAGACTCTAGCAATTCACTGGGATTGCCTTGGAAGTTACAAACGATCTTCTTTGCAATTTTGGGTGGGGTTGGATTTTTCTTTTTGGATCAGGTTGGAAAACAAGCCCGGCCTGATGAGATTGAATCCTATGCGCAATATGTCTATTGGATCATCGCAGCACTGATTGCATTAATTTCTTTTAGCCTCTTAGCATTTATTCAAAGCAAGCGCTATGGGTTAAAGAGCATCACGAGTTTTGCTGGTGGCTTTTTTCTCTGCGCAATCATCGCCGGTACGGGACATGAAACTCTCGGTCGCGCAGTCTCTGGCATTGACCTGGTGGAAAAGGTGAAGGCCGGCATTCCAGAGAAAGTGAACTTTTATTCCATAAGAATCCTAGACCATACGGTGCCTTTCTATTTAGGCAGAACCATGATCATGGTGGAGTCTCCGGATGAGTTGGAGTTTGGTGTGAAACAAGAACCCCAATTGTGGCTTCCCACCTTTGATGCCTTTATCGAGCGCTGGAAGGAAGATCAAACCGCGTATGCCTTAATGGTCCCCGAGCAATATATTGAGTTACAAAAATTAAATATCCCAATGCAAGAAGTGGGAAGAGATTCTCGGCGCGTCATTGTTAAACACCCAGAATCACTAAGTAACTCTGCACAATAAATTCTTAAGGCCACCATGTCAGCCAATTCAAACTCTCTGCCATTTATTCCGTTTACGCGCCCGCACTTTAATCAAGAAACAATTGATGCAGTTGCAGAGGTATTGCGCTCTGGTTGGGTAACCTCAGGACCGAAGTTGGCGGAATTTGAAGCCACCTTGGGCGAATACTTTGGCGGACGCCCAGTGCGGTGTTTTGCCAACGGCACTGCCACCATGAAAATCGCTCTGCAGGTTGCTGGTATTGGTCCAGGCGATGAAGTGATTACTACCCCGATTTCTTGGGTAGCCACCTCAAACGTCATTCTGAGCGTTGGTGCAAAACCTGTGTTTGTCGATATCGATCCCGTGAGCAGGAATATCGACTTAAATAAAGTGGCCGCAGCCATTACACCAAAGACGCGCGCCATCATGCCAGTGTATTTGGCTGGGCTTCCAGTCAATATGGATCAACTCTATGACTTGGCTAAGCAATATCAGCTACGTGTGATTGAAGATGCAGCGCAAGCATTTGGATCGCAGTGGAAGGGTCAAAAGATTGGCAGTATTGGTGATCTCGTGAGTTTTAGTTTTCAGGCAAATAAAAATTTATCCACTGTTGAGGGTGGCTGCCTTGTTCTTAATAATGCAGATGAAGCAAAGCTTGCTGAGAAGTTTCGTCTGCAAGGCCTTACCCGCCAAGGCATGGATGGTATGGACGTTGATGTCCTTGGTGGTAAGGATAATTTGACAGATGTAAATGCTGTGATTGGTTTACATCAACTCAAACAGTTACCGACATTTCAGGCACGTAGAAGTAATTTAGCAAGAATGTACTTCGATGCAATTCGCACTAAAATCAAGTCCGCCGGCTTAGATGATCTGAATCTAGAACTTCCTGTAGAAAACTTTAGCGATAGCAACTGGCATATGTTCCAGGTCGTACTGCCTCTCGAACAACTGAATGTGGATCGAGCGGAGGTAATGACTGAACTCAAAGATCTAGGTATTGGTACAGGCGTTCACTACCCCACCATTACTGGATTTACGCTTTACCAAAAGCTAGGCTACCAAGTTGATGCCACCCCTATTGCACAGCGTATTGGTCGATCGATCCTGACCCTTCCCCTCTTCCCAGGAATGGCCGATGAAGATATTGGCCGTATAGCTAGCGCTTTAGTGGGAATTTTGAAGAAACATCGCAAAAACTAATATCGAGAACGGAATCAGGCAAAATTGCAGCATGACTGCAAATTTAGCTACCCAAGCCTGCAATCCCTCGCTCAGCGTTGTTATTCCCGTCTACAACGAGGAAGACGGCCTTCAAGCACTCTTTGATCGTTTATACCCCGCACTAGATGCGATGGCTAGCAAGCGCAACATTGCTTATGAAGTAGTGTTTGTAAATGATGGCAGCAAAGATCGCTCCGCCGGCATCCTGGCTAAGCAAGTTGAATTGCGTTCTGATGTCACTCGGGCGGTTTTATTTCATAGTAACTTTGGTCAACACATGGCCATCATGGCTGGCTTTGAATACTCCCGCGGTGAATACATCATCACGCTAGATGCAGATTTACAGAATCCCCCCGAAGAAATTGATGCCTTAGTAAATGAATTACTCAAGGGTCATGACTACGTTGGCACGATTCGTGCGAATCGTCGAGATAGCTTCTTTAGAAAATTTGCTTCCCGTGCCATGAATCATTTGCGGGAAAAAATTACTCGCATCACGATGACCGACCAAGGCTGCATGCTGCGTGGCTATAGCCGTCGTATTATTGATCTTGTTCGTCAGTGTGACGAGAGCAATACATTTATTCCAGCGCTAGCTTATACCTTCGCATCGAATCCAACTGAAATCAGCGTTAAACACGAAGAGCGTTTTGCTGGTGAATCTAAATATAGCCTCTATCAGCTTATTCGCTTGAACTTTGATTTGGTAACCGGCTTCTCCGTAATGCCTTTACAGATTTTCTCGATCCTGGGAATGTTGCTAGCAATGGCTGCGGGTAGCCTGTTTATATACCTCCTGGTCCGCCGCTTTGTTCTAGGCGCTGAAGTTGAAGGAGTCTTCACACTCTTTGCGCTCACCTTCTTCTTGATTGGCGTAATGCTGTTTGGTCTTGGTTTGCTCGGTGAATATATTGGCCGTATCTACCAACAGGTACGTGAGCGTCCACGCTATGTTGTGCAAACTGTTTTAGAGAAAAAATAATTGCACGCAGTCGTCTTTGCATATCACGATGTTGGTGTTAATTGCCTTAAGGCATTAATCGCTGCGGGTATCCAGATTGATTTGGTACTTACCCATCAAGATGATCCCAACGAGAATGTCTGGTTTGGTAGTGTTGCCAAGCTTTGTGAGGCACAGCAGATTCCTTACATCACACCAAACGCAAACGAGTTAATGGATCTCGTACCCCAGATTCAAAAACTGGCCCCTGACTATCTTTTCTCGTTTTACTATCGCCACATGATTCCGGCCGAGCTCTTGGCCTGCGCCAAAATTGCTGCGCTGAATATGCATGGCTCGCTCCTACCAAAATATCGTGGCCGTGCTCCAGTGAATTGGGCCATTCTCCATGGTGAAACTGAAACCGGCGCCACATTGCACATCATGGAAGTTAAACCAGATGCAGGCGATATCGTGGGGCAATCAGCCGTCTCTATTGGTCCCGATGAAACCGCGACAGAAGTCTTTGGAAACGTCAGTCAAGCAGCCGTAGCCGTCATGAATCAAGCTCTACCCCAGCTTGTTCAGGGCAAAGTCCCCAGAAAGTCCAATAATCTGGCTCAAGGAAGCTATTTTGGAGGTCGAAAACCTGCTGATGGCCAAATTCTGTGGCAACAGACGGCTCAGCAGGTCCATAACCTCGTGAGAGCCGTTGCACCCCCTTATCCTGGAGCCTTTACTGACTGGGAGGGTCAACGCAGGATTGTGGCCCGTACAAGCCTTATAGGCCCATTCCCAGAGGAACTCGATCTTCAGGCTCCCGGCATCCAAGTGGTTGATAATCAGGTATTCGGCGTTTGTGGCGACCAGAGAGCGGTAGAGATACTGGACTGGTTCCCAGCAGACAGCTAACAAATTAAAAGTAGCACTCTTTAGATTAAAAACGAGGCAGTAAAGATGAAAAAAGTACTCATTCTTGGCGTAAACGGCTTTATTGGTCATCACCTCTCAAAACGCATCCTGGAGACAACCGATTGGGATGTCTACGGCATGGATATGCAAAACGATCGCCTAGGTGATTTAGTGAACCACCCCCGCATGCATTTCTTTGAGGGCGATATCACCATCAATAAAGAATGGGTTGAGTATCACATTCGTAAATGCGACGTTATTCTGCCTTTAGTAGCCATTGCGACACCGGCCACTTATGTTCAGCAGCCACTCAAAGTATTTGAACTCGACTTCGAAGCTAACTTACCAATCGTACGTTCAGCTGTTAAATATAAAAAGCATTTGGTATTCCCATCTACATCCGAAGTCTATGGCATGTGTGAAGATGGTGAATTTGATCCCGCTAAATCCAATATGGTTTACGGTCCAATCAATAAGCCACGGTGGATCTATGCTTGCTCTAAGCAATTGATGGATCGCGTGATCTGGGGTTACGGCATGGAAGGTCTACGCTTCACTCTCTTCCGCCCATTTAACTGGATTGGCCCAGGTCTAGATAGTATCTACACACCAAAAGAAGGCTCCTCCCGTGTAGTGACGCAATTCTTAGGTCATATTGTTCGCGGTGAATCCATCAACGTGGTTGATGGTGGCGCGCAGAAACGTGCCTTTACTTATGTTGACGATGGCATTGATGCCCTAATGCGCATCATCGATAACAAAGATGGTGTTGCAAACGGCAAGATCTACAACATCGGCAATCCCAAGAACAATCACTCTATTCGTGAACTCGCCAATCAGATGCTAGAGATTGCTCGTAGCATTCCAGAGTATGCGAAGACAGCGAATGAAGTGAAGATTGTAGAAACTACTTCTGGTGCTTACTACGGTGAAGGCTATCAAGACGTTCAAAACCGTGTACCCGCTATTGACAACACCATGAGTGAGTTGGGTTGGAAGCCAACTATTAATATGAGCGACGCGCTGAAGAATATTTTCGAGGCCTATCGTGAAGATGTAGAAAAAGCACGTCACCTGGTTGATAACGAATAAGTACAGAGGTTCATGGCTAAGATTGCACTCAAGGTAGATGTTGACACCCTACGCGGCACTAAAGAAGGCGTCCCCAATCTAGCGCGCACACTTGAACGCTTTGGCCTTAAAGCTACTTTTTTATTTAGCCTAGGTCCAGACCATACTGGTTGGGCACTGAAGCGTGTCTTTAGGCCGGGCTTTCTAAAGAAGGTGAGTCGCACTTCTGTTGTTGAACACTACGGTATTAAGACTTTGCTCTACGGCGTCCTCCTTCCTGGGCCAGATATTGGCAAACAAGCCGCCGCTGAAATGCGTGCGATTGATGCAGCAGGTCATGAAACTGGAATTCACACCTGGGATCATGTGGCCTGGCAAGACGCAGTGCGTAATCGTGATGCCCAATGGACTAAAGCACAGATGCAAAAGAGCTGGGATCGCTTTGTAGAAATCTTCGGGCACACACCAGTTACCTATGGTGCCGCTGGCTGGCAAATGAATGAAGCTGCTTTTGAGCAACTTGATCAATGGGGTATCAAATACTCTTCTGATGGTAGAGCCGAACCGAATTTGATGCCATATCGCTTTGACCTGCCCTCCGGTAAAGCGAAACATGTGCAATACCCAACTACCCTACCCACCTTTGATGAGTTGATTGGCATTGATGATGCAGACGAGTTTGGCGCCGTCACAAGACTTCTTGAGATCACCCAAAGTAATCCCAATGATCAGGTATTTACTTTGCATGCGGAGCTAGAAGGTCAAAAGCTGCTACCCGCCTTTGAGCAATTGCTCGCCGGATGGTTAAACCAAGGTCACGATCTAGTAACTATGGGCGAATTGCATCAATCCTGGGAAGCAACTAAACAACTCGATAAAATAGCTGTACAACCCGTCACTTGGGGAGAAATTCCCAACCGAAGTGGCGAACTCATTTTGCAATCAAGTTAACTGGCATTACGTAATACATAAAATTAGAGAGGCCATCATGACAGTAGAAATTGGTAAGCCAATGCCCCCGTGTGCAATCCCAGCAACATCAGGATTGACGTTTACTCCAGACTCAGCCAAAGGCAAAAAGCTGGTAATCTACTTTTACCCAAAAGATATGACTCCTGGCTGCACAGCAGAGTCTGGTGAATTCCGGGACAACATTGATGCCTTCACTAAAGCCAATACCTTAATCGTTGGCGTATCTCGGGATAGCATCAAATCTCACGATAACTTCCGCAGCAAACTTGGGCTGCCATTTGAGCTAGTGGCTGATACCGAAGAAATCCTCTGTCAACTCTTTGGTGTGATGAAGTTGAAAAACATGTATGGCAAACAAGTTCGTGGTGTTGAGCGCAGCACCTTCCTCTTTGACTCTTCAGGTAAGCTCGCAAAAGAGTGGCGCGGCCTTAAGGTTCCTGGACATGTGACAGAGGTATTACAAGCAGCCCAAGTTACCAAATAATTTTTTAATTAATTTAATCTGGGGTACTTGCAAAGCCTAAAATTTGGGGTAAAGTTGTTCATATGCACCGTAAACGACGGGAAAGTCTAACAGTCAGTTTGACTCATCAGCCTGAGTACTTCAGAACAGGCTCGGTAAGCAACCCCCGCCGTTTTTCAGATCGTTTTACACCCAGTTTCGTTATAGACCGTCAATGCAATCCGCTTGGCGGTTTTTTCTTTTAGGAGAGTCTGCATGCCATTGCCCCCAATCCCAACTCAAATTGCTGGCCAAGTAAAAATTAGTAGCAAAGACACTCCAAATTTAAAGAAGCGTCCTGCACCAGCAAAAACTGTTGTGATGGAAAGTCATGCTCCAGATTGGGCAACAGATGCAGAAGAGGACTTATCTGCCGCTGAAGTTGCCCTCGAGAAAATCAAAAGTGATCGCAGTCCAGTTGCACCACGTCATGAGCGTGATGACAGGAAAATGGCAAGCGTCCCAGAAAAACCAAAGCGCATTGTTCGCACTGGCCCACCTAGCCTATTTGTTTTAGATACCAATGTACTGATGCATGACCCGAGCTCCCTGTTCCGTTTCTCCGAACACGACCTCTTCCTGCCAATGACCACACTTGAGGAGTTGGATAACCACAAGAAAGGAATGACTGAGGTTGCCCGTAATGCCCGTACCGTCAGCCGCTCATTAGATCAATTGGTTGCCGGCACCAGCGGTACATTAGATGAAGGTATTCCACTCAATAAATTAGGTAATCAGGACGTATCTGGTCGCCTCTTTTTCCAGACCAAACTAACCACCGAATCTTTGCCTGAAGGTCTACCCGAGGGTAAAGGTGACAACCTCATCCTCGCTGTTGTGAGCGAGCTCCAAAAGACACGCAAAGGTCAAGAGGTAGTTTTGGTATCTAAAGATATCAATATGCGTATTAAGGCGCGCGCCCTAGGATTGCCTGCTGAAGACTATTTCAACGATCAAGTGCTAGAGGATCGAGATTTAATGTATTCCGGTGTCATGTCATTGCCAGCAGACTTCTGGCCGAAGCATGGCAAAGATATGGAAAGCTGGGCTGATGGCAAATCTGGCACGATGTTTTATCGCGTCACCGGCCCTTCAGTTCCAAACATGCTGGTCAATGAGTTTGTCTATCAAGAAAATCCAGACGGCTCCACACCTTTCTACGCGCAAGTAAAAGAAATTAATGGCAAGACCGCCCTCCTACAGACTTTGAGAGATTTTTCACACCAGAAAAATAATGTGTGGAGTGTGACCGCGCGCAACCGCGAACAAAACTTCGCAATGAACTTGCTGATGAATCCGGATGTGGATTTCATTACATTACTGGGCCAAGCGGGTACCGGAAAAACCTTGCTAGCTCTAGCTGCTGGTCTTGAACAGGTGTTGGATAGTAAGCGCTATAACGAAATTATCATTACGCGCGCTACCGTTCCTGTTGGTGAAGATATTGGCTTTTTGCCAGGCACTGAAGAGGAAAAAATGCAGCCTTGGATGGGTGCTTTTGATGACAACCTTGAGGTCTTGCAACGTAATGAAGATGGTGGTGCCGGTGAATGGGGTCGTGCTGCTACACAAGAATTGATTCGTTCACGCATCAAAGTGAAGAGTATGAATTTCATGCGTGGCAGAACTTTTGTAAGTAAGTTTGTGATTATTGATGAAGCGCAAAACTTAACTCCGAAGCAAATGAAAACCTTAGTGACTCGTGCTGGGCCAGGAACTAAGATTGTTTGCTTGGGCAATATTGCCCAAATCGACACACCTTACTTAACTGAAGGCTCTTCAGGGTTGACTTATGTTGTTGATCGCTTCAAAGGCTGGCGTCATGGTGGGCATGTGACTCTAGCTCGTGGAGAACGTTCACGTCTTGCGGATCATGCTGCTGACGCACTCTAGGCATTCTTCCCCATGCCGCACTCTTATTGGGTGCGGCATTTTTATTTGCACCCTCCTCTCATTCTCGGGATGCAGTAACTTTGGATCAAAAAATAATGCCACTAAGGTTGCGCAATTTAAGCAAGATACCAGCGTAGGTACTGAAGATATTTCGATCGCTGCAGTAGGTTTAGTGGGTGTGCCTTATCGCTATGGCGGTAATAATCCTAAGGGTGGATTTGATTGCAGTGGGCTGATTGCTTATGTCTACCAAAAGTCAGCCAACATTAAACTGCCACGGACCATTCAAGAAATGAGCTCTAGGGGGCAGAGCGTTGAAAATCAACCGCCTGCACCAGGGGACCTAGTCTTTTTCAACACTACTGGTGCTAAGTATTCACATGCAGGAATTTATGTTGGGCAAGGTAGATTTGTACATGCCCCAAGCGCTGGAGGAACTGTGCGCCTGGAGTACATCACTACACCCTATTGGGCAGCTAGATTTACTGAGGCCAGAAGACTAAGCTCGGCATCTCAATAGTCTGTGGGGCTAATACATAGATGGTGATTTTTCATCAATAATCCCATGAAGATACATTTTAGGATTTTGAATTTAAACAATATGGGCAAGAAATAATGAAAGAAATTGACATAGACCGTATTCAAGAAATAATCGTCACAGCGGCAACTGATATCGGTATCAAGATCTTGGCTGCTATTGCCTTTTGGATCATTGGGCGCTGGTTGATTCGCTTTGCTATCAGCATTCTGAGTAAAGGCTTGGAGCAACAAAAATTAGACGCAACCATTCTTCGCTATATCAGATCGGTTATTTCAGTCACCCTCAATATTCTTCTAGTCATTGGCATTCTGGGCTATTTTGGCATTCAGACAACTAGCTTTGCTGCCTTGATTGCCACCGCTGGCGTTGCAATTGGCGCAGCTTGGGCAGGCCTTCTATCGAACTTTGCTGCCGGGGTGTTCATTATTGTTCTGCGCCCATTCAAGGTGGGAGACTTTATTACCGCAGGAGGAATCACCGGTACCGTAAAGGAAATTGGTCTATTTTCCTCAACGATTAACACGCCTGACAATATTGCCACCATGATTGGTAATAACAAAATTTTGGGCGATACCATTCAAAACTTTAGCAACACTCCCTATCGTAGAGTGGATCTTAAGTGTCAACTCTCGGGGGCTGCCGACCAAATCGCTGCGATGCAACTTTTACGAGAAAAAATTTCTGCGATCCCAAACGTATTAAAAGACCCAGCTGTTGAAGTCAATATATTAGAGTTCAATCTCGTGGGTCCAGTACTAGCAGTGCGTCCTTATTGCAATAACAATTATTACTGGCAAGTCTATTTTGATAGCAATCGCGTTATGAGTGAGGCATTAACTTCAGCTGGATTCCCGGCACCTATTGCCTCACAAAACATGATCATGAAGCAAAACTAGAGAATGTTAAATCTACCGAATCTCAATCTTTGGATTGAAGTAATTACTTAAAAGGGTTCGTACCCACCAGAAGAGTAGCCAACCGACCCCATCGCCAAGTTATCAAACTTGGTGTATGGGCCCTGCCAACTTAAGCGCACAGTACCAATTGGTCCATTACGCTGCTTACCAATAATGATCTCTGCCATGCCTTTATCAGTTGTCGTATCTGGGTGATAAACCTCATCACGATAGATAAACATAATTAAGTCGGCATCTTGCTCGATCGCGCCTGACTCTCGTAAGTCTGACATGATTGGACGCTTGTTCGGGCGTTGCTCAAGACCACGGTTGAGCTGTGATAAAGCAACTACTGGGCACTGTAATTCCTTGGCGAGCGACTTAAGAGAACGAGAGATTTCTGAAATCTCTGTTGCACGGTTCTCAGATCCGGATCCACTCATCAACTGTAAGTAATCAATCACCACAAGACCAAGCGTTCCGCCAAAGTTACGAGCAATACGACGTGCACGTGCACGCAACTCTAAGCTAGAAAGAGCGCCAGTCTCATCAATCAAAATTTGGGTATTACTTAAACGGGCAATCGCGTCGGTCACACGTGGCCACTCATCATCCTGTAATTTACCGGTACGCATACGACCTTGATCTACGCGCCCAACTGAACCCAGCAAACGAGCCGCTAATTGCTCACCCGACATCTCCATTGAGAACACCACAACAGGCAAGCCTTCAGCTAATGCAACGTTCTCAGCAATATTGAGCGCAAAAGCGGTGTTATGTGTCACTACGTAATCATTAGTGACATAGGTTCTATCTGGATGACTAACTGAGATACATTGCGCCTCGGACACTCTAGATGGCTCGATACTCTTAAAGGTAAGTCTGCGCCGGCGATCCCAAGTTGATCTGAGTCTTTCTTTCTTTTCAGGCAAAGTGAATGCTTGAAATCCAGGGCCAAAACTCATATTTAGAACATAAGATAGGCGTCCCTGCTTCTTCTCACCTTTATAGGTATAGCTTGTTTGCTGATGAGCAATTGAGCAAAAACCACCCAATGACCTGGCTAACAATGCAACATCTTCTGACAATTGCTGACTAGCTGTACAAAAACGAATAGAGCCCCACTTCTCAATCCAGCCATCAGTGTCCATCAGACCTTGAAAGAGTGCGAGGCGAGAGGTCTTATTTGCCTCAAGGTAAGTAGCGGGAATATATTTATCAAAACTTCCGCAACCAAGAACACCTAAGTCTTGTAGTGCAGCACGGAAATAATTTGTTGGCACAGATTGACGCTGGCCATTGGCAGCAATTCTGGTTTTGGAGACTAATCTCCAGTCATATGCATTTGCATGGACTAACTCCATCTCATAGCCGGCTAGTGCATTCATACGCTCAATCAACTCAGGAGATTTAGTCGAGAACATCACGCTACCGTGAGACAAAGCTAAAGTCCCATCACCGAGTAATGCACCCAAAACCCAAGGATTAATTGGCAGTGCATTTGAGTGACCAAAATCACCGGAGACAGGATCGATCCACAGACGATTCTTGTATCGCACACAAGAAAGCATTTCCATCAAACGCGCAGTATTAATGACTTTTGGCGCACCCCAATCGCGATACATAACACGCCATAGATGCTCATCGCAGCACTCAGCTTCACGACCGTCAGAAAAAGTGACTTTGTAGATCTGTTTAATGCCTTGAGGATAAATGCCAGTAACCATCGAATGCTGACCATCCACCGAAGCTAGGCGATCACCGAAACGCAAATCGCCCATCGACTTCCAACCCTCAACCGTTTTTACTTTTGCATCTAGCGGCTGCGCCTTACCCATCGACGGTCTGCCAGCAACAATGACTAAGTCACCTTTTTGAAGGCCGCTGGTTTGCTTGTCCAAATCAATAAAGCCAGTTGCAATACCGGTGATGTCGCTACCGCCTTGGCGGTTGTAGAGCTCATCAATACGAGCGACAACGGTTTTAAGTAATGGCTCAATTTCGAGGTAATCAGCCTTACGACTACCCTCTTCACCAATTTGCAAAATACGTGATTCCGCTTCATCCAAAAGTGTTCTCACAGAACGACCCTCAGGAACAAATGCAGAGTTCACAATGTTGTCAGAAACTTCAATTAGGCGACGCAGAATGCTGCGGTCACGAACAATGTCGGCATAGCCTTTGATGTTCGCTGCACTTGGAGTGCTTTGCGCTAATGAATTGAGGTAATCAATTCCAACCAAATCACCACCCTGTTCAGACTTAACAGCTTCATGAACAGTAATGACGTCAGCAGGATGATTGTCGCCAACTAAACGCTGAATGACTTTATAGATCAGAGCATGTTCAGGGCGATAGAAATCTTTATCAGTTAACACGCCACCTAGGCGATCCCAGGCTGTGTTATCGATCAGTAGACCGCCGAGCAAAGATTGCTCGGCTTCTACAGAATGCGGCGGTACTTTTAAGGCCTGCAAGGCTGCATCCCCAGAACCCATCATGCCAGGATTGGACATCAGGGAGCGTGAGCGGGATTCAGCCATGAGGCTAACTTACAGATCTAAAACTTACGCTTGCTCGCCAACTACACGGATAGTGATGTCAGCCACTACATCGGTATGAACAGCTACCGCTACAGGGTGATCACCAACCATCTTCAACGGACCAGTAGGCATGCGTACAGAAGCTTTTTCAATTGCAAAGCCTTTGGCTTTCAATGCATCAGCGATGTCATGGTTGGTTACAGAACCAAACAAGCGACCGTCAACACCAGCTTTTTGACCGATTTCGAGAACCAAATCTTTGAGCTTTGCGCCAACTGCTTCAGCAGCAACCAATTTCTCGGCAGCTAATTTTTCCAACTCAGCACGACGTACTGCAAAGTCAGCAATTGCTGTTTCAGTTGCACGACGAGCTTTACGTTGAGGGATCAGGAAATTACGAGCGTAACCGTCTTTAACACGAACGATGTCACCGAGGTTGCCCAGGTTAATTACTTTTTCTAAAAGAATGATTTGCATTGAGGGCTCCCAATTATTTCTTGTGTTGATCGGAGAATGGCAACAAAGCCAAATAACGAGCACGCTTGATAGCAGTGTCTAACTGACGCTGATATTTCGCTTTTGTGCCTGTCAAACGTGCAGGAGTGATCTTGGCGTTTTCGCCAATGAAGTCCTTCAATGTGTCTACATCTTTGTAGTCAATCTGCTCTACGCCAGCAACAGTGAAACGGCAATAACGCTTACGCTTGAACAATGGGTTCTGAGCTGGTTTCTTTTTGAAATCGGGTTTCTTTCCAAACGCCATGATGATTTCCTCTTTAATTTTTCAATTGAATATGGGTAATGTGGAAAACAAGTCTTTGATTACGTAGAGTCTTGGGTGCTAAGAATCCCTCAAACACTGCCTCGGCTCCTAAATCCATTTGCTCTAAGCCCTTTTGTATCGGACCAATTGCGATGGCTTCAACACTCATCTGAATTTTCCTTGCACTTCCTACCTCGCTTACCTCGCCGCTATGTTCTAGCTGGCAATGCATCACAGGTATTCCTGCTGGTGTAAATCGAATTGCGTCTTTAGATACCAAGAATGCAGTTAGGGTGAAATGATTCAACGCCGCTCCGTCACTCTGATACGTTTTCTAGTCTCTGTATTCCTCTTCAAATTTCTAACTTAAACCGCTGCTACAGGAGCGTCGGATTGAGCTGATTTGCGCGCTTCTTCACGTTGCACTTCTTTCATCATGATGGAAGGCTCAGTTTCAGCTTTCTTAGTCTTGATGATGAGGTGACGCAAAACAGCATCGTTAAATTTGAATGCGTGCTCGAGCTCGTCCAGAGTTTTCTGGTCGCACTCAATGTTCATACAAACGTAATGGGCTTTAGCAAGTTTGTCGATCATGTAAGCCATCTGACGACGACCCCAATCTTCCATACGATGAATTTTGCCGCCAGCAGCAGCTAAAGTCGCTTTGTAGCGATCGATCATCGCAGGCACTTGCTCGCTTTGGTCCGGATGGACGATAAAGACGATTTCATAATGACGCATCTAACACTCCTTAAGGATAAAGTCACCTGGGCGTCTTGCTAACTTCCGATGGTTTTAAAGTTAGCGCCAGTGTGACAAGGTAGTAACAAATTGTAGGTAAAACTAACTACGGGTATTTACAGCTTTTTGAGTCCTTACCTAATCTCAGGTAAGTCCGCTATTCTAGCAAAAAAATCCTGCCAAGTCAGGGGTTTACCGGCTTTATTTGCCTGCTTTGCAGCATTTAAAGCTAATTGCAGGCCAATTCTGGCTCTGGGTGCAGTAAGACAGCCTGAGGGTCTGCATCCAAAGGGATCTTTTTCAGGAATATTGGGCAAAGTAGCGCCAGCACCTGTTCTAGTTGTTCTCACCAAGGCAATGCCTTGAGCCATAGCCTGATCCAAAGGCTTCAACCAGTCATCATGAAAGCCACCATGCCCCGTACCAGCAATTACAAAGCCCTGAACAGGGCTACTCAACCACTGGGTGATTGTTTCAGGGCGTGCACCTGCATGACTAGTCAAGATTTCAACCCAAGGCCACTCGCCCTCTTGCGGAATCGGTAAATCTTCATTCCAGGCCGCCTGGACTGCTTTTACACCAGATAACCAGGATGGATTAATCAATCCCACTGAGCTTGATGGCGCGTTTTGCAAGGGGGCATTCAGGGCAGTAGCGTGGCGCTTAGCCAAATCGATGGCCATACATCCACGCCCATCCATCACCGCGTAGATGCCACCTGGGCAGTTATCAATCGATGTTGAGGCCCAGCGCAAGGCGTCAAGCAAATTGGAAGGGCCATCGGCTCCAGGCGCATTACTTGGGAGCATTGCCCCAGTCAGAATAACCCTCTTAGACTGAGTATGAGCTAACTTTCCACAGGTCGCCTGCAAAAATAAGCCCGTTTCCTCCATCGTATCGGTGCCATGGGTAATCACAATCCCCTGCACAGCAGCATCAAGTAAAGCATTCTTGACGGCAAGTCCGAGGCTAGTGAGGTGGGCGTCAGTCAAATTACGACTATTGATATTGGCTACCTGACGCGATACCAGCTTGACACCCTCAGGTACGACTGACTGAACATGTGCCACCAATGCATCTACCCCCACTTGGCCCGCTTGATATTGAAGAGGGTTTTCTTCAGGGTTCGGTGCAAGACCTGCAATAGTGCCACCCATACCCAAGATCAGGAGATGGGGTGTATTTTCAGAAACGTTCGAAATTGAGCTCATTTCTCCATTATCCGCCTCAAAATAGCTTGAATATTCAAAAAGTGCTGTATACAATCCCAGTATGGACATAAATACAGTCGATTTTCCGGAGGAGCTGACTGCCCTCCCCAAACTCACCTCACGTCAAAGTGAGATTTTGGAATTGATAACCAAGGCCATCGATGAAAGTGGCTCGCCACCAACTCGTGCGGAAATTGCAGCGCAACTCGGCTTTGCATCTGCGAACGCCGCTGAAGAACACTTACGCGCATTGGCAAAAAAAGGATATATCGAACTGACGCCTGGAACTTCGCGCGGCATTCGTATTGCACAGCGTTTTAACCAGACTCACAATCCAAATAAATATCGTCAGATGTCTTTGCCTTCTGGCGCACTTCAGCAACTCACACTGCCACTTATTGGTCGCGTTGCCGCAGGCTCTCCAATCACCGCTATCGAGCATATTGAGAAGCAAGTACCGATTGATCCAAGCTTATTTAGCAAGGGTGCTGATTACCTATTGAAAGTAGTTGGCATGAGTATGCGCGATGCTGGCATTTTGGATGGCGACTATCTTGCCGTAAGAAAAACTTCTGAAGTTCGCAATGGCGATATCGTGGTAGCTCGCCTAGATGATGAAGTTACTGTGAAGCGTTGGAATCAAAAGAAAACCGCAGATGGCATGGTGATCGAATTACAAGCCGAGAACCCAGACTTCAAAAATATTTTGGTAGATCGACGTCAACCGAACTTCGCTGTAGAAGGCCAGGCTGTTGGGCTCATTAGGGCTGGCGGACTCTAATCCCAGACCTTTAAAGCAAAAGGCCTCGTGTAGAGGCCTTTTTCAATTGCAGCAGTGACAGGTCACCACCTGCTGTTTACTTCTTTTTTATTCTTTACTTTTTACTTGGCGCAACTACGTTTGCATTCTTAGGGGATGCGGTAATAGTAATGATGGTCTTTGGACCGGTGAATGGGCCTTCATTTAATTCTACGGTGGATGTGCGATCGCCTTTAGTAAAAACTAAAATACTGGTTTTTGATTTCACGGCACTCACAGTAGTCCAACCAGCTCTTGGATATTCAGCCTGAAAGAAAGCGTAAATATCTGTTGGAGTTTGTACTCCAGATAAAACGACTCGCCCTACCCAATTATCACCACGACCAATGATTAAAGAATCTGAGCCAATAATTTTTGATGCCGCAGGCAATGGCATATCACCCAAGAGTTGCGACTGAATTTCTTGTACTTCGCTAGGCGTGCCTGTTGGAGAATCCCCTGAAGAGGCGCAGGCCGCCAAGAGTGCAGCTAGCACTAATGCTGAGGTGATTTTTAGGAATCGTTTCAGTTGGATCATGTGCTTGCCCTGGTAATCAATCTACATTACTGGAGGCGCGTGAGGGAATCGAACCCCCGTACGAAGCTTTGCAGGCTCCTGCCTAACCACTCGGCCAACGCGCCATATGCTTGAATCAAAAATGGGAAGCTTTTGAGGGCTTCCCATCGAACTTGGAGCGGGAAAGGAGGTTCGAACTCCCGACCTATACCTTGGCAAGGTATCGCTCTACCAGCTGAGCTATTCCCGCATAACAGGGCAGTAGTTTAACAAACAATTTGGGGGAACGCATTATTTCTGAGTTAGACCAAAAACTGACAGTCATTCTGTTTGCACCAAACCCTTATCAGCACTGGGTTTGTGGACTTTATTTGACCTTCTCTACCAATTGAGGCAACGCTTTTTTCATGTAATAGAACATCGACCAAAGCGTTAAAAAGGATGCGATCCAGATTAACCATGTTCCTACTTGTGCGCAATTAAGCCACCCAAACAAAGTGTCGTTTAGCAATAAAAATGGAATAGCTACAAGTTGAGCTGTTGTTTTTAACTTGCCGACCATGTGTACAGCAACACTTTTTCCAGCACCCAGGAGTGCCATCCACTCTCTCAGTGCAGAGATAGTAATTTCGCGACCAATAATGATTAATGCTACCCAAACTTGGACGCGATCCATATTCAGCAAAACGAGTAATGAGGCGGCAACAATTAATTTATCTGCTACTGGGTCTAAGAATTGACCAAACGCAGACTCTTGTTTCATTTTGCGAGCCAAGAAACCGTCCAGCCAGTCAGTCACTGCCGCAAACACAAAAATAATGGTGGCAGTCAGATTCTGCTCAAAGGGAGTAAGCCAGTTACTGGGCAAATAAAACACTGCAACCACAAGTGGAATTGCGGCTACGCGCAACCAGGTTAGGGCAATAGGCAGATTAAATGGCATGGCTCAAGCATAAACCAATGTGGATGTGCTGGGCAATCAATGGAGCTGCCTGTAGATTTGCTCAGCCAATGCTGTAGATATTCCCTCAACGCTGGAAAGCTCTTCAATAGAAGCGTTCGAAACGCCGCGTAGTCCACCGAATCGAGCCAGTAATTTTTGACGGCGTTTTGCGCCAATTCCTTCAATCTCTTCCAGCTGAGAAACCGTTCTGGCTTTTGCCCGTTTTGCACGCATACCCGTAATCGCAAAGCGATGCGCCTCATCCCGGATTTGCGCTACCAACAATAAGGCTGCGCTATCAATACCAAGTTCGAGCGACTTACGTCCATCTGCAAAGATCAGAGTCTCAAGACCCACCTTACGCCCCTCACCTTTAGCGACACCAACAATCAATCCAATATCCATGCCGAATTCAGAGAGAACTTGCCTTGCCATCTCAACCTGCCCCTTACCACCGTCAATCAAAATGACTTGCGGCATCTTCTCAACAGGAAGCTCTTGGAAGTTCGCATAACGGCGTTGCAAGACTTGACGCATCGCTGCATAGTCATCACCCGGAGTAATGTCATTGATATTAAAGCGGCGGTATTCACTAGGCTGCATTGCATTTTTGGAATACACGACACAAGAAGCTTGCGTAGCCTCACCAGAAGTGTGGCTAATATCAAAACACTCAATGCGCAGTTGCTCAAGACTTTCTAATTCCAATGCCAATACATCAGCCAATGCTCGTGCTCTTGCCAGTTGACCGCCCGTCTCTACCAAACGCTTTGCTATCGCAATCTTGGCATTACCTTCCGCCATGGCTAACCAATGCCGTCTCTGGCCCTGCGGCTGATGTAGGAAAGTAATACGCTTACCAGCTTGTGCATTGAGTAAATCATGCAAACCTTCCGGAGCCGTTTGCTCGGAAACATCTTCAGTACTCTCTTCCGGAGCCGCAATATCATCAAGCAACTTTCTCAAGGGGTGATTCAGAATCAGTACAGGCGGAATTAAATTAGTTGTCGCTTCACCATCACCAGACTTCTCCTCCAGATAATGCTGAGCAATAAAGGCCTCGAGAATTTCAGCTGGTGGTGGCAACTCTCCAGACGTTGAACGCAAGCCCTTGGGAAAGTAGGCGCGATCACCTAAATGGCGCCCACCCCGAATCATTGCCAGATTGACGCAGACCACGCCCTCCATTTGAGCGACCGCAATCACATCAACATCACCTTCGCCATCGGCAACCGTATCCATAGATTGTTGTTGTAAGACGCTGGACAGATCTGCAATACGATCCCTTAGTACAGCAGCCATTTCAAATTCCATGGCATCGCTATACGCATGCATTTTCTTTTCTAACTCAGAAAGTACGCGACCATGATCGCCCTCTAAAAAACGGGTTGCCTGAGCTACGTCCTGCCCATACTGCTCAACACTCAGACGTCCAACACAAGGTGCGCTACAGCGATGAATTTGATGCAGTAAACAAGGGCGACTACGGTTTTTAAATACAGAGTCTTCGCAGGTCCTTAGACGAAATACTTTCTGCAATATCTGTACGCTGTTGCGCACAGCCCATGAATTAGGGAATGGTCCGAAATAGTGATTCCGCTTATCCGTTTTACCGCGATAAGAGGCTAAACGTGGAAACTGGTGCCCAGTCAACATCACATAGGGATAGGACTTATCATCTCGGAAGAGAATATTGAATGGAGGAGCGAGCTCCTTAATCAGATTGTTCTCTAGAATGAGGGCTTCGGTTTCTGAGCGTGTTACTGTAGTTTCGTAGCGTGCAATTTTCCCAACCATCAGCTCTATGCGTGGTGAAAGTTGAGTGCGCTGGAAGTAACTAGATACACGCTTTTTGAGGTTGCGCGCTTTTCCGACATACAGAATATGTCCCGCTTCATCAAAAAAGCGATACACCCCCGGCAATCCGGGTAGCCGTTTAACATCCTGCTGAAGGGTTTCAAAAAGCGAATTGCTCATGCGTTGGGATATTTTCTGTCAAATCGTAGACAACTATGGTGATGCCGGTGTTTGCTGGCGCCTAGCAAGAAGCTTAACAAGCCTTCACGGCCAAGACGTGCGCATTTTCTGTGACGATCTACCAACCCTTAATTTACTCGCTTCTGGGGTTGATCCTGAAATCAAGCGCCTGATCGATGTTCAGCCTTGGGAAGCAAGTCATAACAACAGCCGCCATCCAGTAGATCCTCCTGATGTAGTGATCGAGGCATTTGGATGCGATCTACCAGAGCGCTATCTTGCGGGCCTATTGATTGCCCCAAAAAAACCCATCATCCTCAATCTAGAGTATTTAAGCGCAGAGCCCTGGATCGTGGAGTTTCACCAGAAGGCATCTCCACAGGCGCACGGCATTCCGAAATACTTCTTCTTCCCAGGCTTTCAGGAGAATGTAGGTGGCATTTTGATTGATCCAATACCCAAGGAGCCATCTCTCACAAAGCAATTAATCCCCGAGAATCTTAGGGCCAGTTGGAAGCTCTTGCGACCTGATACAAAACGCATCAGTGTTTTTTGCTACCCGGGTGTACCGTTACTGAAATGGCTAGAAGATCTAGCAACATTAGATGAGAACTTTGACATTGTGTTGACACATGGTCAACGTGAGCAATTGCAGTTCAGCTCCGCCCACCCTACTCAGCCACTTGCCCTACCCGAATCTATTAAGTTAATCTCCATACCGTTTGTTTCTCAAGATGAATATGACTGGGTACTCTCACAATGTGACTTCAATATTGTTCGGGGCGAAGATTCTTTTGTCCGAGCGCAGTTAGCTGGCAAGCCCTTTATTTGGCATATTTACCCCCAGGAAGATCGCGCTCACGAAACCAAATTGGCTGCATTTTTGGACCTCTATCTTGAAGATGCATCACAAGAACTCAAACACGCGGTCATTGCCGCGATGACTTGGGCAATGCCAAGTGATTGGCATCAATCGATTGATGAGTGGGATGCCCATTCCAAGGCTTGGCGAGCAGATTTACTGGAAAAACAAGCTGATGGTGGCTTAGCTGCCCGTCTAATGGGCTTTGTAGCCTGATCTTGGGCGTAATGAGGCTGCGGGCGGTTACAATCTTGTTTTTGATAAAAACCGCAGAAAATCAGCTCTGCACCCAGGAATAGCAAGATGAAAACAGCACAAGAACTCCGCGTTGGTAACGTAGTAATGATCGGCACTGATGCCATGGTCGTTTTAAAAGCAGAATACAGCCGCTCAGGCCGCAACTCTTCTGTTGTAAAAATGAAATTTAAGAACTTGTTAACCGGCGCACCTAACGAAGGTGTTTACAAAGCTGATGACAAATTCGATGTAGTGATCTTGGATAAGAAAGATTGCACCTACTCTTACTTCGCAGATCCAATGTATGTATTTATGGATGGTGACTACAACCAATATGAAGTTGAAGCGGAGTTCATGGGTGATGCATTGAACTACCTTGAAGAAAGCATGCCTTGTGAAGTGGTGTTCTACGAAGGTAAGGCACTCTCAGTAGCCATGCCAAACTCTTTGGTTCGTGAAATCATTTATACAGAGCCAGCAGTTAAAGGTGATACCAGCTCAGGCAAAGTATTGAAGACTGCAAAACTAGCTACTGGCTATGAATTGCAAGTTCCATTGTTCTGCAACACTGGTGACAAGATCGAGATTGATACTCGTACTGGCGAATATCGTAGCCGCGCTAACTAATTAGCTCGCTCGATAGCAAAAAGCTCGGTTCGCCGGGCTTTTTTATTTGTTTGAGTTTTTACTCGCAAGCAAGCTCTATCACCTAGGCAATGAGCTTCAATTGCTGGAGTAAACCTCTAGCGTGTTGATATTGCGCTTCACCCTGTAGCTCATCCCAAGCAGGAGCAGTGGCAGTTGGCATCAAACGATTTAATCGAATAGCAGACTCCGCTTGTTTCGCTTTGGAGACTTTCAACTGACTGAGCAATTGATCTGCTAAGTCTGGACGATTACAAATCAGCACTGCATCGCATCCCGCCTCAAGCGCCATATCAGCGCCCTTCACCACAGAGCCAGCAACGCTTGCCCCTTCCATCGAAAGGTCATCACTAAAGATGACACCTTGAAAACCCAACTCTTGACGCAAAATGGAATGAAGCCATATCTTAGAAAAGCCCGCTGGATTTTTATCAACCTTTGGATAGATTACATGGGCTGGCATTACTGCTGTTAAGCTGAGATCCAACCATTCATAAGGCTTAGCATCATCATTCAGAATTTGCTTCAAGGAACGCTCATCCACCGGAATAGCTACATGAGAATCTGCTTCTGCCCAGCCATGCCCCGGGAAGTGTTTACCGCAGTTCGCCATACCAGCAAGGCGTAAGCCTTCGTTCAGACTCTTCGCCAACGCAAAGGTAATTTGCGGATCACGACTAAATCCACGATCTCCAATGACACCGCTGCGACCAAAATCGAGATCCAGGACTGGGGTAAAACTAAAGTCGACACCACAAGCTCGCAACTCAGCAGCTAGAACATACCCACAGGCAGTCGCTGCCGCCATCGCAATCGCAGCAGATTCGGCGGTGTGTTTTGATTTATTCTTAGACTCCCAAAGTTCACCAAGCTTACGCATGGCTGGCAAATGGGTAAAACCATCAGTTCTGCAGCGCTGAACGCGTCCACCCTCATGATCAATCGAGATCAACACGTCAGAACGGAGTTTTTTAATTTCTGCAGTGAGTTTGGCGAGTTGTTTGCGATTGGCGAAGTTTCTGCCAAATAGAATTACTCCACCAGTTAGAGGATGCAAGATGCGACGACGATCTTCTGCATTTAAATCAAGGCCCACAACATCTAAAGTAATTGGGCCTGGTTTCATGGTCGACTTACTCATGGATTCCTCGTAATTTTTTGATGTTATTTGCTGTTATTTATTACTGTGTTTATCTTTGCGTAACAATGACATGGGCAATGGCCATATCTTGCTCATCACTTACCGTAACTTGAGCTTCCCAGTTTTTATCCTGCATAAATTGTGCAAGCGCACCTAAATAGGAGGTAACCGGTTTACCGCTGGGCTCATTGAGTGTTTGCAAAGAGCGCCAAGTCATTGGCATTCTCATGCCCAAGCCAATTGCTTTGGAGAAAGCTTCTTTTGCAGCAAAGCGCGTTGCCAAAAAAGCAATACCCCGCTTGTGATTCCTAGCTAAGCGATGCTTGAAAACCAACATCTCATCTGGCCCAAGAATTTTTTCAGCCAAGCGTCCATTGGTACGATCGTAAGCAGCTTGAAGCCGCTCGATCTGCAAAATGTCTGTGCCTATACCGATGATCATTTTTATACCGCCAGGTTCATTCCGCTTTGGAAGTGTTTGCTCTACCCTGAACCATCAGAGCCTTCATATCCGTAATGGCTTTTTGCCAGCCCTTAAAGAGTGCCTCAGCAACAATCGCGTGACCAATATTGAGTTCTGAGAGCTCCGCAATGGCAGCTACCGGCATCACATTTCCTTCGTGCAAGCCATGCCCAGCATTAACTCTCAGACCAATACTCGCCCCAAACTGAGCAGCTTTTCTGATGCGCTCAAGCTCTTGCATTTGTTGGTCACCAGAAAGATCTGCGTAACGCCCAGTATGCAACTCCACTACTGTTGCTCCAACATCCTTAGCGGCTTGAATTTGCTTTTCTTCTGGATCAATAAACAGGGATACCCGAATGCCTGCACCTTTTAATTGCGCAGTAGCTGCTTGAACAGCTTGAAAGTGTCCCAACACATCCAAGCCGCCTTCAGTAGTAACCTCTTCACGCTTTTCAGGAACAAGGCACACATCATGTGGCTGCACCCGGCAAGCAATATTGATCATCTCCGGAGTAACGGCGCACTCTAAGTTCATACGTGTCTGAATTAAGGGGCGCAAGGCTATCAAATCGGCGTCTTTAATATGGCGACGATCCTCACGTAAATGTAGGGTGATTAAATCAGCACCCGCCTCTTCAGCTAAACGGGCAGCCTTTAATGGATCAGGGTAAATCGTGCCACGCGCATTACGCAAGGTAGCAACGTGATCGATATTGATGCCAAGTTCTAGCTTTGGTTGGGTATTCATTGGCTTAGATTACTAGATTTTCTTCAGATCAATCAAAATCTGACGGGTAGTCAACACTTGATCCTGAAGATGCAATCCCAATAGGAAGCGCATTAACTGCTTACTCTCAGAAAGCGTCTCTTGATCAGAAAAGTCACCTGCTGCAATGGCTAGCAGAGATTTGCCACTCAAGACCGGCCAGTGGCCTGGATCATCCCCTTGAGCAGGCCTCACGCCACGCTCTGGTTGATAAACATACTGCTCATTGGAGATCGGAGCACTATTCGTTTCTACACAGCGATCTAGTGCTGCTGCATAACCCGTTTCCTGTAAGAGCGTTAATTCAAAAGGACGTAGAATTTCTTCTAGGCCTTTGGATTCCAGCTCAAGATTAGATAAAGCAGAAATCGTATCGGTGTAATGGTCATAGAGTTTTTCATAGTCATCCTCGCGAGCGAGAAACTTGACTAATAACTCATTGAGATAAAAACCGCATAAGAGTGCATCCCCAACTAGAGATGGCGTGCCGCCAACCCACTCTGACTTCGTTAATGTCCGTAGTTCAGACTTACCACTCCAAGAAACCAATAGAGGTTGAAAGCGTTGCAATACTGGACGAAGGCTTGAGTGGGGACGCTTAGCACCCTTAGCAATCAAGGCCATACGGCCATATTGACGCGTAAAGACATCCAGAATTAAGCTGGTTTCCTTATAAGGGATGCTGTGCAATACAAAAGCAGGTTCGTCAGCAACACGAATAGAAGCCATGAATAATTACTCTAGCCCTTGCGCCCGTAATTCAGCACGATCATCAGCCCAGCCACGTTTAACCTTGACCCAAGTCTCCAGGAATACCTTTCCATCAAAGAGCTTTTCCATGTCAATACGGGCATCAGTTGAGATCTTCTTCAGTCGCTCGCCCTTAGCACCAATAATCATCGCCTTATGGCTGTCGCGATCTACCAAAATAGTGGCAGCGATACGGCGCATCTTGCCATCCATCTTGAACTGATCAATGACTACTGTGCTGGTGTAAGGCAATTCCTCGCCAGTAAAACGAAAGACCTTCTCACGCAAAATCTCAGCAGCCAAGAAGCGTTCACTACGATCGGTGATGGTGTCGCCATCGTAGACTGCTGGTGCCTCAGGCAAGTAGCCCTCGAGCACGTCTAACAATCTTTCAACATCTCCAGGACTCTTGGCACTCATCGGCACGATTTCAGCGAACTCGCACTTCTGATCTTCATGACCACCCAATTCGCACCAAGGACGGGCCATATCCTTAATGAAGTTGAGTAGCGCCTGATCACGCTCAGAAGGAGTCTGGAAGCGGCTATTAAATAAATCTAATTTATTCAAAACTAAGACAACGGGCAGGTCATCTGGAAGTAGTTTCAGGACCTTCTTGTCATCCTCACCGAAGTAGCCAGCCTCAACTACAAAGCAAGCCACATTCACATCCTGCAAGGCAGTGGTTACCGTACGATTCAAGGCCTTGTTCAGGGTATTCATTAAACGAGTCTGAAAGCCTGGCGTATCAATGAAGATGAACTGCGCCTCTTCACGATTCTGAATACCTAAAATCCGATGACGTGTAGTCTGAGCTTTGCGCGACGTGATACTGATCTTCTGACCAACTAAAGCATTCAAGAGAGTCGATTTGCCCATATTCGGACGGCCAACAATGGCGATAGTGCCGCATCTAAACACAATTAGCCCTTCAGCTTAAGATTTAACTGTTCTTCGGTTGCTACTTTTTTTGCCGCCTTCTTTTTAGCCGACCGCGTCTTTTTGGGTTTACCCAGTGCTTGTGGCAAGGCTTTCAGCGCAGAGACTAAAGCCAACTTAGCTGCCGCTTGTTCTGCTGCACGTCTAGAGGCACCCTCACCCTTAACAGCAACCTTAAGATTAGGTATTAGGCACTCAACCTCAAATTGCTGGTTATGAGCTGCACCACTAGTACCGGTAACGTTATAAGCAGGTAGCGGCAACTGATAACTCTGTAAACACTCCTGCAACAAAGTCTTATCGTCTTTACCCAAGGTCTTGGGATCAACGTTAGCCAAAATGATGGAATATAACTTACGTAAACACGTCTTAGCCGCATCAAATCCACCATCCAAAAAGATTGCGCCAGTGACCGCCTCAAGCGTGTCAGCCAGAATAGATGGGCGACGGAAACCACCGCTCTTTAACTCCCCCTCACCTAAACGCAGGTAGTCTGATAGCGATAGCGTTTGAGCGATCTCATAGAGCGCTTGCTGCTTGACTAAGTTTGCTCGAACACGAGAAAGATCACCCTCATCTAAATCGGAATAACGCTCATAGAGCATTTCTGCAACAACGCAATTCAGAATCGAGTCGCCTAAAAACTCAAGACGCTCATTATTTTTCTTGCTATGACTACGGTGTGTAAGCGCTTGATTGAGCAGCTCTAGTTTTTTAAACGTGTAGCCCAGTTGCGCTTGCAGCGGTGCAGTTTCGATAACGGCGCGGGCATTCATGATCTTATTCGAAGCCGCCAATGCGACCTAGATCTCCGAGGTTCAGCCAAACAAAGAATGCTCTTCCCACGATATTTTTATCCGGCACAAATCCCCAGTAACGAGAATCAGCGCTATTGTCACGGTTATCGCCCATCGCAAAGTAATGACCCGCAGGCACCTTGCAAGTAAGCCCAGCATTAATGTATTGGCAGTTTTCAAATCCAGGAAAACGCTCTGCAGGGAACATGCCAACAGGTCTATCAGGATGATTCAATATCTCATGCTTGTTGCCACCCAGGTCAGCAGGAAATGATTCTGAAAACCGCTTGGCATAGCGCATATTTTCTGGATCAAGGTAAGGCTCGCCGCCGCTATATTGCAAAGGCTGATCATTTACCGTTAAGCGCTTGTCTTGGTAAGTAATAGTGTCTCCAGGTATAGCGACTACACGCTTAATGTAATCAATGGATTCATCACGTGGATAACGGAACACCACAACATCACCACGTTTTGGAGATCCTAGATCAACTACCTTCTGATTAATCACTGGCAAACGAATACCATAGGTAAATTTATTTACCAGAATAAAGTCGCCAATCTGTAGGGTTGGGATCATGGATCCCGATGGAATTTTGAATGGCTCTACAAGAAATGAGCGCAGCACAAAGACCGCGCAAATTACCGGGAAAAAACCGGCCGTATATTCCAACCACAATGGCATGCGATCGATACCAGCCACCCGTCTTTGCGGGGCAAAGTAGTAACGGTCAGCAATCCAAGCAATACCTGAGACCACTACCAAGATAAAAAGGATGAGGGCAAAATTCATTAATCGTCCACCTGCAAAATGGCTAAGAAGGCTTCTTGTGGAATCTCCACATTACCTACTTGCTTCATGCGCTTCTTACCTTCTTTTTGCTTCTCTAGTAATTTGCGTTTACGAGAAATATCCCCGCCATAACACTTAGCCAACACGTTTTTACGTAAAGCCTTCACGTTTTCACGAGCAACAATATTGCTACCAATCGCCGCCTGAATGGCGACATCAAACATCTGACGCGGAATAATGCCGCGCATCTTAGCAACCACTTCGCGCCCGCGATGCTGACTGTTGCTACGATGGACAATCACCGAGAGAGCGTCAACTCGCTCACTATTAATGAGAATGTCGACTTTAACCACATCAGCAGGACGATATTCTTTGAACTCATAGTCCATCGATGCATAGCCACGCGAGATGGATTTCATCTTGTCGAAGAAATCCAAAACAATTTCAGCCATAGGCAACTCATAGGTGAGCTTCACTTGACGACCAAGGTAGTTCATATCCATCTGAATACCGCGCTTACCAACGCATAGCGTAATGATCGAACCTACATACTCTTGCGGCATGTACAGATTGACCGTCACAATCGGCTCAAGAATCGTATTGATTTTGCTAGCCTCGGGCATCTTTGACGGGTTATCTACCGACAAGATAGTGCCGTCTGACTGCTCAACTTGGTAAACCACCGTTGGAGCAGTGGTGATGAGGTTCATACCGTATTGACGCTCTAAACGCTCTTGCACAATCTCCATATGGAGAAGACCTAAGAAGCCGCAGCGGAATCCAAAACCGAGTGCTTGTGAAACCTCAGGCTCATACAAGAGTGAAGCATCATTTAATTGCAGCTTCTCTAAAGACTCTCGTAGTTGATCGTATTCACTGGACTCTACTGGGTACAGACCCGCAAAGACCTGTGGCTTTACTTCTTTAAATCCAGGAAGCGGTTCGGTAGCAGGAACTCGACCTTGTTGTCCGGGTGTATGGGTAACGGTATCGCCCACCTTGGCAGCTTTCAGCTCTTTGATGCCAGCAATCACGAAGCCTACCTGGCCAGCAGATAACTCTGGGCGATCTACAGATTTCGGGCTAAACACGCCAACATGCTCGACCAAATGACTTGAGCCATTTGCCATCAAGGTAATTTTTTCTTTTGGCTTTAAGGTGCCGTTCACAACGCGCACCAGCATCACTACGCCAACGTAGTTATCAAACCAAGAGTCAATAATTAAAGCCTGCAAAGGATCTGCTGCATTACCCTTGGGTGGGGGTACGAGCGCAATCATTTCTTCAATGACATCCTGTACACCCAATCCAGTCTTAGCTGAACAGGTCACTGCGTCTGATGCATCGATCCCGATAACATCTTCAATTTCTTTTTTGGCCCGCTCTGGATCTGCCTGCGGCAAATCAATCTTATTGAGCACTGGCACAACCTCAACACCCAACTCCAGCGCCATATAGCAATTAGCAACTGTTTGAGCCTCAACGCCTTGACTTGCATCCACCACCAAAAGTGCACCTTCACATGCAGACAGCGAGCGACTTACTTCATATGAAAAATCGACGTGCCCTGGTGTATCAATCAAATTGATGTTGTAGGTTTTACCGTCTTTGGATTTATAAGTAAGCGCAGCAGTTTGCGCCTTAATGGTGATACCACGCTCACGCTCGATATCCATCGAGTCGAGAACTTGTGCTTCCATTTCACGATCAGAGAGACCGCCGCAAAGTTGAATAATGCGATCAGCAAGCGTGGATTTGCCGTGATCAATGTGGGCGATGATAGAAAAATTGCGGATTAAATCCATAGCGTCTTATGTGGTCTTCAAAAAACGCCTTGTCAGAACGCACCACGATGATGCGCTGCAAAAAGCCGTCTTAAAGTGATTGTAATGGGTGGCGCCAAAATGGCGCCAAACCCGTTTATTTCACCCAAAAACCTCGGTTTTGGCTTATTTTGGCCTTACTGGAATAATCATGGTGCTATCGGCTCTGCGGACAAAAACCGGGACAGCCTTAGTGGAGTCTAAGCCCTTTACCAAGCCTTCAAACTGCTTAATCCCAGTAATATCCACATCTGCAATCCGAATGATGACATCCCCAGGACGAACGCCTGCACGTACCAAAGGACCATCTCCTAGACCAGTAACCTCAACGCCACCACGGATATTGAGCTCTTTCTTCTTACTGTCTGAAAGCTCAGAAACTGCCACCCCAAGAGAATTAGCATTTCCGCCAGCTGAACCGGAGTTATCCGACCTCTTGACGGCAGCCTGACCTGCTTCAGTATCCACAACAGAAACCACTAAGTCTTTGGTGGATCCTTTGCGCCAAACTTGTACGCTGGCACTAGTACCCGGCCTAGTCTCACCAACCACCCTAGGAAGATCTGTGGATTTACCGATATCACGACCGTTGAAGCTGAGAATCACATCCCCAGACTCAATCCCACCTGCAGCTGCCGGACCACCTGGCTCAACGTTACGAACATAAGCACCACGTGGTTTACCTAAGCCTAAACTTTCAGCAATCTCTTTAGTCATCTCACCTAAAGCAACACCAATACGGCCGCGTGTCATTTTTCCATTGGTACGCAATTGGTCCGCAACGCGCATCGCTTCATCAATCGGAATAGCAAAGGAAATTCCCATATATCCGCCAGATCGGCTAAAGATTTGCGAGTTGATACCAATTACCTGGCCAGCGGTATTTAACAAGGGGCCGCCAGAGTTGCCAGGATTAACCGCTACGTCTGTCTGAATAAAGGGCAAGTAATCACCAGTATCACGACTCTTGGCGGAAACGATGCCTGCTGTCACCGTATTTTCTAAACCAAATGGGGAGCCAATCGCCAATACCCACTCACCTACCCTCACGCGAGAAGAGTCGCCGAGTGGCAACTTCGGTAAGTCACGTGCATCAATTTTGACCACCGCCACATCAGTACGCTTATCCATACCCAATAGCTTGGCCTTGTACTCACGCTTATCAGTCAAAGTAACGTAAATGGTATTTGCGCCCTCAACCACGTGGGCATTCGTCAAAATCAAGCCGTTGGATTCAATAATGAAACCCGAGCCTACGCCACGATCCGCCTCTTGCGGTTTGCCAGAGTTTGGTTGAGCTTGCTTAGGTCCGCTAGGCATTCCTGGGATAGGCACACCAAAGAATCGACGGAAGAACTCAGCCTGCTCCTCTGGCATTCCTGGAATACCACCCTGAGCTTGCTGCTGCATCACTTTTTCAGTGGTGCGAATATTCACCACAGCAGGGCTGGCCCTCTCAACCAGATCAGCAAAATCGGGAATGGAAACCCGTGGACTCTGGGCGGAGACCTGAGAAATCAATGCGAATTGCCCTAAGCTAAAGATAGCCAAGAGCGTAATAAGGTACTTTTTCATAATGCTATAGACCTGCTTGGTAAAAACCAATAATTGAAAAAACGAAGAAAGGAAAAGCCTAATCTGTATATTAGGTCAGTTTGCCAAAAATCAAGGTACCGTTAGTACCCCCAAAGCCAAAGTTGTTTTTGACGGCATGATCAATCTTCACATCGCGAGCTGTATTGGCGCAGTAGTCCAAATCACACTCGGGATCTTGATTGAAGATATTGATTGTTGGTGGAGACTTTTGATTATGTAAAGCCAGAATAGTAAAAACAGACTCCAAGCCGCCAGCACCACCTAAAAGGTGACCAGTCATCGACTTGGTAGAGTTAATCAAAACCTTCTTGGCATGATCGCCAAGAGCCGCTTTAATAGCACCGGTTTCGTTCTTGTCACCCAAAGGTGTCGAAGTGCCGTGTGCATTGATATATTGAATCTGATCGGGATTTAAGCCGGCATCACGCATAGCGTTCACCATACAACGACGTGGACCATCCATATTTGGAGCAGTCATGTGATATGCGTCGCCACTCATACCAAAGCCCAAAAGCTCACAGTAAATTTTTGCACCACGTGCTTTAGCGTGCTCATACTCTTCCAGAACAACAACACCGGCACCCTCACCCAGAACAAAACCATCACGGTCTTTATCCCAGGGACGTGAAGCTGTTGCTGGATCATCATTTCGAGTAGATAGCGCCCTTGCTGAAGCAAAGCCACCAACACCCAATGCTGAAATAGTGGATTCAGCACCGCCGGCAACCATCACATCGGCATCACCGTACTGAATTAAGCGTGCTGCCAAGCCAATACTATGCAGGCCGGTAGTGCAAGCTGTTACTGCAGCCACGTTTGGACCTTTGAGGCCAAACAAGATGCTGAGATGGCCAGAAATCATATTGATGATTGAGCCCGGCACAAAGAACGGGGAGATGCGACGAGGACCACGAGCCAGCAACTCAGCGCCAGTTTCTTCAATCATCGGCAATCCACCAATGCCTGAACCAACCATAACGCCAACGCGCTCTGCGTTCTCTTCGGTTATCTGTAAACCGCTGTCACGAATTGCTTGCGTACCAGCAGCAATGCCGTAATGGATAAAGGTATCCATATGACGCGCCTCTTTGGCAGAAACATATTCTTCGACATTGAAATCTTTAACCTCGCCGGCGAAATGTACGCTCAGCGGAGTATGGTCAAACTTCGTGATGGTAGCTATGCCTGATTTGCCCGCAAGCAAATTAGACCAAGCTATATCAACCGAATTACCAACTGGTGAAATAAGGCCTAAGCCGGTAACAACAACCCGGCGACGGCCATTTGATGCTGACACAGTAGTAGCTTTTAACTAAGCTAGGGAATTAACCCTGAGCTTTTGACTGAGCAAAATCGATAGCGAGCTGAACAGTAGTAATTTTTTCAGCTTCTTCATCCGGAATTTCAATCCCGAACTCATCTTCCAAAGCCATTACCAATTCAACAGTGTCAAGAGAGTCTGCGCCTAAGTCATTCACAAAAGAAGATTCATTCTTGATCTCTGCTTCTGCGACGCCCAATTGCTCAGCGACGATCTTCTTAACGCGTTGTTCGATGTTATCCATTAATTCCCCCAAGGGTTGTAAAAAAACGATGAAAAGGATTTTATCAGCTTGGCGAGCTAAATTAGTAAATCCGCCCAAAAATGATCAAATTTCTGCCTTATTTTTAGGCTAAATAGAGGCCACCATTAACGTGTAAGGTATTACCCGTAATGTATCCAGCTGCTGGAGAGGCTAAAAACGCCACTGCCTGAGCCACATCCTCTGGGCTGCCTAGGCGAGCTAAAGGAATATTCGCTTTTAGCGAATTTTGCTGCTCTTCGCTCAATGCACGGGTCATATCAGTATCAATAAATCCAGGTGCCACACAGTTCACTGTGATATTTCGGCTACCAATTTCACGAGCCAGGGCACGAGTCATTCCAGATACACCTGATTTAGCAGCGGCGTAATTGGCCTGTCCAGGGTTACCCATGTGACCAACAATCGAGGTAATGTTAATAATGCGACCACCGCGGGCTTTCATCATTGGTCGCATTACCGCCTGTGATAAACGAAAAACAGCACTTAAGTTGGTATCGATCACATCAGTCCACTCGTCTGTTTTCATACGCATGGCTAAGTTATCGCGGGTGATGCCAGCGTTATTCACCAAAATGTTGATACCGCCAAAATCTTTGACGATCAAATCAATGATGTCCTCACATGCTTTTGGGTCAGTCACATTCAATACTTCACCACGACCACCGCTCGCTTGTAAACGCGCATTAATTGCTTTGGCGCCATCTTCGGACGTGGCAGTACCAATTACTTTGGCGCCACATTTCACCAACTCATCTGCAATGGCCTGACCAATTCCGCGCGATGCACCTGTCACCAATGCAATTTGTCCGCTTAAATCGAGATTCATAGTTATCTTCCGCTGTTTCTTAATTGTTTCTAGAGTGTATTTTTACTTTACCGCAGCCAATGCCTCATTGAGACTGACTTCATCAAAAATAGGTAGCCCAATAACTTTCTCGTTGATGCGCTTAGTCAGCCCGGCTAATACCTTGCCTGGACCACACTCAATCACTTGAGTAATACCTTGTTGCGCCATGGCATTGATCGTCTCTTGCCAGCGAACTGGCTTAGCAGCTTGACGCACTAAGGCATCCTTAATCGCCGCTGGATCATTGAGAACATTCACATCAACGTTATTGACCACTGAAATAGTGGGGACCTTAAATTCAATGTCAGCCAAGTAGCCTTTGAGTTTTTCAGAGGCAGGCTGTAGCAATGATGAATGAAATGGTGCGGAAACTGGTAATGGCAAAGCGCGTTTCGCACCAGCTGCCTTGAGCAATTCACAGGCCTTAGTCACCGCATCAGTTCCACCAGCAATCACTACCTGACCTGGAGCATTGAAGTTCACCGCTTCGACCACGCCACCAGAGGCTGTAGCAGCTTCAGCGCAAACCGTCTTCACAATTGCATCATCCAAGCCCAAGATCGCAGCCATCCCACCAGTACCAACTGGAACCGCTGTTTGCATTGCTTCAGCACGAAAGCGCACCAAAGGCACAGCATCCTTAAAAGAGATTACGCCAGCAGCAACCAAAGCGGAGTATTCGCCCAGACTATGACCAGCCATCATCTGAGGAACGGCGCCACCAGAGGCCAACCATGCGCGATAAAAAGCAATCGCTGCAGTCAACATCACAGGCTGTGTATTGGTTGTTAAAGATAATGCTTCTGCAGGGCCTTCAGCAATCAGCTTTGCAACATCTTCACCCAGAGCTTCTGAAGCCTCCTGAAGGGTCGCACGAACTTCAGGGCGATCAGCAATCGTGTTGAGCATCCCAACTGATTGGGAACCTTGGCCTGGAAATACAAATGCAAATGTCATATGAATAGTCGCTGAATAATAGTTGTGAATATATTTTTAGCTTTAGCGCTTCGCTTTAGTATTTAATGACTGCGGCACCCCAAGCAAAGCCACCGCCCACACCCTCCAGTAGAAGGTGTTGACCACGTTGAATTTGACCAGAGCGAACTCCAACATCCAAAGCAAGCGGTATGGATGCAGCGGAAGTATTACCGTGCTCATGGACTGTCACAATGACATTGTCCATCGACATGCCCATCTTGCGAGCCGTACTCTCCATGATACGAATATTGGCTTGGTGTGGCACCAACCAATCAACTTGTTCTGGCTTGAGATTGGCTTTTTCTAGCGCCTCATGCGCAACTTGCTCAAGCACCTTAACGGCCAGCTTAAATACCGCAGGACCATCCATAGTTAAGTAAGCGGAGCCATCTACACCACCCTGTTTAGCACGCCCTGGTACGCACAGGATATCGCGCTGACTACCATCAGCATGTAAGGCTGTTGCCAAAATGCCTGGTTCTTTTGAAGCTTCGAGAATCACTGCCCCAGCACCATCACCAAATAATACGGAAGTGGTGCGATCTTGAAAATCCAAAATACGGGAAAATGTTTCTGCGCCAAGAACCAATACTTTTTTGTAAGTCCCTGTACGAATAAATGCATCTGCAATCGCGAGGGCATATGTAAAGCCAGCGCATACTGCCTGGACATCAAATGCCGCACAATTCGTGTGAGCGCCCAACTTATCTTGCACTACGCAAGCGGTACTGGGGAAGCCGCCTAAATGATCGGGCGTAGATGTCGCCAAAATAATTAAATCAAGATCTTCTGAGGTACAGCCAGCAGTCTCTAATGCTGCTTGAGCAGCTTTCACCGCTAAGTCACTGGTCAGTTGATTGTCTGCAGCAAAGTGACGTGCAGAAATTCCGCTGCGAGTCACAATCCATTCGTCACTAGTCTCAAGACCAATCTTGGCTAAACGCTCAACGAGATCCTGATTGGTTAAACGCTGCTCTGGCAAATAACTTCCAGTTCCCGCTATCCGTGAAAAAGTACTCATGATTATTTTGTCTCCGCCACAAAAGCTTGAGCGATGCGCTCCACCATGCGATTCTTTGCCGCTTCATATGCACGATCAAGCGCAAAACCAAATGCAAAACGATCTGCGGAGCCATGACTCTTAATCACGCAACCGCGCAAACCTAAAAGTACTGCCCCGTTGTAGCGACGATGATCTACACGCTTGCGTACACGCAAGAGCGGTACCATGGCGCAGATCGCCATTAACTTCGTAAGCCATGATCGATTAAATTCTTGTTTGATTAAACCACTCATCATCTTCGCCAAGCCTTCGCTTGCCTTGAGGACTACATTCCCAACAAAGCCGTCGCACACCACAATATCCGTAGTGCCTTTAAAAATATCATTACCTTCTACGTTGCCATAAAAGTTTAAGTTAGTTTGGCGTAGCAACTCACTCGTCTGCTTCACCACTTCATTCCCTTTAATCACTTCTTCTCCAATATTGAGAAGGCCGATTGAAGGGTTCTGCGTGCCATCAACTACCTGAACCATAACGTTAGCCATTTGCGCAAACTGCACCAAATGCATGGGCTCGCAATCTGCATTAGCACCTAAATCCAGCATAGTGGTGCCGCGCCCTTTTTCATTGGGGATCGCCGTAGCAATCGCAGGACGATCAACACCATCTAAGGTTTTGAGAATGTAACGAGAGATAGCCATTAAGGCTCCCGTATTGCCAGAAGAGATGATCGCGTCAGCTAGACCCTCTTTAACTTGCTCGATCGCTACGCGCATCGAAGAATCTTTTTTACGACGCAGTGCCACCTCAATAGGATCATCCATCAAGACAACCTCACTGGCGGCAATAATTTGAATGCGCTCCATTGGCGCTTTTGGAAATTGGCTCAAGGCTTGCTTGAGCGCTTCCGGATTACCAACTAAGGCAATCTTCACATCAGCATGTTTTTCAAGAAAATCACAACAGGCGGGGACCGTAACAACTACCCCGTGATCGCCGCCCATGGCATCGATAGCAAGAGTGACGCTCATAAAATCAGGTATTGCTGCAAGTGGTTTTATCCAAGAAAAAAGCGGCTTTTATGTGAGCCGCTTCTATCTTTTTAGACTAAAAAATTAGTCGTTTTTGGTTTTAACAACTTTACGGCCACGGTAGTAGCCGTTTGGTGAGATGTGGTGGCGCAAATGAGCCTCACCAGTTGTGGCTTCAACAGCCGTAGCAGGTGCGGTCAAAAAGTCGTGCGCACGGTGCATGCCACGTTTGGATGGGGATTTTTTATTCTGTTGGACGGCCATATTGAACTCCTAAGCAAGGCGACATTCTAGCATGTAAATTGAGCTAAATGCTTGATTAATTGATAAAACGTGTTTGAAATGCAAGCTCCCCAATATGGGGTTACATCAATTTTTCTTCATATTTTTCAATATGTTAAAGGGATTCTGCGGCTTTTCAGAAGCATCATCAACGTCGGCACCTACTCCAAATGAGGAGGCATGCGGCTGACAGGCGCCCGCTGGGTGCTTTGGAATTAAAGGAAGCGAGAGGAGGATTTCATCCTCAATTAAGCCCAAAAGGTCAAAGTGCTGGCTAGCTACTAATGGCTCCTGTTGATCATCTTCCATCGGAAAGGCATCCGCTTCCTCCTCGGTGGTCACCAGAACAAATCGACTCTCTTGAGCCAAATCGAGGCCGCAATCAGCCAAACAGCTCTGACAGACTAGATGAATACGGCCTTTTATGGCCAATTCCAGAATTTGCTGGGGTTCAGAGCCTGGAGAATGAGCAAAATGGGTCTTTACCTGCCAATGAAAGCCATCCCCAGACTCAATACTAGAGGCCTCCTCAGCTACCCTGGGTAATACTGAAATTTCTAGAAATCCTGCGCCTTGATAGGACTGAGGGGCGCAAAAATCGATCCGGCTTAAGACCTTGGGATCATTGGATAGCTCAACTTGAGGTAAAACTTGATTACGATTCATGACATCAGTCTAAATGAAGGCTTTAGCGAAAGTACAAGTAGTGATGAGTAATTCTGCAAAAAAACTAATTCTGGCATCCACCTCGGTCTATCGTCGCGAGTTGTTAGAGCGCCTGCGGATCCCCTTTGATGTGATCTCGCCCAAGGTGGATGAAACCCCTCTACCCGGTGAAGGCACCGTTGATCTAGCCTTACGCTTAGCCAAGGCTAAAGCTGCCGCAGTGGCTAAAGATCACCCTGAGGCTTGGGTCATTGGCTCCGATCAGGTAGCCGACCTCTGTGGCGCGGCAATTGGTAAGCCAGGAAACTTTGAACGTGCCATGGCACAACTCCAACTGATGCGTGGTGCAACGGTGACTTTTCAAACGGCACTATGTCTGATGCATGGCGATGTCGAAACGACGGTCAATATTCCTACGCAAGTGACCTTTCGCAAACTGGGTGATGATGTTCTAGAGGCATACCTTCTTGCCGAAGAGCCATACGACTGTGCTGGTAGCGCCAAGTCCGAAGGCCTAGGAATCTCACTCCTGGAATCCATCAAGAGCGATGATCCCACTGCATTAATTGGCTTGCCCTTGATAGCACTAAGCGGCCTCTTACGTGATGCCGGTTTTGTCATTCCAGCAAAAAATAAACAAGCTTAATTAAAAAGAAATTTAGCAAAGAGAAAAGAATTAAATAATGAGTTCAACACTAGGCACCCTCTTTTTAGTTCCCAATACTTTGGGGGATGATTCTCGTGCTGAACAATTGCCGTGGGTGCTGCCAACTGAAACCATTACTCAAACTGCCAAGCTCACTCACTGGGTTGTTGAGGATGCCAAAACTGCGCGGGCTTTTTTAAAAGCAGTGGATGGCGTTGCACCTTTAGCTTGCACCATTCAAGAAATGCAAATGAGTGAATGGCGTGGCGTGGCGCGTAATGCCAAATATGGTGATGCAGTCAAACCAATCGATTTACTTAAGCCACTGATTGCTGGCAAAGACATGGGCCTCATGTCAGAGGCTGGCGTTCCGGGGGTTGCAGACCCAGGTGCAGAGCTTGTGCTGGCAGCACATAAGTTAGGCGCCAAAGTAAAACCCTTAGTTGGTCCAAGTTCAATTTTGTTGGGTCTCATGGCTAGCGGTTTAAATGGTCAGCGCTTTGCATTTCAAGGCTATGTTCCACATGATGTGCAAGACCGCATTACACGACTCAAGCAACTAGAAGTGGAGTCAAGGAAATTACAGCAGACACAAATCTGGATTGAGACGCCTTATCGCAATACAGCGATGCTCATGGCTTGTCTTAATACACTCTCACCGCAATCGATGCTTTGTATGGGAATGGATCTCAGTTTGCCGAGCGAGATGATTACCACGCTCTCGATTGCAGACTGGCGTAAGCGCTTCCCAAATGAAGCTGCCTGTTCCTCACTACAAAATAGGCCAGCAATATTTCTATTACTGGCCTAGGCATTGATTTTGCTACCTTGTTGATCTATCGTTTTTACTTTAAATCAGGCGTCTTAATTAAAGCCTTACCTGCTGCAGCGCCAACCTCAGCACCAAAACGTTTAGCAACGCGCTCTGCGAAATTCTCTTTCATGGTGTAGTCGAGAATATCTGGTGCTTTAAAGATATCGCGCGCTACAGTCTCTACCGTGCCATAGCCATCAACCAAACCAATTTTGATTGCTTGCTCGCCATTCCAAACTCGACCCGAGAACATTTCCGGAGTTTCTTTTAGACGATCACCGCGACCCGCTTTGACCACCGCAATAAATTGCTGATGAATCTCATCGATCATGGTTTTAATCATCTCCACTTGCTGTGGGTTTTCTTTAGAGAACGGATCCATCATTCCCTTATTGGAGCCAGCAGCAATCATGCGACGAGTGACACCCAACTTATCCATCAGACCAGTAAATCCAAAGCCTTCCATGATCACGCCAATAGAGCCAACCAAACTCGCCTTATCAACCAGAATTTGATCTCCCGCAACGGCCACATAGTAACCACCTGATGCGCAGATATCTTCCACGACGACATACAGCGGTTTAGCTGGATAGAGCTTACGTAAGCGCTGAATCTCATCATTCATCATGCCGGCCTGAACTGGAGAACCACCAGGACTATTAATACGCAAAACAACACCTACGCTATTCTCATTTTCAAATGCAGAAGTGAGTGACGAGTTGATGTCTAAAGCATTAGCCAGCGAGCTTGAGGAAATCTCCCCTTCGATCGTTACTAAAGCGGTGTGCTTCTCTGTTCCCATGCCGCGACCAGGTAAATTGAAATCAAATACTGCAAGTACCAAACCAATAAAAATGATGAGAGTAAGAATGCGAAAGACTGCTCTCCAGCGACGAGCCTTACGAGTCTCTTTTAAATTCTCTAGCAATAAATGCTCTAGGGCTTGACGCTCCCAATTTTGATTCACATTCTCGGATTGATTTTGATCCATCTTTTTAATCCTTCTTTACTGACTCGTTTTTAATAGTGAGATTGTCGCTAAGCCATTGGCTTAGCTGTGATACATCATCCACATGAATTAATGATGGCGCTTCTTTTAGAGTGCTCGGAGGGTGTGCGCCATAAGTTACCGCTACCGCATCAACCCCTGCATTAGCCGCCATATCTAAATCATGGGTGGTGTCACCAATCATTAACATCCGACGCATCGGCACTTGCATGACGTCAGAAAGCTCCAAGAGCATTCCGGGATGGGGTTTAGAAAAGGATTCATCTGCAGTGCGTGTCTCATGGAACATCTGCTCAAGCTGGTGATGCTGTAGAGATCGATCTAATCCCACACGAGATTTACCTGTGGCAACGCCCAATAAGTAACCATCCTCGCGCAAGCGATGTAGTAGCTCACGAATACCTGGGAATAAATCCAACTCGTGATCTTTAGCGAGGTAGTGATACCGAAAACGTTCAGTCAGCTTGGGAAAGTGCGCCGGTTCAATCCATGGCACCGCCCTTCTCAGTGAATCCTGAATACCTAAACCAATGACTGAACTGGCCAAAGTGTCATCTGGCTCTTTGAAACCCAAGTCACGGCAAGCTTGCTGAATACAGTTCACGATCGTCGGCGTGGAGTCCATGATGGTTCCATCCCAATCCCACACAATCAGGTCGTAACGTCTATCGCGTTTTTGCTCTTCAAGCATTTTGAGGTAATTCAAAGTTGTTCATCATGGCAGTAAATTCAGCAGGTAATGGTGATTCGATACGCATTTTCTCGCCAGTTCGGGGATGGGTAAAGCCAGCTAAGTGAGCATGCAAATACAAGCGTTTGGATTTCACAATCTTGTCTTGGTCTTCAAAGCCGTACTTATCATCACCCAAAATGGAATGACCTAATTTCTGGAGGTGCACGCGGATTTGATGAGTACGCCCGGTTTTTAACTGAGCCTCTGCCAAGGTAATAACATCCTCCCCCCGCTTCATTACTTTGGTAACACGCAAAGCCGTATGACTTGGTAGCCCATCTGGGTCAACGCGCACTCGGCGCTCGCCATTGGCCAGCAGGTATTTATGTAATGCAAATTTCAGTTGCATGGTGCCTGCACCTTGAGCAATCTCGCCATGGGCTAGCAAGTAGTAACGCTTGTCTGTTTGACCTTCGCGGATCTGGCGATGCAATTCCACCAAGGCACTGCGCTTTTTAGCCAAGAGTAGGACGCCGGAGGTATCTCGATCCAAACGGTGTACCAATTCCAAAAATTTGAGCTCAGGCCGTGTAATACGTAAGGTCTCAATCACGCCCAGGGCAATGCCTGAACCACCATGAACCGCCAAACCTGCTGGTTTGTTTACTATTAATAAAGCTTCATCCTCAAACAAAATCGGCATTTTGTCGGAATAGCCCTGTGCCCGATTCTTAGTTTGGGCGGTATTGACTGCCGCCATTTGAGCAGGTTCGGCTATCCGAACCGGAGGAACTCTGACTATATCCCCCTCTACCAATCGCGTAGTCGGCTCAGCCCTTTTCTTATTCACCCGAACCTCGCCAGAGCGAATAATTCGATAAACGTGGCTTTTAGGAACCCCTTTTGCCCAACGCAAGAGGTAATTATCCAAACGCTGACCAGCCTCTTCTGGACCAATGGTCTGAAGATGAACGGCGGCCGGAGCACTGGTTTTTACCTGCAAAGGCTTTGAAATGGGTTCGGATTTCATGATTTATCTCTCTTGCCACCCCGACGGGGGTCGACAAGGGACTTAACAATACCCCATTGTCCTTCAACTTGTGCCGTATAATCAACGCTCTAGCCAATTTATTGGCCCGAGACAAGCCTGGTTCAGGCGTGAATCGTGGAGCTTGGAGTCGCCCTTAATAGACTCCCGGGGTTGCCCCTCCCCCGTTGTAATGAGGCGCAGGGTTGGTGTGCCGTATGCCGCGACCCGCGATTAGAAGACAGTTTTCAGGCGCGCGCCTGCATTGATGACCTAAAGGAGGTCTCTGCGGCGATCGTCAAGTGTGGCACCGGTTTAACAACATTGAACTTGGTGTACCAGGCAGTAAATGCTTGGATTGGCTTGATCCACACTCCAAAGCCGCGAATGGGCTATGCCCCAAGCGGTATCTAACCTGTCCCTAACGCAGCGCGCAACGACGCACTCCCAATAGGAGAGTGTTATGAAACGCATGTTATTTAATGCAACTCAACAAGAAGAGTTGCGAGTTGCCATCGTCGATGGTCAAAAACTCATCGATATCGATATCGAAGCTGCCGGTCGCGAACAACGCAAAGGCAATATTTACAAAGGTGTTATTACCCGCATTGAGCCTTCGCTCGAGGCTTGCTTTGTAAATTACGGCGAAGAACGCCATGGCTTCCTGCCATTTAAAGAAGTTGCCCGCACCTACTTTAAAGAGGGTATTGATGTCCGTAATGCCTCTATTAAGGATGCATTGCGTGAAGGCCAAGAAATCATCGTCCAGGTGGAAAAAGAAGAGCGTGGCCAAAAAGGTGCCGCTCTCACTTCTTTTGTCTCACTGGCAGGTCGCTATTTGGTATTAATGCCAAATAACCCACGTGGAGGCGGCGTTTCTCGTCGCATCGAAGGCGAAGATCGTCAAGAACTCCGTGAAGCAATGTCCCAATTACAAGTACCAGATGGTATGAGCATCATTGCTCGTACAGCCGGTATTGGCCGCGATGCTACTGAATTGCAGTGGGATTTAAGCTATCTCATGCAGTTGTGGACTGCGATTGATGAGGCCGCTAAAGGCAATTCAGCACCATTATTGATTTACCTTGAATCCAGCTTAGTGATTCGTGCGATTCGTGATTACTTCCAACCAGATATTGGTGAGATTCTCATCGATACGGATGACATCTACGAGCAAGCTGCAGCCTTTATGTCTGTAGTAATGCCGGATAACTTGCCTAGAGTGAAGCGTTACCAGGACGATGTTCCATTGTTCTCCCGCTTCCAAATCGAGCATCAGATTGAAACTGCTTACTCACGTACCGTACCATTGCCATCCGGCGGCGCGATCGTGATTGACCATACTGAAGCTTTAGTTTCAGTAGACGTCAACTCTGCACGCGCAACCCGCGGCTCTGATATTGAAGAGACTGCTACCCGCACCAATTTAGAAGCTGCTGATGAAATCGCTCGTCAAGCACGTTTACGTGACTTGGGTGGCTTGATCGTGATCGACTTCATTGACATGGAATCGAGCAAGGCACAAAAGGATGTTGAGAATCGTTTGCGCGATGCTCTGCGCCATGACCGCGCTCGTGTCCAGATGGGTAAGATTTCCAAGTTTGGTTTGATGGAAATGTCACGCCAGCGTTTACGCCCTGCTCTGTCTGAGGGCAGCCATGTAACTTGCCCACGTTGTAACGGCACAGGCCACATCCGCGATACCGAATCTTCTGCATTGCAAGTCTTGCGCATCATCCAAGAAGAGGCAATGAAAGAAAACACTGCTGCTATTCATTCACAAGTTCCAGTCGAAGTGGCTGCATTCTTGCTCAATGAGAAGCGCGCTGAAGTCATCAAGATTGAGACACGCTTCAAAGTCAATGTCTTAATGATTCCAAACAAGCATCTAGAAACTCCACATTACAAGCTTGAGCGTTTACGCCATGACGATCCGCGTCTTGACGATCAGAAGGCTAGCTATGTGATGGCTGAAGAAGCTGCTGCTGAACTCGAAACAGATACTGCAGTAAGTCGCAAAGATGCAGATGTCAAAGTTCGCCCAGAGGCTGCTGTTAAAGGTATTACGCCAAATGCACCAGCACCTGTAAGTCAGCCACGTCCTGCGCGTACTGAAAAAGCCAGCACTGAAACTGCGAGCTCCGGTGGATTCTTCGGATTTATTAAGAGCCTATTCTCTTCAACACCTGCGCCAGAAGTGAAGCCTGCTCCAAGCGCACCACGTGGTCGCAATCAAAACAATCGCAACGGCAATAACCGCAACCGTGGTCGTCGTGGCGAACGTAGTGATCGCGGTGAGCGTCCAGTTGAAGGTGCAGCAAGCGCCGAAGGTACAAATGCTCCACGCGAAGCGGGTTCAAGTAGAGGTCGTCAAGATGGTCGCAACCGCAATGGCAATAACGGCAATCGCAATCAAAATCCAAGACCAGAAAATCCAGCTGCGGTAACTCCAGCTACTGAGGCTGCTCCAGGTACTGATACAGCACCGAGTGCGGATGGTGAAGAGCGTCGTGGTCGTGGTCGCAACCGTCGTGGTCGTGGTCGTGGTCAACGTGGTGAGCGCACCGAGTCTACTGGTGATGCAGCGATTGCTTCTGTTGTTGCAGTAGCCACTTCATTCTCAGGTCCTCCAGTTGGAATGGCTGGGGCATCTGCTTCCATGCCGATTCAGAATATCGCTCAAAGCTTTGGAAACAGTGTTGCACCAGCAGCTTCGAATGAAGTGAAAGAGCGTGCACCTCGCGCACCTAGAGAGCAACGTGCACCGCGTCAAAGCAATCGCCCTGATAACGCTGCAACAGCCCCTACCGCACAGGCAGTGGTCACATCAGTAACAGGAGCTGCAATTGAAGTCATTGCCAAGCCAGTACCTGAGCTTCCTAAGGTTGCCTTCCAAGCACTCGAAGAGACTCCATTGCATAGCGTGGTTCAATCTGCCGGCATGGTCTGGGTAGCAACAGACTCTAGCAAGCATCAAGAAGCACAATCGCAAATCAAAGCTGAGCCAGAAGTTTTGCCTATGGGCAGAACTCCAAAGGCTCCTGTTAACCTGCAAACTGGTCCAATGGTTTTAGTTGAAACCGGCGGCCAAGAAAAAACGGTTTAATCGAATTTCTCCAGACTGCTATTTATCCCACAAGGATATTTGGCAGTTTGGCAGAAACACCGTTTCACAGCCATAATGAGACATGGTTGAAAAAGTCATTCCCATACGTGTAGATGAAGGCAAAGGCCTTACGCCGTCCATTCCTGGGCAGCTTGTTGCCGCCAATACTTCAAGCAAAGATACTCGCGGGCGCCCTCTTCGTGATTTACGAATCTCCGTAACTGATCGATGTAATTTCCGCTGCACCTATTGCATGCCTAAGGAAATCTTCGACAAAGACTATCCCTACCTCTCCCATAGTGATTTACTGAGCTTTGAAGAAATTACTCGGCTTACAACGATCTTTGCTTCTCTGGGTGTAGAAAAAATTCGCCTCACTGGTGGCGAGCCTTTGCTACGTAAAAATCTCGAAGTACTTGTTGAAATGCTCGCCAAGATTCGTACTACGACAGATCAAGCACTTGATCTAACACTCACTACCAATGGCAGCATATTACGCAAGAAGGCTGCCGCATTGAAAGCAGCAGGCTTGCAGCGCTTGACGATTAGTCTTGATGGATTGAATGACGACATCTTCAAAAAAATGAATGATGTCGACTTTCCGGTCACAGATGTGCTTGATGGAATTGCTGCAGCTCAAGAAGCAGGCTTCACTAATCTCAAAGTCAACATGGTTGTTAAGAAGGGTACTAATGACCAAGAGATTATTGGCATGGCCAAGCACTTCAAAGGTAGTGGTGTGACACTTCGCTTTATTGAATTTATGGATGTGGGCAGCTCGAATGGTTGGGATATGTCACAAGTACTCCCCTCACAAGAAGTTGCCAATCGTATTAACGCTGTCTTTCCGATTGAGCCTATTGAGGCCAACTATCCTGGTGAGGTAGCTCAGCGCTGGCGTTATCTAGATGGCTCTGGTGAGATTGGCTTTATTTCCAGTGTCACACAAACCTTCTGTCACGAGTGCACGCGTGCTCGCATTTCTACCGATGGTCAAATGTATCTTTGCTTGTTTGCAAACGAAGGTTTTGATTTCAAAACCCTCTTGCGTTCTGGTAGAAGTGATTTAGAAATTGCCAATGCCATCATGTCTACATGGTCTGGGCGCAATGATCACTATTCAGAAATTCGGGGATCCAATACCGCCGGATCCAAATCCTCGCGCAAGGTAGAAATGTCCTACATCGGCGGCTAATGATTACCTCAGAACACATTACTGGACTCATTTTGGCAGGAGGTCGCGCTCAGAGAATGGGTGGCATCGATAAGGGCTTAATTCCCTTTCATGGCAAGCCTCTAATTGAATCTGCCATTAGTCGACTCAAGCCTCAAGTCGGCACCATTCTGATTAATGCCAACCGCAGCATTACCAAGTATGCACACTATGGTTACCCGGTATTCATGGATGAAACCCCTGACTTCTCCGGCCCCTTAGCTGGTTTTTCAGTAGGTCTCAAGCACTGCAAAACACCATACTTACTCACATCACCCTGCGACTCCCCTTTATTACCGGAAGATCTTGCCCAAAAAATGGCAGACGAACTGGAGAGCAATAATTTAGAGCTCGTCTTTGCTTCCTCAAAGGAAGACGATGGCAAGATTTGGTCTCAGCCTGTCTTTTGTTTAATGAAAAGCAGTTTGAAAGACTCTTTAGATTCCTTTTTAAGTAAAGGCGATTTAAAAATTGATCGCTGGTTTAAAGAGTTGCAATCTGGCACGGTTGTTTTTGAAAATCCACAAGCGTTTGCCAATGTGAACACACCAGAAGAGTTAGCAGTTTTAGAAAAAATATCTTCATGTCAAACTTAAAGCACATACCTCCAAGTGATCCGATTTATATCAGTGGCTCACTACATGTAGATCAAGCTCGCATAGCGATCTCCGATCTAGTAAAAGACTTAATCGCAGAATCGCATGAAGGCGCTGAGTCTGGTGCTATTGAATGCATCACATTGGATCAAGCAATCAATCGCATCCTGGCGAAAGATTTACTTTCACCGATTGATGTTCCAGTTGCAGATAACTCAGCAATGGATGGCTTTGCATTTCATGGGGATTGCTTAGGTCAAAGCGAAGACCTTATTAGTCTCAAAGTGATCGGTACTGCCTTTGCTGGCAAGCCCTATGAGGGCAGTATTGCTCCAGGTGAATGCATCAAGATCATGACAGGCGCCTTAATGCCAGGCGACTGCGATACCGTGATTCCCCAGGAATTTACAGAACCCCACAGTCCTGGTGATGACTCGATCGTGTCATTCAAAGCCAATCGAGTGAAGCGTGGTGAAAACCGACGCTTACGTGGAGAAGACTTACAACAAGGTAAGCCAGCAATTACTGCAGGGCGTTTATTGCGCCCCTCTGATCTCGGTCTTGCTGCCTCCCTTGGCATCTCCGAACTTGAAGTCCATCGAAAGTTAAGGGTAGCCATACTCTCTTCAGGTGATGAATTACGTCCATTGGGACAAGAATTAGAAGCTGGCAATATTTACGATAGCAATCGCTATAGCTTGATCGGATTACTCAAGCGCCTGGACTTAGAAATCATTGATTGCGGAATTGTGCGTGATGATCCCGCCTCACTGAAAGCTGCCTTTGTAGATGCTGCCTCAAAAGCAGATGTCCTCGTCTCTTCTGGTGGCGTCTCTGCTGGTGAAGCAGACTTCACTAAGCAAATCATGCAAGAACTCGGTGATGTCGGGTTTTGGAAAATCGCTATGCGGCCAGGTCGCCCCATGGCTTTTGGGATGCTGAGGCCAGTTCAAGGCTCCAGCCGTAAAACCCTCTTCTTTGGCTTGCCTGGAAATCCAGTAGCAGTGATGGTGACTTTCTATCAATTTGTGCGCTCTGCTTTATTACAACTCAATGGCGCAAGCCAGACTGAGCCACCAATCATGCAGGCGATTGCCGAGGCGCCCATTAGAAAACGTCCAGGCCGGACAGAGTTTCAACGCGCCATTTTGGAGCGCGGCGCAGACGGAAAGCCTATGGTCAAACTGACTGGCAGCCAAGGTGCTGGAATTTTGCGATCTATGAGTGAAGCAAATTGTTTTGTGATTCTGTCTCACGAGCAGGGAAATGTGGCTGCTGGGGACTGGGTAGATGTGGCGCTTTTCGACGGACTGCTTTAAGATTGCACCTCATGAAACTCACCAAAAAAGAAATTGTCTTCCTAGACCCAATGCATACCGCCAAAACTCTGGTTTTGGTTTACCTCTGCTTCTCTGTTCCAATTGTGTTGTTAGCCTTATTTGTGGCATTCATTCGTGATGGTGCGATACCTGGATTTACTGTGCTATCAGCACTGATATTGAATGCCTTACTTGGCTTTGCACTGCTGTGGATTGCTTGCAAGGTTTACAACTGGGTAGCAGGAAAATTTGGTGGGATCGAACTAGCTCTTCGTGAGCTTCCAGAAGAAATTGAAGCCGACTAATTTCTTAGTCGACTTCAATTTTTCAGCTTATTTAACTATCTCTTACTTAAGCACTCAATACTTCAGTATTAATTAAGCTTGGTGGTTTTTTTCCATCAAGTGCTGCTCGTAAATTTTGCACTGCGAGATCAACCATCGCTCTACGCGTTTTTTCTGTAGCACTGGCAATGTGTGGAGCCAACACAATATTGCTGCACTTGAGTAACTCTGGATGCACTTGAGGCTCACCCTCAAAAACATCTAAGCCTGCCGCAAATATTTTTCCACTTTGTAATGCTTGCGCTAACGCCGCATCATCCACAATACCGCCGCGAGCAATATTAACCAGGGTTGCAGACGGTTTCATCATGGCGATTTCTGCAGCGCCAATCGTGTGATGATTTTGCGCTGTGTAAGGCAGAACTAGCACAACATGGTCGGCAGTGCGGAGCAATTCTTCTTTCGACACATAAGTAGCGCCGCAGGCTTTTTCATCAGCTTCAGATAAAGGTTTGCGATTGTGATAAATCACCTTCATTCCAAAACCTAAAGCACGCTTAGCAATCCCTTGACCAATACGGCCCATACCGATGATTCCAAGAGTGCTGTGATGCAAATCCATTCCTAATGGGTTAGTCACAATCGACCATTGCCCCCACTTACCAGCTCGCACCCAATGTTCCGATTCCGTAATCCGCCTTGCAGTTGCCATTAATAAAGCAAAGCCAAAATCAGCCGTTGTATCCGTAAGAACATCAGGGGTATTAGAAGCCATGACTCCAGCAGCAGTAATCGCTGGGACATCAAAATTGTTATATCCGACAGAAATATTGGCGACCACCTTCAAATTTTTAGCATCTGAAAGGGCGGAGGCATCAATCCGCTCACTACCTGTTACCAAAGCCCCCTCAACCTCTGAAAGCGCTTTTTTTAGCTCCTCAGGGGTCATTACTTTATCGGGCTGGTTAGAGATAACCTCATAGGACTCCTCCAATTTGGCTAGCGCCTCAGGAAATATCGCCCTAGCGACCAAAATCTTGGGTTTGGAGGAAGTTGTGGAGTGATTTGCTGGAGTGTTCATAGCGTAACTTTACCTCATCTAAATTGCGGATTCTGCCTGAAAGATGGGCTGATTCAGCTAAAATTGAGTTTTTATAACTTGGCAGTCCATTGGTATGGACTCCTTACAAGTAAACCATCATGACTTACGTTGTTACCGAAGCTTGTATCCGCTGCAAATACACTGATTGCGTTGATGTCTGCCCAGTCGATTGCTTTCGTGAAGGCCCTAACTTTTTAGTAATCGATCCTGATGAGTGCATCGATTGCGCGGTATGTGTACCTGAGTGCCCAGTCAACGCAATTTATGCAGAGGATGATGTGCCAGGTGATCAGCAGGCATTCATCAAACTCAATGCTGAATTGTCACCTGCATGGACATCGATTACCAAATCTAAAGCTGCACTGCCAGAGGCAGAAGAGTGGAAAGACGTTAAAAATAAACTTGACCAACTGGTAAAGTAAATTGCACCCCCCCATTGAAACCGATGCAGTCATTATTGGCGCCGGTCCGGTGGGACTCTTCCAAGTCTTCGAGCTTGGACTTCTAGAAATTAAAGCGCATGTCATTGACTCCCTTCCTGAAGTAGGTGGTCAATGTATTGAGCTCTATCCAGATAAACCGATCTATGACATCCCGGCAATTCCGGTTTGCACTGGTCGTGAACTGATCGGTAATCTACTCAAACAAATTGAGCCATTCAAGCCACAGTTCCACTTAAATCAAGAGGTCTCCACCCTAAATAAGCAAGCTGATGGCCGCTTTCTGATTCGTACAAGCCAAGATCAGCAATTCCTAACTAAGGCTATTTTTATAGCTGCTGGTGTTGGCGCATTTCAACCGCGCACACTCAACTTGGATGGGATTGAGGCTTTTGTAGATAAACAAGTCTTCTATCGCGTCACAAATCCCAAACAATTTGCAGGCAAGCGCATGGTCATTTGTGGTGGCGGAGATTCCGCGCTAGATTGGGCCTTATATTTTGTTGATCATGCGGCCTGCGTCACACTTATTCATCGAAGAGATGAATTTAAAGCAGCGCCTCAGTCAGTAGCGAAGATGCGCGCGCTTTGCGCCGCCGGCAAGCTGCAACTGATCATCGGGCAAATTACCGGTCTTGAAAGCTCTCATGACAAGCTCACTCAAATTGCTATCACCGATATTGATGGTGAAATTCAAAAAATTGGTCTAGATGCACTCTTATTGTTTTATGGTCTCTCGCCTAAGTTGGGCCCTATTGCTGACTGGGGTCTCGATATCGATCGCAAGCAAATTGCTGTCGATACAGCCTGCTTTCAAACTAGCACTCCCGGCATTTACGCTGTTGGAGACATTAATATCTACCCCGGCAAGAAAAAATTGATTCTGTCTGGCTTTCATGAGGCGGCATTAGCTGCCTTTGCTGCAGCAGCCTATCTGGCCCCAGAAAAGCAGATTCAGCTTCAGTACACCACCACCTCCCCAAAGCTTCATAAAGCGCTTGGGGTAAGCCCACCGACATTCGAGTAAGCTCTTAACTTCACTGAATCATCTAGCTGAATATACCTATGCGTCAATATCACAATCTTATGAAGGAAGTCCTTGAAAAGGGCGTTCAAAAGTCCGATAGAACAGGGACTGGAACGATCTCCATCTTCGGCCACCAGATGCGATTTAATCTGGCTGAAGGATTTCCAATGGTCACCACTAAGAAACTCCATCTCAAGTCCATCATTCTCGAATTACTCTGGTTTCTAAAGGGCAGCACTGACAATAACTGGCTCAAAGAGCGTGGTGTTTCTATCTGGAATGAATGGGCAGCTCCTGATGGCGACCTGGGTCCAATTTATGGCTACCAGTGGCGTTCATGGCCCGCGCCCAATGGTCAGCACATCGATCAGATTGCTGAAGTAGTTGAGACACTCAAAAAGAATCCAGACTCCCGTCGCATTATTGTTTCCGCATGGAACGTGGCAGATATTCCTCGCATGGCTTTAGCACCTTGCCATGCTTTCTTTCAGTTCTATGTTGCTGATGGCAAGCTTTCTTGCCAGCTCTACCAGCGCAGTGCCGATATCTTCTTAGGCGTGCCTTTCAATATTGCAAGCTATGCCCTATTGACCCACATGATGGCGCAGCAGTGCAATCTAGAAGTGGGTGACTTTGTCTGGACTGGTGGCGACTGCCATCTGTATAGCAACCATTTGGAGCAAGTAGATCTTCAACTATCAAGAGACTTCTTCCCCTTGCCTAAGCTCAATATTTTGCGCAAGCCAGACTCTATATTTGATTATGAATTCGAAGATTTTGAAATTGCTGGCTATGAGTCCCATCCCGCCATTAAAGCTCCAGTAGCTGTTTAAGAAATGAGAACCGCATGACTGCAGCTAAGCACCCCGCTATCTCGATGATTGTTGCCCGCTCACGTAATCACGTGATTGGTCGTGACAACCAAATGCCTTGGAAGATTTCTGCTGATCTGCAGTTCTTTAAAAAAGTAACTATGGGTCATCCAGTCATCATGGGTCGCAAGACTTGGGAATCTATTGGTCGCCCGCTTCCTGGTCGTCGCAATATTGTGGTGAGTCGCAATACTGACTTACAGCTCACAGGCGCAGAAGTTGTCCACTCACTCGATGCAGCTCTCGCTACTTTGAATGAATTCCCACGCGTATTTGTGATTGGTGGAGAACAACTCTTCACCCAAGCATTCCCTCAAGCGGATCGTCTTTACATCACAGAAATCGATATGGATGTTGACGGCGGAGATACCTTCTTTAAAGTACCCGATCCAGAGCAATGGAAAGAGATTGAGCGCACCCCAGCGTCTGAGGGGGATATTACCTTTAACTTTATTACCTTAGAGCGCAAGTAAGTTAGATTGAATTGAAAAAGACAAAGGGCTCCTAGGAGCCCTTTTCTAATCCACTGCCAGTATCCTGAGGTTTAAAGCTTCTTGGCAAAACTGTATTGCGCAAACGCCTGTTCTGCGACATTAAACCACTGCGCTTCCATGTTTCTGAAGACGCGATAGTCTTCAAAGATCTTTTTGAACTGAGGGTTCTTGGCGGATTCCTCAGCGTAGGTTTCTTGGCTAGCCTTAAAGCAGGCATCCATAACTGAGGTATTGAACTTGCGTAATACTGCACCACCCTGAACCAGTCTTTGCAACGCCGGTGGATTCAAGGCATCGTACTTGGCACACATATCAGTGTGAGCCTCAAAACAGGCTGCTTGCCATGCTGCTTGGTATGCTGGCGGCAATGAATCCCATTGCTTCTTATTTACCAAGAATGAGAGGCCCGCTGCGCCCTCCCAAAATGCGGGGTAGTAATAGTTTTTAGCAACCTTGGCAAGGCCTAACTTCTCATCATCATAGGGACCAACAAATTCTGCAGCATCAATCGTACCTTTTTCTAGAGCTGAATAAATTTCACCAGCAGGCAACTGTTGTGGCACTACACCTAGCTTCGCAAGCACTTGACCCGCAAATCCAGCGATACGGAACTTAAGCCCCTTGAGATCTTCTGGCGATTTAATTTCTTTCCGAAACCAGCCACCCATCTGAGTGCCAGTTTGCCCACCCATGAAGTTCACTACGTTGTAACTAGCATAGAGTTCGCGCATCAACTTCATACCATTGCCATGCAACATCCAAGCGGATTGCTGACGCGCTGTCATACCAAAGGGCGCCGCAGTATCAAAAATAAAAGCGCTGTTCTTACCTAAGTAGTAATAGCTGGCAGTATGACCACACTCTACCGTACCATTTTGAACGGCATCCAATACTTGCAAAGCAGGAACTACCTCGCCCGCAGCAAATACTTTGACGTTGAACTTGCCATCAGTTGCTTTGCGCAAGGCGCTAGCAAATACTTCCGGTGTGCCAATTAAAGTATCCAATGATTTAGGAAAGCTCGAGACCAAACGCCAATTCAAGGTTGGCAAACTCTGCGCTATAGACGGAGTAGCTAATGCTGCTGCACCCGCACCAATAGTTGCCTTTTTTAAAAAGGAACGTCTTTGCATCTTCTTCTCCTTCAAAAATATTTTTGCTTTGTGTTGTTGACTCTATTTTTTGTTGTCTGGTGTTTTCAGATTGCGATTACTTTATTTACCGCCAATCGTCATTGATCCAATTAAGATGGAGCCGGTTTCTTTTGTGCCACGAATGAGTGAATCGCTACCAATCATCTGAATATCCATCAGCATATCGCGCAAGTTACTGGCAATCGTAATTCCCTCAACCGGGTACTGGATCTCACCGTTCTCTACCCAATAACCAAAAGCGCCACGAGAGTAATCGCCAGTGACATAGTTCACGCCTTGGCCCATGAGCTCAGTAACTAGGAGGCCCGTACCCATTGCTTCCAAGAGTGCAGGTAATCCACCCTGAGGAGTCTTGCGACTTTGTATTGTCAGGTGATGAGAGCCACCAGCATTGCCCGTAGTTTTCATGCCGAGTTTTCTGGCAGAGTAAGTGGATAAGAAATAGCCTTGCAAGACGCCCTTGTCGACCACTGTTCTTGCCGTCGTCTTTACACCCTCTTCATCAAACGGTGCACTACCAGTCATCGACTTTAGGTGAGGATTCTCAAAGAGGCTAACGTGTTTTGGTAATACTTGCTTACCCAGGCTATCCAATAGAAAACTTGAGCGACGATATAGGGCGCCACCAGAAACAGCCTGCACCAAACCACCTAAAAGTCCAGCCGCCAAGGGTGCCTCAAAAATAACAGGGCAACGGCGAGTCGATAGTGATCTTGCCTTAAGGCGTGAAAGTACGCGCTCTGCTGCGTACTTACCAATCGAAGCTGGATCGGCCAACTCTTCTGGGATGCGCGAACTGGAATACCAATCGTCTCTTTGCATCAGCGACTTCTTGCCACCCTCATTTGCAATCGGTGCACATGAAATATAGTGACGAGAGAATGGATAGCCTCCCATAAATCCATGACTAGTCCCCATCATGAAATGTGCATGATGTGCAGATACTGAAGCTCCATCGCTATTTTGAATTTGCTTACTTACCGCAAAGGCAGCCCCTTCAGCGGTACGTGCAATATCGATTGCGGTTGCTGAATCTAAATCCCATGGATGAAACAAGTCGAGATCCAACGGATGTTTTTCGAGAAGCTCTTTTTCAGCAGGGCCAGCACACAAATCTTCCGCCGTATGTTGAGCGATATGGTACGCAGCCTCAACCGTAGCTTTTAAAGAGTCCTTGGAGAAATCACTTGTACTGGCATTGCCGCGGCGATGCCCCAAGAAGACGGTTACCCCAACCTGTTTATCCAAGCTTTGCTCTATGGTCTCAACCTCACCCTTACGGACGGTAACTGAAAGACCCTGCCCTTCAGAGACCTCTGCTACCGCATCTGAGGCACCCCGCTTTTTGGCATCCGTGAGCATGAAATCAATGATTTCTTGAAACTGGTTTGATGAGTATGTAAACATGTCCTAATAATAGCTAGAATAGAAACATGAAGCATACCGAAGCCTGGAAAAGATCCTCCCCTGACGAAATCAAAATCGGCCTAATCTCGATCTCTGACAGAGCGAGTAAAGGCATTTACACGGATGAAGGGGTTCCCGCCCTCCGAAGCTGGCTAGAAAGCGCCCTCAGCACACCCTGTGTCTTTCATGAGCGCCTGATTGCCGATGAGCGAGAAGTCGTCACTGAAACCATTGTAGAGCTAACCGATGATCTTGGCTGTGATTTAGTCCTCACCACAGGCGGTACAGGCCCATCTCGGAGAGATGTCACCCCTGAGGCCACCATGGATGCCGGAACCCGGGAAATGCCCGGATTTGGCGAGCAAATGCGCCAAATTAGTCTACGCTTTGTACCTACGGCGATTTTGTCCCGACAAACCGCTGTTTTGCGAGAAATCGAGGGGCATACTGCCCTCGTCATTAACTTACCAGGTCAACCCAAATCCATCAAAGAGACGCTCGAAGGACTGAAAGACGCTGAAGGCAAGCCCATTGTGCAGGGTATTTTTGCCTCTGTACCTTACTGTATTGAACTGATTGGTGGCCCCATCATCCAAACCCATGAATCGGTCATTAAAGTCTATCGACCCAAAAGTGCCGTCAAGAAGTAAGGCGTCCTCATGGTTGAATAAAAAAGGGTCTAGTAATAGACCCTTTTTACATTACTCATACCAAGAAGCTGAATTACTCCGGTAAAGGCACGATGAATTTTTCTCGGTAGTACTTGAGCTCTTCAATAGACTCTTCGATATCCGCCAAGGCAGTATGAGCTTGTTTCTTCGTGAAACCCTTTACCAACTCAGGATGCCAGCGCTTACAAAGCTCCTTAAGGGTAGAGACATCGATATTTCGATAATGAAAGAATGCCTCTAGTTTTGGCATGTACTTCGCCATAAAACGGCGATCCTGACCAATCGTATTGCCACACATTGGAGCAATTCCAGGCTTGAGGTATTTCTTCAGAAAAGCGATGCATTCAGCCTCAGCAGTCGCTTCATCCATAGTCGAAGCCTTGACCTTATCAATCAGTCCAGAACGTCCGTGGGTGCCCTTATTCCAAGCATCCATGGCATCTAATAGGGCATCTTCCTGATGAATCACCCAAACAGGGGCTGTGGCAATAGTGTTGAGATGCGCATCGGTGACGATCACGGCGATCTCCAAAATGCGCTCTTTTTCAGGGTCTAGGCCCGACATCTCCATATCCACCCAAATCAGGTGCTCACTGGCTGGCGCCGTCTTAACTGCTGGGATAACTATTTTTTCACTCATATCTATAATCATCTCATGACATTCACAATTGTTTTTCTAATCGCCTTCATCGCCAGCTTTGGTCTACGCCACTGGTTATCCCAACGCCAAATTCGTCACGTCGCCCTCAATCGCGACGCAGTACCCGCTGAGTTTGCCTCCCAGATCTCCTTGGCCGAGCATCAAAAAGCAGCCGACTACACCATCGCCAAACTGCGCCTTGGTATTTTTGAGAATGGTGTCAGCGCGATTATCTTAATCAGCTTCACACTCTTGGGCGGCTTGCAGTTTTTAAATCTCTCTCTTCTGCAGTTATTAGGAGAAGGAATCCCCCAGCAGATCGCTTTGTTGGTCTCTATAGTCCTGATCTCTGGGGTTATTGATCTACCCTTCTCCTGGTACAAGCAGTTTTATCTGGAGGAACGTTTTGGCTTTAATCGCATGAACGCCCGACTATTCTTTAGCGATATGTTCAAGGGCATCAGCGTTGGTGGTGCAATCGGCGTCCCCCTCCTCTGGGTCATTCTGAGTTTGATGGCTCAAGCAGGAGACTTTTGGTGGCTCTGGGCCTGGGGTGTCCTGACTGCCTTCAGCTTGTTAATGCAGTGGATATTTCCAACCTTTATCGCGCCGATCTTTAATAAGTTCGAAGCACTAGAAGAGGGCACACTCAAGACACAAATCGAAGCCTTACTAAATCGATGTGACTTTGCAAGCCAAGGTTTATTTGTGATGGATGGCAGCAAACGTAGCGCACACGGAAATGCATTTTTTGCCGGCATGGGTAAAGCGAAGCGTATTGTCTTTTTTGATACCCTGATTGAGAAACTCAATCCTGGTGAAGTAGAGGCGGTACTGGCTCACGAGCTCGGTCACTATAAGTGCAACCATATTCGTAAACGTCTACTAGTTTCCTTTGCCTTGAGTTTTGTTACCTTTGCTCTATTAGGTTGGGTCAGCACACAACCATGGTTCTACAGCGACCTCGGCGTGACTCCCAATCCAAACGGCTATAACGGCGGCTTGGCTTTAGCACTATTTATGCTGGTATCACCAGTATTTAGTTTTTTCCTCACCCCGCTATCAAGCTTGGCATCACGTAAACATGAATACGAAGCAGATGGTTTTGCTGCAGATAAATCCTCTGCAAATGATTTGATCTCTGCCCTGGTAAAGCTCTATCAAGACAATGCTTCAACTTTGACGCCCGATCCGATCTACACCGCTTTTTATAGCTCACATCCTCCTGCGCCATTGCGCATTGCCAATCTCAAACGTTTTAGCTAAGTAATCTGGAATTGATTTAGTTAATGGAACAATTTCATGCGCTATTGACTGCCTCCTATGGAAGGCATTATTTAGCGCAACGCTTAGCAAAAGATGATCGTGGCAATGAATCTCCTGTCGGTGAATTAATTCAGGTAAGCACGCCAGCAAAGCAGCACATCGGCGCAGTTGGTGATCGCATGTTATTGGAAATGACTTCAGCTGATCAAGCACGCATTATTCGCATCGAGCCACGAGAAAATTTACTCTATCGATCCGATGCTTTTAAAAGCAAACTCATTGCCTCAAATGTTGATCAAATATTAGTCGTGCTAGCTACACAACCTGCTTTCTCACCCGATCTTTTGGGAAGAGCGGTTGTCGCTGCCGAGACCAATCAAATTGGTTTACATATTCTGCTCAACAAGTGCGATCTCAAAGATAACTTAGAACACGCCCGCAAAATCATTGCGCCATATGCGCGTATGGGCTACCCCGTAACAGAGGTATCTGCCAAGTTTGATGAGGCCTCCATTGAGGCATTGCGACCAGCTATCTCCGGCAAGGTATCGGTATTTGTAGGTCAATCCGGTATGGGTAAATCCAGCCTACTCAATGCCTGGGTCCCCAACGCTGCAGCGATTACTCAAGAGTATTCAGTTCGCTTAGATACCGGCAAGCACACCACAACAGCTTGCCGCTACTTTGAGTTGCCCGAGACTTGGGGACGTGATGCTAAGGGCAAATTAGGCGCTTTAATTGATTCACCAGGCTTTCAGGAATTTGGTTTGGCCCATATGTCGGTGAGTGAGCTAGAGCATGCCTTTAGGGAGTTTCATGATCTGCTCGGCAAGTGTCGCTTTCATAACTGTGCCCATCAATCAGAGCCCGATTGTGCGATACGAGAAGCGGTCGACAGAAATGAAATAGCGCCAGAAAGACTGGCGCTATTTAGGCAATTACGTTCTGACTCAAAAACGGCTGATACGCAGATTCAGGGAATTAGCCAAGCCAAAGAGCGATGGTCAGCATTAGCAATAAAGCCATCCAAGCGATAACCAAGCGCCACACCAAGCCAATGGCGGAGCGCATCGTACGCTCATTCGGCTCAAGCCCCACTTCGTAAACAACAGGCTCACCTGCTTCAGCCATGCGCAATGCTTCATCGCTATCGGGCTCGCTCATTGGCTCACCCAAACGAACGCCTAATGCACCACTACCGGATGCCAAGATCACCGCCGATAAAGAGTCGGACCATTTGCCAGTCAGGTGGCGCCATGCGTAGACTGCACCTTCAAAGTTGCCGACGATCGCAAAGCCCATTGCTGTAATACGTGCAGGCACCCAGTCCAATACGTAGAAGAAATGACGCGCTGCTTCACTTAAATTGAAGTCGCCTTTTTCTGACCAACGCTGAGCAGCCGTATCAGCCAAGCGATACAAGACCACACCTGCAGGTCCCATTGGCATTAAGAACCAGAACAACACACCAAACACATGGTGATGTGCGCCAATAATGGCGCGCTCCAGCGCAAGTGAAATAACTTCAGTCTCGGTGAGATTGGAAGTGTCTAATTCGGGGCCGTACCACTCACCTAAGGCTGTATGCGCTGCTGGCAAATCATGGTTTGCAATTGCCTCATGAACCAGCGTAAAGGAGTGGCTAAATTGGCGGAAGCCAAAAAATAAATAGGCGATTATGACGTTCCACACAAATCCCAAAATTGGGAAGCTCACCATAAATACAACATAAATAATGAAGACTAGGAATGTTGGCAGTATGAATGCGACTAGGCAAGCCATACGCGCACCAACTGGACTGGCACCTTCCTCAGTCTTGCCGCCGAATTCGCCGGCAACCCAATCCAACCAGCGAGCACTCATACGCGCGATCCAATGGGTCGAAGTTACTGGGCGATATTGCTCAGCAATAAGGGCGAAGAGAATGGAAAAGAAAGTCATACTTTTAATAAATGATAAAGGTTACGCAACATTCCAGCAGTAGCGCCCCAGATAAAACGATTTTCATAGGGCATTGAATAAAAACGACGGCTACCCTGATCACTCTCCCAGACGCGTACTTGATGATTCGCAGGATCCATTAAAAAATGTAAAGGCACTTCGAACACATCCGCTACTTCAAAAGTATCTAAGACGTATTCTGCCTGAGGTTTTACAAATCCAACAACCGGAGTTACACTATAGCCCGAAACCGTTAAATACTGGGGTAAATGGCCGATGATCTCCACTGCAGCTCGATCAAGTCCAATTTCTTCTTCACTCTCCCTCAAAGCAGTGTCATGAGGGCTAGCATCATCTGGGTCCATGCGACCACCTGGAAAGCTAATTTGACCAGCATGATCATGTAAATGATCGGTTCTTTGCGTTAGTAAAACAGATAAGCCCTCACTCTTCAGCAACAAAGGAATTAAAACTGCTGCCCGAGTAATCTTCCCAGCTGCCTGACGTTTAGCAATAATGTCAGCAGCAATCACCTGGCGATTTTCATCGGTAATCTCTGGCTGCCAAATTGGGGGGCTCTGAAAGCGACTTCTCAAAGCTAATGGATCAAGAATATGCTGAGCTACCTTAGCCTGATCGTGACACACCTTGTGAATCGGAATTGCCTGCGCATCAAAACTCAATGGAGTCGCAGCACTCAATCCTTGATCTTGGGTTTTGGAATCTTGCGTCATTCGTTTATTTTAGGGGAATAAAAAAGGCAGCCTAGGCCGCCTTCTTTTTGGATTAAAGCAAACCTTATTCCGCGGCTGTCTCAGCAACTGCTTTAACTTTGCGTGCAGGAAGTTTTTCTTTAATACGTGCAGACTTACCTGAACGATCACGCAAGTAGTACAACTTCGCGCGACGTACATCACCGCGACGCTTCACTTCAATGCTAGCGATCAATGGTGAGTAAGTTTGGAATGTACGCTCTACACCTTCACCAGATGAAATCTTGCGAACGATAAAGCTGGAATTGAGTCCGCGATTGCGCTTAGCAATCACAACGCCTTCAAAGGCCTGGGTACGCTTACGTGTACCTTCAACTACGTTTACACCAACAACTACTGTATCGCCAGGAGCGAAAGTAGGAAGCACTTTGTTAGCACTTAAGCGAGCAATTTCTTCTTGCTCAATTTTTTCGATCAAATTCATTATTAATCCTTAAACATCTTGTCAGCGTTTAATCCCGAGATTTTCATCAACGGACCAGACAGAGGATGCAGTTAAAACCATTTCACTAAATCAAAACACAAACACTTCATTCAAAACCATAATTACTTACAGCGTTCGAAGAAATTGCTCATCTTCTTTACTTAGCAACCCATTTGCTCTTGCTGATTTAATTAAATCAGGTCTAAGCTTGAACGTCAGCTCTAAAGACTTCTGCCGACGCCAATCCGCTATTTTAGCGTGATGTCCGCCCAAAAGCACGTCTGGTACAGATAAATTTTCATATATTTCAGGGCGGGTGTAGTGTGGATAGTCCAAAAGGCCATTAATAAAGCTATCTTGGACGGCAGATTCCCCATCCCCTAAGGCCCCTGGAATAAGGCGAATAACCGCATCCATCATGGTCATAGCGGGTAATTCACCACCAGAAACCACAAAATCACCCATCGAAAGCTGTAAATCGACATTTCGATCGATAAAACGCTGGTCAACGGCCTCATATCGACCACAAATAAAGGTTAAATTGCCGTAATTGAGGATATCTGTCGCTATCTTCTGAGAAAAGACCTCGCCTTGAGGTGCCAAGAGGCAAATAGGACCAGATTGAATGTTTTGCGCCTGATGAGCCGCTTTAACAGCAAATATCGTATCTTCCAAAGGTTTCGCCATCATCACCATGCCAGGACCGCCACCATAGGCACGATCATCCACAGTTTTACGTGGATCGGAACAATAATCCCGAGGATTCCAGAGGTTGACCTTAGCAAGGCCTTGCTCACAGGCGCGCCCAGTGATGCCCCACTGCGTTAAGGCAGAGAACATTTCAGGAAATAAGGTGACTACATCAAAGCGCATATTGGAAATGGAAGATCAGTTACTTTTTTGAGCTTAGAGCCTACTACCAGTCAAGCTGCCAATCTAGAGTAATGAGTCTATTAGGTAAGTCAACGTTTTGCACCACTTCTTTTACGAAAGGCACTAACTGTTTTACTGTCTTAGTTTCTGGATCGCCAAGAGCAATGATTCCGTGGGCGCCATTATCGTTCACGTCAATCACCTCACCCAGACTCTTGCCTTCGAGATTAATTGCTTTACAACCAATCAGATCGACCCAGTAATAACTATCGCTGCCTGCTTTTGGAAATACTTCGCGTGCAACTAAGATGCGAGTACCTTTTAAAGCCTCGGCCTGATCACGATCGGTGATGCCATCTAAAGCGATCACTACGGTACCGCTATGCATCTTGGCCAGCTTTACCTTGTATAGCTTTAATGAAGCCTGCTCATGAGACGCAGCAACACCCGCACTCCGACGAGGAATGAGAGACAACCAAAGTTCTTTGCTTGATAAGAGGGCTACGGGATCGGAGGAATGAGGGCGAACCTTAATCTGACCCTGTAAGCCTTGAGCGTCCTGAACTGCACCGAGCTCAATCAAATCATCTAGGGAAGGTGTATTCATATTGAAGCCACCTCAACTCCCCAAATAACACTACCAGTAAATTCTGCTACCAAAGACTTCATCATTGAGAGAAAGTCTTTGGATTTGAAGTCTTTAGACTGCAGGATTGTTTTTGATTAAACGAACTACTGTTGGAGAGATCTGCGCGCCAACACCAGTCCAATAGGTCAAACGATCTTGAGCAATACGCATTGCTTGCTCAGTCGCTGCTGCCTGTGGATTGAAGTAACCAATACGCTCGATAAAGTTCGAGTCGCGACGATTGCGCTTGTCAGTAGCCACGATGCTATAAAAAGGGCGCTTCTTTGAACCGCCGCGTGCCAGTCGAATGACGACCATACTTATTCCTTAAAATCTAAAATGAAAACAGGTTGATTACAACCCAGTGAAATTACTAAAAAATCTTGGGCTCCTGCTAACTGAGCAAATTAACAAAACAAATGCACGGTATAGCGGAAAACCTCATATTCTAGACGAAAACCCCTACTTGATCCACCTATTTAAGCGCGCACCCTTTTAGCTTCAACAGTAGAATAGATTGCAAGCAAAGCTAAAATAATTATTAAAATCAATTACTTACAGAATTATTACCATGAAAACTGCTATTTTTAGACCCTCGAGAGGCCCTATAAAGCGCTTTTTTCTGATTCTTTCTTGCCTAGGCTTAAGCTTTTTGACTGCCTGTGCCAATGTCATTCCGCCCTGCAACGCCAAAACCAGCCCTCCCAGCACTGAATTCCGAAACACCAAATGGGAGTTAGTTCGCTGGAATCTCGCACCTAATGCCAGAGGCGAGGTTCGTACCAGACAAATTCCTCAGGGTGACAATAGCAACCCAATCCAAATCATCTTTGATGCCAATGGTGAACGTGTGAGTGGGTCTACAGGATGCAATCGGTTTACTGCTCGCATTACTGAAGATGCCAGAGGCTTTTCGCTTGATCAGATAGCCGCAACAAAGATGGCCTGTACACCACAACGCATGGAGCTAGAGAATGACTTTCTCTATGAATTAAATGATTACCGTTCGATTGTGCGCAATGGCGATCAACTGTTGATGATTGGCGCAGATCGTCAAGTCTTAAGCTTTATGCAAAAAAAGTAATTCACCAAAATAAAATACCCTTTATCGAAATTGAAATTCATCACTGAAAGTCTGAATGAAAAAGTACAAACTCCTATTCTGTTCTCTCGGATTATTTTTCCCAGGTACTGGCTTGAACTGTTTTTATTTGCAGGGACTTAAATCCTTCTGGGGCTGGGCTCAACTCTTTTCGTTTATTGGTGGAATTGCTGGTTGGCTGATTCTCAAAGACTCGCAATTTAATTCTGCGCCTGGTTGGGTTCTCATCACCTTTGGCTTTATCAGCTTCGAGGCGAGCTGGCTAACCACCATAGCTTATGGTTTACGTGCTGACGAAAAGTGGGATGCAGAATTTAATCCAAACATAGATCCGAGCAAAGCCACTAAATCAGGCTGGCCGGTTGTATTAACTGTGATCTTTTCTTTAGTATTTGGCGCTGGCGTCATGATGACCTTCCTCGCCATTGCCTTTGAGCAATTCTTTATTTCACAGCTTCAGGAAGCAAGAAAGCTATCCCAGTAATGCGGATAGCTTTTTGAATGGCGGTGACAGTTTTTTAAATCCTAAAACTGCTCCGCTGTCAGCGCATTAGTGGAATACCCGCCCTCTAGGATCGAGGTTGCTAGAGCTTGAGATTGCGGCAATAGATTTTCCGCAAAGAATCGTGCAGTGGCAATCTTGGCATCATAGAAATTAGGATCACCCGCGCGTAGCTTCTGCGCAGCCAGTAAGGCACGTGCCATTTGCCAGGCACCCAATACCAAGCCACATAAACGCAAGTAAGCAAAGCTACCGGCGTAGACAGCCTTAACATCTGTCTTTGCATTTGCCACAATAAACTCAACAGCAGATTCAAAAGTAATACGTGCCGCGGTTAATTGCTTCAGCACTGCCTTTGCATCTGCGGTGCCACTGCTTGCGAGATCTTTTTCAGTTTGCTGAATTTTTTCAGAGAATAGTTTTGCAGTTGCGCCACCATCACGCACCGTTTTTCTACCAATCAGATCATTTGCCTGAATAGCCGTAGTGCCCTCATAGATTGTCAGAATGCGGGCATCACGATAGTGTTGTGCTGCGCCCGTCTCCTCAATGAATCCCATGCCACCGTGCACTTGCACACCGAGGCTAGCCACCTCAATCGACATTTCAGTTGAGAAACCTTTCACAATCGGCACCAGAAATTCATACACCGCTTGGCTCTGCTTGCGGGTAGCTTCATCAAGGGATGCGTGTTGGGCATCATATGCAGCTGCAGCGTAATACGCCAGGGCTCTAGATGCCTCAATATAGCCGCGCATAGTCATCAGCATCCGCTTCACATCTGGCTGATGAATAATTGCTACAGGACCTGGAGAGCCGGCTAGATCGCGACTCTGTACGCGGTCTTTTGCATACTGCACCGCCTTTTGATAGGCACGCTCTGCAACTGCAATACCCTGCATACCAACTGCAAAGCGAGCTGCATTCATCATTACGAACATGTATTCCAGGCCGCGATTTTCTTCGCCCACTAAATATCCAGTTGCGCCACCATGATCGCCAAACTGTAAAACTGCAGTTGGGCTAGCCTTGATACCAAGCTTGTGTTCAATCGAGACACAGTGAACATCATTACGCTCACCAAGTGAGCCATCTGCATTCACCAAGAACTTCGGCACCACAAATAAAGAAATACCTTTCACACCTTCTGGAGCATCTGGCGTTCTAGCCAATACGAGATGGACAATATTTTTTGCCATGTCGTGCTCACCATAGGTGATGTAGATCTTGGTGCCAAAAATTTTGTATGCGCCATCAGTTTCAGGCACGGCACGAGCACGCACCATTGATAGATCAGAGCCCGCTTGAGGCTCCGTGAGACACATGGAGCCAGTCCACTCCCCAGAAATCATCTTCGGCACATAGCGCTCTTGCAACTCAGGGCTTGCTGCAGTTAACAAGGCCTCAATTGCACCATCGGTCAGCATTGGGCATAAAGCAAACGATAGGCTAGCCGAATGAACCATCTCAAAACATGCAGTTGCAATGAGCTTTGGTAAGCCTTGACCACCAAACTCTGCAGGATGAACAACGCCCTGCCAACCTGCTGCAGCAAATTGCTCAAAAGCATCTTTAAAGCCAGGTGTAGTTGTAACGATGCCATCCTTTAAAGAGCTAGGATTTTGATCACCAGCCCAATTAAGGGGTGCTACAACATCTTGATTGAATTTGGCGGACTCTTCCAAAATTGCTGGGGCTAAATCGACATCAGCTCCAACCTCAGCATAGGAAGGATAAGAAACAACCTGAGATAGCCCCGCTAGTTCGTTCATCACAAATAGCATGTCTTTTACTGGAGCTACATACGGCATAAGTATTCCTATGAATTAGGTGTAAAGATAGTTAAAGGGATATCCTAGCCAAGCAAGTTAGTCAGTTCAGGTACAGCGGTATTTAAGTCAGCAACGAGACCATAATCAGCAACACTAAAGATTGGTGCTTCTGGATCTTTGTTAATCGCTACGATCACCTTAGAGTCCTTCATTCCAGCTAAATGCTGAATAGCGCCAGAGATACCTACTGCAATGTATAACTGTGGAGCAACAATCTTGCCAGTCTGGCCCACTTGGTAATCGTTTGGAACATAACCGGCATCCACTGCAGCGCGCGATGCGCCTAGCGCTGCACCTAACTTATCAGCCAATGGCACAACGATCTCTTGATACTTCTCGCCAGAACCTAAACCACGACCACCGGAAACGATCACTTTGGCGGCAGTCAATTCAGGGCGATCTGACTTAGTGAGCTCACGACCCACAAAAGATGATTTGCCAGAAACCTCAGCAGCCGTTTGCTTTTCTACTGCAGCAGATCCACCACTTGCAGCAACTGGATCAAACCCGGTTGTGCGAACAGTAATCACTTTGACGGGGTCGGTAGATTGCACAGTAGCAATCGCATTACCGGCATAAATCGGGCGCTCAAAGGTATCAGACGAGACAACCTTAGTGATATCCGATAACTGTGCAACATCTAACTTTGCAGCTACCCTTGGCAATACATTCTTACCATTGGCAGTTGCAGGCGCCAAGATGTGGCTATAACCATTAGCAATCGAAAGAATTTGCGCAGCTAAAGGCTCCGCTAGTTGATCGGCTAATGATGCAGAATCTACCTGAATCACTTTACGCACACCAGCAATTTGGGCAGCAGCCGAAGCGGCAGCATCAGCGCCACTACCAGCTACTAATACATCTACCTCAGGGGAGCACTGTAAAGCGGCCGCTACCGCATTGAGCGTGGCTGCCTTTAAGGATCGATTATCGTGTTCAGCAATAACAAGTGCGGCCATTTAAATCACCTTCGCTTCATTTTTAAGTTTATCTACCAAAGCCGCTACATCAGCCACCATCACACCAGCAGAGCGCTTTGGGGGCTCTTCCACTTTGAGAGTTTTAAGGCGTGGAGCAATATCTACGCCAAGATCTTCGGGTTTTATAATTTCCAAAGTCTTTTTCTTCGCCTTCATGATGTTTGGCAAAGTTACATAACGCGGCTCATTTAAACGCAAGTCAGTAGTAATCACCGCGGGCAAAGTAATCGCGATTGTTTCTAAGCCACCATCTACCTCGCGGGTCACACTTGCTTTACCGTCTGCAACTACCACTTTGGAAGCAAAAGTGGCTTGCGGAATATCCATCAAGCTAGCCAACATCTGTCCAGTCTGATTGCTATCGTCATCAATTGCTTGCTTACCCAAAATTACAATCTGCGCTTGTTCTTTTTCAGAAAGGGCTTTCAGAATTTTCGCAACCGCTAATGGCTGCAACTCAGCATCAGTCTCTACCAAGATGGCGCGATCAGCGCCAATTGCTAAGGCGGTGCGCAATGTTTCCTGACACTGCGTTGGGCCAGCAGAAACTACTACTATCTCAGTCGCAACGCCTGACTCCTTGAGTCGAACCGCCTCTTCCACTGCAATCTCATCAAAAGGATTCATACTCATTTTGACGTTCGCCAAATCGACACCAGAGTTATCTGATTTAACTCGAATTTTGACGTTGTAATCAACAACACGCTTTACTGCAACTAAGATTTTCATGCTGAATTCTCTATTTTTGAGTAACTTTTCTATTTTATCCGTCTAACACCAATTAGAGTTAGACGTCGATTGCTGAAGCGGATCCTGCCTGCTTGCGCAATTCAAACTTCTGAATCTTGCCGGTAGAGGTCTTTGGTAGCTCACAGAAAACAATGGCTCTTGGAACCTTAAAGCCAGCCAGATGCTGCTTGCAATGGGCGATGATGTCAGCGGGCGTCACTTCCATGCCCGGCTTGATCTCCAAAAATGCACAAGGTGTCTCGCCCCACTTATCGTCGGGCTTGGCAACTACTGCAGCAGCCATCACTGCTGGATGACGATAGAGAACATCCTCAAGCTCCACAGAGGAAATATTTTCACCGCCAGAAATGATGATGTCCTTGCTACGATCTTTCATCTTGATATAGCCATCAGGGTTCATCACTGCTAAATCACCAGAATGAAACCAGCCTCCCTCAAAGGCCTCTTTAGTTGCCTTCTCATTCTTGAGGTAACCCTTCATGGCGATATTGCCCTTAAACATAATTTCGCCCATGGTCTCACCATCAGCAGGCACAGGCTTAAGAGTCTCAGGATCAAGAACGGCAATTGCTTGTTGCATGTGATAACGAACGCCTTGACGGGCATTAAGTCGAGCCCTCTCACCAATATCTACCTCATTCCACTCATCCTGCTTTACACAAACTGCTGCGGGACCGTAGACCTCAGTTAATCCGTAGACGTGCGTCAAATCAAACCCGAGCTTTTCCATGCCCTCAATAATCGAAGCTGGAGGTGCGGCGCCTGCGATTAAACCCTTCACTCCAGGAGGAACACCCTCCTTTAATTCATCGGGAGCATTGACTAATAGGTTATGCACAATGGGAGCCGCACAGTAATGCGTAACACCATGCTCTTTAATGGCAGCAAAAATATGTTGCGCATCAACGCGACGTAGACAGACATTAATACCTGCACGAGCAGCTATCGTCCAGGGGAAGCACCAACCATTGCAATGGAACATGGGGAGTGTCCAGAGATAAATGGGGTGCTTATTAATATCCCAATCCAAAATATTCGAGACGGCATTAATGGCTGCGCCACGATGGTGATACACCACGCCTTTTGGATTGCCAGTGGTTCCTGAGGTGTAATTGAGGCAAATGGCTTGCCATTCATCGGCAGGGACTTGCCATGCAAACTGGGGGTCCCCCTCAGATAAAAGCTTTTCATAAGTTAGTGTGCCTAACTTTTCACCAGGAACATCAAACTCTTTTTCCTCGACATCAATTACTAAAAACTCACGGCCACTTTCTTTCTTGGCGATCTCAAGGGCTTTTTTCATCACTCCCGAGAATTCGGGATCCACCATCACCACTTTTGCCTCACCATGATTCAACATAAAGGCAACTGACTCTGGATCAAGGCGGGTGTTTAAGGCATTCAATACCGCTCCAGCCATCGGGATTCCGAAGTGCGCCTCAACCATTGGGGGTGTATTAGGCAACATCACGGCAACGGTATCACCCAAGCCAATTCCATGCTTTTGCAGAGCGCTTGCTAGGCGACGACAACGATCATAAGTCTGACTCCAAGTCTGGCGCAGCTTGCCATGAACGATTGCCAAGCGATCTGGATACACCTGGGCCGATCGCTCAAGAAATAATAGTGGGGTAATCGGAGTGAAGTTGGCTGAGTTTCGCTCTAAACCTTGCTCAAAAATATTAGCCATATGCGCCTTAAATATTGGTCTTTTTTTAATCTGAACTTCTAATTTCAATTAGATATCTGCGAGTGCTTTCACATGTGCAACCACGCTGCGGCCTAAAGCAGAAAGGTTATAGCCACCCTCTAGGCAACTGACAATGCGACCTTGAGCATATTGGTTTGCAACCTCTTTAAGCTGCTTAGTCATCCAAGCATAGTCATCCTCTACCAAGCCCATCTGCCCCAAATCATCCTCACGGTGAGCATCAAAGCCTGCAGAGATGATGATGAGCTCTGGCTCAAAGTCTCGTAAACGAGGCAACCACTGCTCTTCCACTATCGAGCGCACCACATCACCACGTGTAGATGCAGGAAGCGGAACATTCACCATATTGTTTGCCCCATCTAAGCCGCTGTAGGGATAAAACGGGTGCTGAAAGAAACTACACATCAGCACATTGGGATCATTAAAAAATGCAGCTTCAGTACCATTGCCATGGTGGACATCAAAGTCAATAATGGCGACACGCTCAATACCATACTGTTCCATCGCATATCGTGCTGCTACGGCAACATTATCAAAAACACAAAATCCCATAGAGCGCGTTGGCTCCGCATGGTGGCCTGGCGGGCGCACCGCACAAAACACGTTTTCAACCTCACCCTTCATTACGGCGTCCACACCGGCGATAGCAGCACCCGCAGCACGCAGAGCGGCACTCCAGGTATGAGGGTTCATAATAGTGTCACCATCGAGCATGAAGTAACCGCTAGCAGGCGAACGCTCTTTAACAAAGGCAATATGATCTGGGCTATGAACTAACTCCAATTGGTCTTCAGTTGCTAATGGCGCATCTAAATGATGCAGAAAACGATCTACACCGCTGCGAATCAGCTGATCATTAATTGCCTGAATGCGCTCTGGGCACTCGGGGTGATGACTACCCATCTCATGCTTTAGAAAGTCTGGATGAGTTATGTATCCTGTTGTCATTACTAGAAATCCTCAATAGCAAAACTATAATTTTTATAATTTAATTAAACCCAGCAGAACATCAAAAACCCACTTTCTTATCCATGAATTTTCGCATCTCCAATCCCACATCAATACTATTTATAACCCTACTGCTAGGGGCATGCTCCAGCATCCCCACTCAGCAAGTTAGCCCTACAGAGACTATCGTAAACCAGTCTGAAGATGTCGCAACAGAAGCCCGTTTTAGCCAAAATCTCAATGAATTAATCGCTCAAATTGCCCAAACCCAAGGAATCCCTCAGGCCAGCCTTGAATTGGGTTTCTCTGATGCTAAAACGATCCCTTCCATACGCAAATTGGTATTACCCCCATCGGGCAGCTTTAAAAAGAATTGGGTCGCCTATCGCAAGCGTTTTATTGAGCCAGTTCGCCTGAAAGCTGGCAAGGTCTTTTGGGAGCAAAACCAGGCATTCTTAAGCAAGGTTGAACAAGAATCAGGCGTCCCAGCTGAAATCATCGTCTCCATTATTGGTATTGAAACCATTTATGGCCGTCAAACTGGTAATTTCCGGGTCAAGGATGCACTTTCTACATTAGCTTTTAGCTACCCAGATACACCCAACAAAGCCAGTCGAGAGCAGCTCTTTAAAGACCAACTGCAAGAACTCATCCTGATGTGCTGGACTGAAGGGGGTGGCAGCTTGCCCGCCAATAATAGTCAGCAAGGATTGAATCAAACTCGCTTTAATGCCTGCCTGAATCAGAACAGCTCCTATGCTGGTGCGATTGGCCTGCCACAGTTCATGCCAAGTAGTATTCGCAGCTTCGCAGTAGATGGCGATGGTGATGGGCGCATTGACCTTAAACAAAGTCCTAAGGATGCTATTGCTAGCGTGGCTAACTTTATGAGAAAGCATGGCTGGCAACCTGGAATGCCGATTTACTTCCCTGTGCAGGAAGGGGCAGTCAGTGAGGCGAGAGCGCTAGCAGATGGAGAGCCACAACTCAAATACTCGGTTCAAGAGCTCATCGCAAAAGGCATCCTCACTAAAGAGCAAGGCTATCTTCAGGCTGGGGGTGTTGAGCCACAAAGCAAGGCCCTCATTGTTGATCTACCTTACCCCGACAAAGATGGTGGTGATCAGGTTCGTTACGTAGTTGGACTTAATAATTTTCTGACGATTGTGCAATACAACCGCAGTTACTTTTACGCACAAAGTGTTGCTGAGTTTGCAGAAGTGCTAGGCTATAAAAATCAAAGTGTCGTTCCCACTACCGCAAGCAAAGCGAAGTCAGAAACAAAGTCAGGGGAGCCGGTCAAATCCAAGCCGAAGAAGCCTGCTAATAAGAAAAAACCGAAGCAGGCTTAATAGCTTAGATTGAATGTCTTACGCTGGGAAAACTCCAGTAGAAAGATAACGGTCGCCACGGTCGCAGACAATAAAGACAATCGTGGCATTTTCTACTTGGCGAGCAATTCGTAAGGCAACAACCAAAGCCCCGCCAGCTGAGATACCGCAGAAGATACCCTCTTCTGCAGCAAGGCGACGGGCCATCTCTTCAGCATCCGCTTGGCTTACATACTCAATACGATCAACCTTGTCGCCCTGATAAATCTTTGGCAGATACTCTGGAGCCCATTTACGAATACCTGGAATCTGCGAACCCTCTTCCGGTTGCGCACCAATAATCTGAATATCGGGATTCATGGACTTCAGATAAGTTGACACTCCAGTAATAGTTCCAGTAGTACCCATCGATGAAACAAAGTGCGTAACTTGACCATCAGTATCACGCCAGATTTCCGGGCCAGTAGTCTCGATATGGGCACGTGGGTTATCCGGATTTGCAAATTGATCTAACAATCTACCGCGGCCCTCTTTTTGCAATTGCAGTGCATAGTCACGGGCAAATTCCATACCACCAGAAGCTGCTGTCAGAATTAACTCTGCACCGTAAGCAGCCATACTTTGGCGACGTTCAATGCTTTGATTCTCGGGCATCACCAAAACCATCTTGTAGCCCAACATCGCAGCAGTCATGGCCAAAGCAATACCAGTATTACCGCTAGTTGCTTCAATGAGAGTGTCGCCTGGTTTAATTTCACCACGCTCTTGAGCGCGCAGGATCATCGACAGCGCAGGCCGGTCCTTAACCGACCCCGCTGGATTATTACCCTCCAACTTTCCTAGAATCAGATTACCTTTTGAATCGTTTTCAGCGCCAGGAATACGTTGCAAACGAACCAGGGGTGTATTACCCACGGTCTGTGAAATAGTTAAGTAAGAAGGTGTGCTCATGAAACCATTTTAGCCATAAGCCAGGCTAGACGTAAAAGGGTTTAATTTCGGCGATTTCCTTCCGCACGATCCGCACTATGGCGAGAGCTAGTTTGACCACGAGAGCTGCGTCTACTAGCCTTGACTCCCTCTTTATTCGTCCTACCATGCGGTTCACGAAAGGAGCTGGGCGCCTCAATAGTTAAGCCGTTATCCACCATCTTTTCAACTGATTTCATACCAATGCCACGTACGCGTTTTTGTAAATCATTAGCATCCTGAAAATGCCCACCATCCAAACGCTCCGCAATAATGGTTTTCGCTTTAGATGGTCCGATACCTTTGATACTCTCTAGCTCGGACTGGGTGGCCGTATTGACGTTAATTGGTGAGGCTGAAGATAAAGCTGAGACAGCAACCAATACCGAAAATACTAAGGACTTTAATAATTGATTCATGTAATCTCCATCGGTTAATAAAAAATCCACTCACACGAAGTGCAAGTGGATCAGTTACAACGAATAGAAATTCAGTCTGTTGACTGCTTTTTAAAATCTAAAGCGGGCTTGCCAAGAAATCAGCATTGGCCGATAGCCAGGCGATATAACGACTGACACCCTGCTCAACATTGAGGAAGGGCTCTGAGTATCCAGCGGCACGCAACTTAGTTAAATCAGCCTGAGTAAAGCACTGGTACTTGCCTTTGAGTGCATCTGGAAATGGAATGTACTCAATCGCTTTTTCTTTAACCAACTCTTCAAGGCTAGCAGGCTTGGCATTATCGATTTTACGCATGGCGTTTGCTACCGCATGAGCCACATCATTAAATGGCTGCGCATGACCACTACCGAGATTAAAGATGCCACTGATTTCTGGACGATCCAGGAAATACAAATTTACTTTCACTACGTCTTCTACTGAAACAAAGTCACGACTCTGCTCACCAGCAGCATAACCACCATATTCACCAAAGAGTTTTACTTTGCCATTGGCTTTGTATTGGTGATATTGGTGAAAGGCTACTGAAGCCATGCGACCCTTGTGTGACTCACGAGGACCATAGACATTGAAGTACCTAAATCCAACTACTTGAGCAGCATTAGATTTTTCAGCAAAACGCTTGCGCATGACTTGATCAAATAAGAACTTAGAGTAGCCATAAATATTCAATGGCTTCTCATGCTCACGGCTTTCGACAAAAACATCTGATCCACCATAAGTAGCTGCGGAAGAAGCATAGAGTAGCTGCACTTTTTGTTCTGTACAGATATCGAGCAAGTCCATGGTGTAGCGGAAATTATTTGCCATCATAAAGATGCCATCAGTTTCCATCGTATCGGAGCAAGCCCCCTCATGAAACACCGCCCTGACCTTACCAAAACGACCGCTTCTAAATGCTTCTAGAAACTCATCCTTATCAAGATAATCAATGATGTCTAGATCGGCCAAATTACGATACTTATCCGCAGGACGTAAATCATCTACGGCAATAATATTTTTCTCGCCTCGCGCATTGAGCGCCTGAACAATATTGGCACCGATAAATCCAGCGGCGCCAGTTACGATAATCGTCATTGCAATTCCTCAGAAGTAACGGTGGCTGTTCCTAACTTGCCAACCACAATACCACCAGCTCGATTAGCTAAAGCCATAGCTCTTTCCAGGGGCCAGCCAGCTGCCAGCGCCACTGCCAGCGTACCAATGACGGTGTCACCTGCACCAGACACATCAAATACTTCGCGTGCCTGTGCTTTTACATGACTCACACCAGCCTCAGTAAATAAGCTCATACCCTCTTCAGAGCGAGTCAGGAGAAGCGCCTCCAAATTTAATGATTTTCTAAGATCTTGAGATCTCTTTGTGAGATCTTCTTCGCTGGTCCATTGACCAACTACCTGACGCAACTCACTGCGATTAGGCGTCAGTACAGTAGCACCACGATATTTAGCGTAATCATCACCTTTAGGATCCACCAAAATCATCTTCTTCTGAGCGCGAGCCTGCTCGATCATCAAAGCGACCTGTCCCAATGCACCTTTGCCGTAATCAGACAAAATCACCACATCAGCATCGCCGACTAGCTTCTCATAACGCTCCAACTTATGAGCGAGAGCAGCCTCACTAGGGGCTTCTTCAAAATCCAAACGAATCAATTGCTGTTGTCTTGCAATCACACGTAACTTCACAGTGGTTGGCACTTTGCCATCCACCTCAAGTTGACTATCAACGTGGCTGGATTTCAGCAACTCGGTAACACGATGTCCTGGCTCATCATCGCCAATCACACCTAAAATTGTTGTCTTAGCACCAAGTGCTGCAACGTTACGCGCTACGTTAGCTGCGCCCCCTAAACGTTCATCAATCTTACCCACTTGAACTACAGGAACTGGCGCTTCTGGAGAGATCCGATTTGTATCGCCAAACCAATAGCGATCCAGCATGACGTCGCCCACCACTAATAAACGGGCTTTAGAAAATTGTTCTCGGTTGGCTTTTTCCACGATGTAACTAATCTCTCTAATCTTTCAAATAGATTCTTTTTGCTGGTAATTAATTATGACGACCAATACCTTGGTATTCAATGCCTAATTCTTGCATAGCTTGCGGCTCATACAGATTACGGCCATCAAAGATGATCGGGTTCTTGAGCTTGGCTTTGAGAAGATCGAAGTCGGGGCTACGGAAGGCTTTCCATTCAGTCACGATGACTAGAGCATCAGCACCTTGAGTGGCTGCCATAGGGTCATCCACTAAAGTGACTTGTTTGAGACCTTCTGGGTTACCTTTAAAGTCTATATCGAGGCAATGCTTAGTTTCTGGCATGGCTACTGGGTCGTAGGCCACTATCTGTGCACCACGTTTAACGAGTTCTTGAATAATCACACGACTTGGGGCTTCACGCATATCGTCTGTATTCGGTTTAAATGCTAAGCCCCACATGGCGAACTTTTTGCCCTTCAGATCCGCACCAAAGCGTTTTTCAATCTTTTCTACGAGGATGTACTTTTGAGCTTCGTTCACCGCCTCGACAGCATCCAAAATCTTCAGATCACGGCCATACTCAATTGCAGTCTTGGATAAAGCGGAAACATCTTTTGGAAAGCAAGAGCCACCATAGCCGGTGCCGGAGTACAAAAATCCATAACCAATGCGTGAGTCTGAACCAATACCTTGGCGCACTGCTTCAATATCAGCACCTACTAAATCAGCCAAATTGGCCAGCTCGTTCATAAAAGAGATGCGAGTAGCTAACATGGCATTAGCTGCGTATTTAGTCAGCTCAGCACTTTTGACATCCATGTAATAGGTACGCTCATGGTGACGATTAAATGGTGCATAGAGTTTGCGCATCTGTTCTTTTGCGCGCATTCCCGCTGGGGTGCTTTGTGTGCCAATCACAATGCGATCTGGGCGCATAAAGTCTTCTACTGCCGCGCCCTCTTTGAGAAACTCCGGGTTAGAAACTACGGAGCACAGTTCTGGTGAGAGGCCACGCTTTTCTAATTCTTCAGTAATTGCAGCAGAAACCTTATCGGCTGTACCCACTGGAACAGTAGATTTATCAACAATCACTTTAGGAGTCGTCATATGGCGACCAATATTGCGGGCTGCTGCTACAACGTACTGAAGATCAGCCGAGCCATCTTCATCGGGAGGAGTGCCAACCGCAATGAACTGAATATCACCATGGGCAACAGAAGCAGCAATATCAGTAGAGAACTGCAAGCGGCCAGCAGCGCGATTGCGCTCAATCATCTCTTTGAGGCCTGGCTCATAGATGGGCACGCCACCTGAGTTCAGAATCTCAATCTTCTTAGAATCTAAGTCAACACAAAAGACGCTATTACCCTGCTCTGCTAAGCAAGCTCCAGTAACAAGACCAACGTAACCGCTTCCAATGATGGTGACTTTCAAGATAGCTCCAAATAATTCTTATTAGATTGGTAATCGCAACGCAGATTACATTGAAGGGCCGCTAGGAACGGCACCTTCACTGCGTCTTGGTGAGTATGCCTCCCAATTGTTACAACCCGGGCACTGCCAGTAAAAACGTCGTGCACGGAAACCGCAATTGCCACAGGTATAGCGGGCCAAGCTTGTTGTGCGCTGCTTCAATAAACTGAGTGTTGCCTGTAAATCTGATACTCGCTCTGGTGTACCGTTACTTTCTGCTAAAGCCAAACGAGTCTCAGCCAGCTTAGAAAGTGCACTCAAGCTTGGTGAATGCTGCATCACTTCAACCAGCATCACTTCAGCGGCTTGTGCCCCACGAATTTGAGTCATATGCTTTTGCACAATATCAAGCAACTCACCAGAAGCTTGGGTCTTTAACAATTCACAAAGTGCACTTAAGCCTTCATCTGCTTTATTTAGCGCAGCATGTGCTGCCATCCACCGATCTGCAAGTAAATGCATGTAAGCAGGATGTGTTTTAGCAATCACGGCCCACACTTCAATTGCCTGGGCTGGACGATCCATGGCAATCAGATAATCGCCTTGCAAAATCAGCGCACGGGCATGATGCGGAACTGCTTGCAAGGCCAATTGAACAGATTGCTCGACCTCTGGCAAATCCTTACGGCGCAGTGCTTCTTGACCCAACTCACAATGAAATTGTGCAATCTCAGTATGGTGGGATTTTCCTTGTAAGCCTGCGAGTTCGCTAGCAGCAATAATGGCCTTCTTCCAATCTCGCTCGATCTGATACATCTCGAGCAGGCTCTCTTTCGCAGGCGCTGCAAACTTGCCCTCACCCACACGGTTTAAAGATGCTTCGGCGCGATCTAATAAACCAGCACGTAGAAAATCTCGGCCTAATTCATAAGCAGCATGGTCTCGATCGCGCGGCTTCAAATCATCGCGATTGGCCAAGTGTTGGTGCACTCGAATGGCGCGCTCAGTCTCACCACGGCGACGGAACAAATTACCCAAAGCAAAATGAAGTTCAATGGTTTCAGGGTCAAGCTGAGCAATCTTGACTAGAGTTTCAATCGCCTGATCTGGCTGCTCGTTTAATAAGAGACTTAAACCTTTAAAGGTTGAGCGTTGCTGACGCATACGCTCGCGCTCATCCATACGATTCTCAAGACGCAGATCCCAGCGCGAAGCCAGCCAGCCAATACCAAACATGACTGGCAATAACAGGAGCCAAGCGGTTGCAATCTGAATCATGCTGTACAGAACTTAAATAAAAAAATGGTCCGAATGGACCACTGGATATGCGCTATGTGACTAGGCACCAGAACCCTCTTTAGGGCTCACTTGCTTTAGAGGCTTGTAGTCAACGCGCTCACGTAATTCTTTGCCAGGCTTGAAATGGGGCACCCGTTTTTCTGGGATCAATACCTTCTCACCAGATTTGGGGTTGCGGCCAGTACGCGCAGGACGGTGATGCAAAACAAAGCTACCAACACCGCGTAACTCAATTCGCTTGCCTTCGGCTAAAGCGTGAGTCATGGTGTCTAGCAATGTTTTTACTGCTAACTCGACATCACGAGGTAATAGCTGGGGAAACTGTTCCGCCAAGCTCTCCACGAGTTCGGAGCGAGTAATTGCTTGTTGCTCTTGATCTGACATGATCTATCAATAAAAAAACCGCCGCTCTCCTAATGGAAAGCGGCGATATTGATTTAGCCTTGATTGTCCAACTTCGCTTTTAACAAAGCACCCAAGTTGGTTGTGCCGGACTGCGCATCACCTTGGAGCTTGCTCATAGCGTCTTGTTGGTCAGAGCTGTCTTTAGCTTTGATTGAAAGATTGATTGCACGTGACTTACGATCAATATTAATGATCATGGCAGTCACAGTGTCGCCTTCTTTCAATACATTGCGTGCATCTTCAACGCGATCTGTTGAGATCTCAGAAGCACGTAAGTAAGCTTCAACTTCATCAGCCAAGTGAATAGTTGCACCCTTAGCATCAACAGCCTTCACAGTACCAGTTACAAGGCTACCCTTGTCGCTGACAGATGTGTAGTTATTGAATGGGTCACCAGACAATTGCTTGATACCAAGAGAGATACGCTCTTTCTCAACATCAATAGCCAATACAGTAGCTTCAACTTCGTCGCCTTTTTTGTATTTCTTAACAGCTTCTTCACCTGGCTCATTCCATGAAAGGTCTGAGAGGTGAACTAAACCGTCGATACCACCAGGCAAACCAATGAAAACGCCAAAGTCAGTAATAGACTTGATTGCGCCAGTCAACTTGTCGCCTTTTTGTTGGCCACGTGAGAACTCTTCCCATGGATTTGCTTTGCACTGCTTGATGCCCAAGCTAATACGACGCTTGTCTTCATCAATATCCAGAACCATGACTTCAACTTCGGTTCCTAATGCAGTAGCTTTGCTTGGAGCAACGTTCTTGTTAGTCCAGTCCATTTCAGAAACGTGTACCAAACCTTCGATACCAGATTCGATTTCAACGAATGCGCCGTAGTCAGTCAGGTTAGTTACCTTACCGAACAAACGGGTGTTTGGTGGGTAACGACGAGCGATACCAACCCATGGATCATCGCCAAGTTGTTTCACGCCAAGTGAAACACGGTTCTTCTCTTGATCAAACTTCAAAATCTTAGCGGTAACTTCTTGACCAACAGTCAACATCTCGCTTGGGTGACGCACACGACGCCATGCCAAATCGGTAATGTGCAAGAGGCCATCGATGCCACCGAGGTCCACGAATGCGCCGTAGTCAGTGATGTTCTTAACGATACCTTGAACAACGCTACCTTCTTTGAGGTTAGACATCAACTTCGCGCGCTCTTCACCTTGGCTAGCTTCAACAACTGCTCGACGTGACAACACTACGTTGTTACGCTTACGGTCAAGCTTGATAACCTTGAACTCCATCGTCTTACCTTCGTAAGGGCTGGTGTCCTTGATTGGGCGCGTATCAACGAGTGATCCAGGCAAGAATGCGCGGATACCGTTAACCATGACTGTCAAGCCGCCTTTAACCTTACCAGTAACAGTACCGGTAACGATCTCAGCTTGCTCGAGAGCTTTTTCCAAGTTCATCCATGATGCCAAGCGCTTAGCTTTGTCACGGGAAAGGATTGTGTCGCCATAGCCGTTCTCAAGAGCGTCAATAGCAACAGAAACGAAATCGCCAGGAGCTACTTCAATCTCGCCAGCGTCGTTATGGAATTCTTCAACAGGAATAAACGCTTCGGATTTCAATCCAGCGTTAACAACGACGAAGTTATGGTCGATGCGAAGGACTTCAGCCGAAATAACTTGGCCGGTCTTCATATTCGATCGGGTTAATGATTCTTCAAATAGTTCTGCAAATGATTCAGACATTTATATATTCACTTTGTGCCGCCAGAAGGCCTGACGGGTTAGGTTAAAAAAGTCCCAAGAAACACGCTAAATTAGAAAATCGCGTTGTAGAGTTCCTTAAGACGCCAAAACAACTTCTACTACTGCTTACTGCCCACCAAGAACTAAGCTATTTTCGATTGATACCAATCTAAAACCGTCTTAACAGCTTGATCTATCGATAATTCCGATGTTTCTAGCACCTTGGCTCCGTCTGCAACTAACAAAGGTGCGGCACCTCGACTACTGTCTCTGGCATCGCGCGCTTGTAAATCCTGCAGCAAGTCCTCTAGTTTAGCAGAAATTCCCTTAGCTATCAATTGCTTATACCGACGTTCAGCTCTGGCTTCAGCGGTTGCAGTGAGAAAAACCTTCAAAGCTGCATCGGGAAATATGATGCTTGCCATGTCACGGCCATCGGCCACTAGACCTGGAGAAGTCCTAAAACCATGCTGCACCCCAACCAAGGCCTGTCTAACCTCTGGATGCACTGCAATTGCAGATGCACGCAATCCAATCTCCTCAGTACGAATAGCATCAGTGACATCTTCAGAATTGAGCAGAATTTGGCGATTTTTGAAGGAAATCACCAGTTTTTTAGCCAAAATACCCAGTTCTGAGCCATTTTTGGTATCAATCGATGCTTTTTGACTTCCCAGGGCAACCAGTCGATACAAGGCCCCGCTATCCAAATAATGAAAACCTAACTTTTCTGCCACCAAGGAGGCAACCGTTCCCTTACCAGAGGCGGTAGGTCCATCAATCGCGATAACTGGAGGCAAGTTCATCAACAGCAAGTTTTAGGAAACGACCTTTGCAAACTCAGCAAAGTAGGTGGGGAATGTTTTAGCAACACAATTAGGATCATTAATCTGTAGCGCATTAGGACCAAAAGCGGCCAATGAGAAACACATCGCCATGCGGTGGTCATCATAAGTATCAATGCCCTCTGCAGGAGACTTCCAGTCAGCGAGTGACTGAGGGGCTTGCACCACGATGTAGTCAGCGCCCTCCTCAACGATAGCACCCACTTTTTTCAACTCTTTTGCCATTGCAGCAATACGATCGGTTTCTTTCACGCGCCAACTGGCAATATTGTTTAAGCGAGTAGGGCCTTCAGCAAACAGTGCAGCAACAGCAAGCGTCATCGCCGCATCTGGAATTTCCGTGCAATCAATGGTGATCCCGTTGAGCTTGCCATTCGCATTTTTCACGCCAGCGACTTCAATCCAATCTTCACCAGAAGAAATCTTAGCGCCCATTAATGCGAGTGCATCAGCAAAAGCAACATCACCTTGAATACTCTCGCTGCCCACACCTAAGACGCGCACCGGTCCACCACCAATGGCGCCAAGCGCCAAGAAGTAAGAAGCAGATGATGCATCACCCTCAACCGATAAGGTGCCAGGGCTTTGATAGACTGCCTCAGAAGTCTTAGCAGGGATTACAAATGACTGCGCATGAGGACAATCTACTTTGACGCCAAAGCGTGCCATGAGCTTGAGTGTGATGTCGATATAAGGGCGAGAAATCAATTCACCAATCACTTCAATTCTGACGGGCTCTTTTGCTACCAAAGGCAAAGCCATCAACAAGGCTGTCAAGAATTGACTAGAGACATCACCGCGCACCTTAACAACATCCTTGATCTCAATATCCGCAGCAAGAATCTTGATCGGTGGATAGCCTTCTTGTAATTCGTAATCAATCTTTGCGCCGACTTGTCGTAATCCATCCACTAGATCCCGAATAGGACGTTCATGCATACGAGGCACACCAGATAAACGATAGTTGCCACCTTGCATTGCAAGTGCTGCTGTGAGCGGACGAATCGCTGTACCCGCATTACCCATAAAAAGATCTGCGTTTTGTATGGGGAACTTACCACCGCAACCTTCAACCACACAAACTTTGTCGGCATGATCGATTACCGATAGGCCTAATTGGCGAAGCGCATTACGCATCACTTGCGTATCGTCAGCATCTAGTAAATTTTTAAGAGTTGTCGTGCCTTTAGAAAGCGCTGCCAATAACAAGGCGCGATTAGAAATACTCTTAGAGCCTGGCAACACAATCGAGCCTTGAGCTCGCTTAAATGGACCAATCTGGATATCAGGCAAACCACTCATCAAAGTACATCCAAATCTTGACGCGCCTTACTTGCTTTATTAAATAATTTCTCTAAACCAGCACCATCATTTTCAGAAATCAACTTACGCATGTGATTGACGATGAGTAGATATTGATCAAGCTCTTTCAGAACGGCCGTGCGATTACCCAAACAAATGTCGCGCCACATTTCCGGACTTGAAGCGGCGATGCGTGTGAAATCCTTAAAACCTGCACCAACATGACTTAGCTTTTGATCAGCATCTTCTGAATTAACCACACTGGCCATTAATGCATAAGACAGAATATGTGGCAAATGAGAAACCGCTGCATAGATCGCATCATGCTGTACACAAGAAATCTTTTTCACTACAGAGCCAACCGACTGCCAGAAACCCTCAATGAGATCTGTATCTTGCGAGGAGTTTTCTTGTAACGGACAAAGAATCGTTTGTTTGCCCACAAATAAATCAGCTTTAGCAGCGCTCGCACCATGTTGCGCGCCACCCGCAATGGGATGTGCAGGAATAAATTGGCAAGCCTTTTTACCTAAGACTTCCTTGGCAGCCAAAATCACATCGCCTTTAGTGCTACCAGCATCTGTCAGCATGGTCCGAGATTCTAAGTGTGGCTCGATGACTTCAAAAGTAGCACGCATTTGCGCAACGGGTACACACAAGACAATCACATCAGATTGTTTTGTTGCTTCAATTAAATCAACCACTGCATCAATCGCGCCCATCTTGAGGGCTTGATCTAGATTCTGCGCACTGCGTCCAACACCCAAAACCTGATTAACGACGCCCGCCTTTTTAAGAGCCAAACCAAGGGATGCTCCAATCAAGCCAACACCAACAATGGTGACAGTACCGTAATTACTAGATGGATTAATGATGGCCATTGGCTAATTCAGCTTATGTATTTTTTATTGAATAACTACTTCGCCAAAATATCTTTGAGTGCTGTGATAAAGGCGGCATTTTCTTCGGGCAAGCCGATAGAAATGCGCAACCATTGTGGCAAACCATAATTACCAACTGGGCGAACAATAATGCCGCGCTTTAGCAACTCCAGATTAATGCGAGCGCCAGCGCTATCGTCTTCACCCACCTTGACCAACACAAAATTGCCAGCCGATGGGAGATAAGTCAGGCCAAGTGCATCAAATGCTTCGGTGAGTTGAGTAAACCCAGCGCGATTGAGTTCAAAGCCTTGCTGCAAGAAAGTAGAATCCTGAAATGCAGCTATTGCTGCAGCTTGTGCAAGGCTATTCACATTAAATGGCTGACGAATGCGATTCAGTAAATCGGTCAAAGCGGGCTGGGCAACGCCATAACCAATACGTAAGCCTGCTAAACCATATGCCTTAGAAAAGCTACGAGACAAAATCATATTGGGGAAACGTTTCACCCAAGCAATTGCGTCATAGCGCTGCTCTGGAGTGAGGTACTCGTTATAAGCCTCATCCAAAACTACCACCACATGCGGCGGCAATGCGATCAAGAAATCCTCAATCTCTTTAGCACTTAAATAACTGCCAGTAGGATTATTAGGGTTGGCAACAAATACCAGCTTAGCTTTATCGCCCGCAGCTTTTACTGCTTGCAGCATCGCAGGCAAGTTATGGCCATACATTGCAGTAGCAGGCACTTCAATCGCCTTAGCACCAACAGCTTGTGTTGCCAGTGGATAAACTGCAAAAGCGTGTTTAGAGAAAATGACTTCGTCGCCAGCCTGAGCAACTGCACGTGCAGCCAACTCCAAAATGTCATTACTACCGTTACCTAAAGTAATCCAATCTGTTGGTACACCTAAGCGTGCAGCCAAAACATTCTTGAGCTCAAACCCATTGGAGTCTGGGTAACGACCCAAGTCTGCTGCTGCTTTAAGCATTGCATCTTGCGCGGATTTCGGCATGCCCAATGGATTCTCATTGGAGGCGAGTTTCACAATCTTGTTTTCATCAAGACCGTATTCCCGTGCAACCTCACTGATAGGGCGTCCGCCGACATAAGGCGCTATCGCATGAATATGCTTTAAACCGATATTAGATTTTGATGTCATGCTGAGTGAGGATAGGAGCCAAGATTTTTATAAAAAGCGGCTGTTGTTTTTAACTCTTCTAATGCTTTGGCTACTTTTGCGTCTTGTACATGGCCAGCAACATCGATATAAAAGTGATACTCCCAAGTACCCTTGCGAGCAGGGCGTGACTCAAAGCGATTCATGGAAACACCATGCTTTGCCAGTGGCTCTAGCAAGCGATGTACTGCGCCAGGTTGGTTATCTACTGATAGGACTAAAGAGGTTTGATCAGCACCAGTAGGCTGACACTCATAGGTGCCGACCACAACAAAACGTGTGCGGTTGTGTGGATCATCCTGAATCTGTGCAGCTACCGCCTGCAATCCATAAGCTTCTTGTGCGGGATCGCCAGCAATTGCCGCAAGCGTTGGGTCAATCGTGGCCATGCGCGCTGCCTCAGCGTTGCTGCTGACTGCCTGCCGCTTTAATTGTGGTGCATGTACGCTTAACCATTGTTGGCATTGAGCTAACGCTTGGGCATGCGCGCAAACAGTAGTTACGCCATCCAAATTTCCACTCTTAGTTAAGAGGTGATGACGAATAGGTAGAACCACTTCGCCACTAATGCGCATTGGAGAATCCAAGAGCAAATCTAAGGTACGAGAGATGGCACCCTCGCTAGAGTTTTCTACAGGCACAACACCAAACTGCGCCGCACCCTTTTCTACCGCCTTAAATACTTCATCAAGGCTATTGCAAGGTAAGCCAGCAATCGAGTGGCCAAAATACGTTTGTGCCGCTTGCTCTGAAAATGTTCCCACTGGTCCGAGATAAGCAATCGTCTGACGGGCTTCTAAGGCGCGACAAGCTGACATCACCTCGCGCCAAATTGCAGCAATGCCATCGGGCAATAATGGGCCGCTACTAAGCTCTTGTAAGCGTGCGACAACCTGTCGCTCTCGCTCCGGCCTAAACACTGGCGATGAAAAGCCACCTTTAATGTGGCCAACTTCTTGGGCTGCTTTTGCACGCTGTGACAACAAATCTAAAATCTGTGCGTCTAGCGCATCAATCTTCTCGCGAATTGGCGCAAGGCGCTGCTCTTCAGTACTCTGGTCTTTGGAGCTCATGAGGCACGCCTTTCAAAGTCACGCATAAATTCTACTAAGGCTTTAACGCCTTCGATTGGCATTGCGTTGTAAATGCTGGCACGCATGCCACCAGCCGCCTTATGACCACGCAAGGCAACTAAGCCTGCTGCATTAGATTGCTCCAAGAACTGAGCGTTTAAATTTTCATCCTTCAAAAAGAAGGTAACGTTCATTCTGGATCGATATTCTTTAGGAATGCGATTCTCGTAAAGACTGCTTTGATCTAAAAAGTTATAGAGTAACTCTGCTTTTTCTTGATTGCGTTTCTCAATTACCTTTACACCGCCCTGCTTGAGCAACCATTTAAAGCCTAGTCCCGCCATATAAATTGAAAAAGTTGGTGGCGTGTTGAGCATTGAGTCAGTTGCCGCCTGCTTAGACCAATCCCAAATCGACGGAGTGATCTTCATGCTGTGCCCCATCAAGTCCTTACGCACGATCACAATCGTCACGCCAGATGGGCCAATATTTTTTTGCGCCCCACCAAACCAGACGCCGCACTTAGTGACGTCCATCTCTTTAGAAAGAATGTTGCTAGAAATATCTGCAACTAATAACTTGCCATTGACATCAGGCACATCTGGAAACTCTACGCCGCCAATAGTTTCATTAGCACAGTAGTGGACGTAAGCAGCATCATCCGATAGTTGCCAAGAAGATCTTGCAGGAATCGTATTAAATTTTTCAGATGCAGAAGATGCAGCTAAATGAGCAACACCATATTTTTCAGCTTCTTTATAAGACTTTTCAGACCAGATGCCAGTTACTAAAAAATCTGCTTTAGGGCCATTTTTGGCCAAGGGCATGAGGTTCATTGGAATAGCGGCATTTTGACCTAAGCCGCCACCCTGCAACATCAATATTTCATAGGAATCCGGGATATTCATGAGGGCGCGCAAGTCTTGGAGCACCTCTTCATAAAGCGCCATGAACTCTTTGCCGCGATGACTGACTTCCACGACGCTCGCGCCTAAGCCCTGCCAGTTCAACATCTCCGCTGCGGCCTGCTTTAATACCTCTTCAGGTAAGGTGGCAGGCCCCGCAGCGAAATTGAAAATGCGGCGGTCAAACGTCATGATGAATTAATTAACCTTGTATGAATGCCAATTAGGCATCACCAGCTTCATCAGAATTGGAGTCAACTGCTGGATCAGCGGCTACATCCTCGCCCTCTTCACCATCATCCAAATCATTCTCATCATCAGAATCGCTTTCAGCAATACGCTGCAGGCCAGACAAACGAGTGCCTTCATCAACGTTGATCAAAGTGACGCCTTGTGTGGCACGCCCCATTTCACGAATCTCTGAAACACGTGTGCGCACTAAGATGCCGCCAGTAGTAATCAACATGATTTGATCTTCAGGAGAAACCAGAGCAGCAGCAACTACTTTACCGTTACGTTCAGTTGTTTGGATTGCGATCATGCCCTTAGTGCCGCGACCATGACGGGTGTATTCACCAATTGGGGTGCGCTTACCAAAACCATTCTCAGTTGCAGTCAACACGCTGCTTGGAATAGCAAGGCCGTTCGCGTCGACAACTGCGGCCTCAGCACCTTCAGCAGCTTCAGCTGGAGCGACCAACATGGCAATCACTTGATGACCTTCGCCCAAGTTCATACCACGTACACCGCGAGCTGTACGACCCATTGGACGCACATCGTTCTCATCAAAGCGCACTGCTTTACCAGCGTCAGAGAACAACATCACATCATGCTGACCATCAGTAATAGCTGCGCCAACTAGGAAGTCGTTTTCATTTAAATCGACAGCAATAATTCCAGCCTTACGTGGATTGGAGAAGTCTGACAAACGTGTCTTCTTCACGGTACCTAGACTTGTTGCCATAAAGACGTAATGATCATCTTTGTATCCCTTGATTGGGAGAATTACCGTAATCTTTTCGCCTTCAATCAGCGGGAACATATTGACGATTGGCTTACCGCGTGAGTTGCGGCTGCCTTGTGGAACTTCCCACACTTTGAGCCAGTACATACGTCCACGATCTGAGAAGCAAAGAATGATGTCATGTGTATTCGCAACGAAGAGGGTTTCAATCCAGTCTTCATTCTTAGTAGCTGCAGCTTGCTTGCCACGACCACCGCGTTTTTGCGCACGGTATTCACTCAGAGGCTGGCTCTTCATGTAACCCGTATTAGAAAGCGTGACCACCATATCTTGCGGAGTGATCAAGTCTTCTGTGAACAACTCGGTGGCATTCATTTCGATAAATGAACGACGACCAGAATCACCACCAGCAACACCAAACTCAGCTTGCACTTCTTTCAATTCAGATTCGATGACTTGAGTGACGCGCTCTGGCTTAGCAAGTAAGTCGAGCAAATCTGAAATCTCTGCCATCACATCTTTGTACTCATTCACAATCTTGTCTTGCTCAAGACCAGTCAAGCGTTGCAAACGCATCTGCAGAATTTCCTGCGCTTGACTATCAGACAAACGATAGAGACCAGTTGTTTGCATGCCGTACTCAGGCAATAAACCTTCGGGACGGTAAGCATTGCGACCGCCTGGAGTATCCGTCTCAGCACGCGCCAACATCTCGCGTACCATGGAAGAGTCCCATGCCTTACTCATCAGCTCTTGCTTAGCAACCACAGGGTTTGCAGCAGCTTTAATGATGGCAATAAATTCATCGATGTTTGCCAATGCTACTGCCAAGCCTTCTAAGACATGACCACGTTCACGTGCTTTGCGCAATTCGAAAATCGTGCGACGTGTCACCACTTCGCGACGATGTTGTAAGAAGTACTCCAGCATTTGCTTTAAGTTGAGCAGGCGTGGCTGGTTATCTACCAGAGCCACCATATTCATACCGAAGTTATCTTGCAGCTGAGTGCTCTTGTATAAATTATTGAGAACGACTTCAGGCACCTCACCACGCTTGAGTTCAATCACGACACGCATGCCTGACTTATCAGATTCATCGCGTAGATCAGAAATGCCTTCTACTTTTTTCTCATTCACCAGCTCGGCAATACGCTCGAGCAGGTTCTTTTTATTCACTTGATACGGCAACTCATCAACGATGATGGCTTGACGAGCGCCCTTATCGAGGTCTTCAAAGTGGGTTTTAGCGCGCATTACTACGCGACCACGACCAGTGCGGTAGCCTTCTCGAACCCCCTGAACACCATAAATAATGCCGGCGGTCGGGAAATCCGGAGCAGGAATGATCTCAATTAACTCATCAATCGCGCATTCTGGATTGTGCAAGACGTGCAAACAAGCTGTAACCACCTCATCCAGGTTATGGGGAGGGATGTTGGTTGCCATGCCCACGGCAATGCCTGAGCTACCGTTAATCAGCAAATTAGGCACTTTTGCAGGAAGAATGAGGGGTTCTTTCTCGCTACCATCGTAATTTGGCCCGAAATCCACGGTTTCCTTGTCCAAATCAGCCAATAACTCATGGGCAATCTTACGAAGGCGGATCTCGGTATACCGCATTGCAGCAGCGTTATCACCGTCTACAGAGCCAAAGTTACCCTGTCCGTCAACCAGCATATAGCGCAGAGAGAAGTCCTGAGCCATACGAACAATCGTGTCATACACCGCAGAATCGCCATGTGGATGGTATTTACCGATCACATCGCCAACTATACGGGCAGATTTTTTGTAAGCACGGTTCCAATCGTTGTTTAATTCATACATCGCGAATAAAACACGTCTGTGCACCGGTTTGAGTCCGTCACGCACGTCTGGCAGGGCTCTGCCGACAATGACGCTCATTGCGTAGTCCAAATAGGACCGCCGCATTTCGTCTTCGAGGGATATTGGTAGTGTTTCTTTAGCGGCTTGTTCCATTTAGAAATAATATCATTTTGATGACTGATAGCCCCTATGCTAATATTCTGTCAGTTTGTACGAAATTGAGATGTGTCGCTTTGCGGTTTTTGCTTCAAAGTAGGGCGAATTACATTTAAGTTTGACTTTAATTAAAAAAGAGATTTTTGAGGACTAAAAATGAACAAAACCCTAAAAGTGTTGTTAGCTTCTGTTGTTACTGTTTCTGCTTCTGCAGCAATGGCTTCTGATAACTGGGAAAACAGCGCTGGTTTGAGCTGGAAAAACGGCGACGGCGCATTGTGCTGGCGTGATAGCAACTGGACACCTGCTACTGCAGCTCCTGGTTGCGATGGCTACTTGACAAAGAAAGCTGCTCCTAAGTCAGGCGTTAGCCAAAGCAAAATCACTTTGCAAGCTGACACACTCTATGACTTCAACAAGTCTGACTTGAAGCCAGAAGGCAAAGCAACTTTAGACAAAATCGCTAAAGACTTAAGCAAGATCAAATTAGAAGTAATTATTGCTGTTGGTAACACTGATAGCGTTGGTACTGATGCTTACAACATGGCTCTCGGCCAGCGTCGTGCTCAGTCAGTTAAAGCTTACTTAGTAAGCAAAGGTGTTGACGGTAGCCGTATTTACACAGAATCAAAAGGCAAGAGCAATCCAGTTGCATCAAATGCAACTGCTGAAGGCCGCGCTAAGAACCGCCGCACCGACATCGAAGTTGTTGGTACAGCTGCAGTTAAGTAATCCTTTTTACTTGTAAAAAAGCCCGGTTCTGCCGGGCTTTTTTATTTCCGCTATATTCGTAATTCCTTTATCTCCGGCATATTTTGTGCCCCTCACCCTATGAACGTCGATCAATCCGAAATCGCTAAATTCAGCGCCCTAGCCCATCGCTGGTGGGACCCTGAGAGTGAATTTAAGCCCCTGCATGCAATTAACCCATTGCGCCTGAACTGGATTAAGACCTTTGTTGACCTTAAGGGTAAGAAGGTGCTGGACGTGGGATGTGGCGGCGGCATTCTTGCTGAGTCAATTGCACAGTCTGGGGCCGATACTTGCGGGATTGATTTGTCTGAAAAAGCCCTGAAAGTCGCTGAATTGCATGCGCTCGAGGTAGGCGCCACCCTCCAATACCGCTCCATTTCTGCGGAAGCACTAGCTGAAGAAGAGCCAGAGCAGTATGACGTTGTGACCTGCATGGAGATGCTAGAACATGTGCCAAATCCTGCCTCAGTGGTTCGAGCTTGTGCGAAACTCTGCAAACCTGGCGGCGCCCTCTTTTTTAGCACCTTGAATCGCAGCCCTAAGTCCTACCTATTTGCCATTATTGGCGCGGAATACATCCTCCGACTTCTGCCAAAGGGTACCCACGAATACGCTAAATTCATCAAACCATCTGAATTAGTCGCATTTACTCGCCAAACAGGTTTAGAAATGATCGCAATGAAGGGGATGAGCTATAACCCTCTCACTCAGGTCTACAGCCTTGGTGATGACGTTGATGTGAACTATATGATTGCGGTGCGTAAATGAGTGGCGGGTTAGCAAGTCCTTACAAAGGTGTATTTTTTGATCTGGATGGCACCCTTGCGGACACAGCACCAGACCTCGTTGCGGCAGCCAACCAGCTTCTCATCGCCCGAAACCTTCCTCCTAAGCCATACGAAGTTTTACGCCCCTGCGCCTCTGCTGGAGCCCGCGGCTTGATTGGGGGCGCATTTGGAATTGAGCCAGAGCATCCAGACTTTATTCCGCTGCGAGATGAATTTTTCAGCAATTATGAAAAAGCGCTCTTGGTCAATAGCGTCATTTTTGAAGGTGTTGACCACCTCTTAGACCAATTGGATGAAGCAAAGCTCCCTTGGGGCATTGTGACCAACAAAAGTGAACGCTTTACTCACCCCCTGACAGACCTCATGGGGCTTCGTCAACGAGCAGTCTCTACGGTTTGTGGTGACACTACCCCTCACTCAAAACCCCACCCAGAACCCATTCTTCATGCAGCCAGAATCGCCAATATCGACCCCAGCAAGTCAGTCTATGTTGGCGATGACATCCGGGACATCATTGCGGGTAAAGCTGCAGGCATGATGACCATCGCAGCAGCCTACGGCTATTGCGGCTGTGAAGAACCTCCAGAAGCTTGGGGCGCAGATTATCTTGTACGCCACCCAAAAGAATTACTCCAAATCATCTTCCCGCAGTAGGGCTAAATTAACAATCTGCAAGATATCCAACAATTTAAGACTAAGAGCCTTAAAATAGACATACCAATGCATGAACTCCGGGGTCGACATGGTTTCGACGTGGATTACAAAGCATCAAGGGCATACCGAGGACCCGTTATCTCGTAAATCAATGGGAATGTAATAACTGCAAACGACGAACGTTTCGCACTAGCCGCTTAATTGCGGTTGCCCCTGAACTGATTCTCTCTTGGGTCAGCTAGCGCAAGCTAGGTCAGGGTCATTTACAAGAGATAAGATCATTTCATGTCACGGGGAATGGTTCGAAAACTTAGTGAATCGCCAGCGTGGAACATGTCAGTCTGTGACTAGCTAGCTAAATTAAATGATATGACTAAGTATGTAGAACTTGTTGTAGAGGATTTGCGGACGCGGGTTCGATTCCCGCCGACTCCACCAATTAGCAGTAAATTGATTTACTCAACAGTCAAACGCCACCTTCACAGGTGGCGTTTTTCTTTTAACGCTTTGGTGTTTTACCCACCATCTTTGCTGCTCTCAAGAAATCAAAGTCCACACCTTTGTCTGCTTGCGTGACTGTATCTAAGAATAGTTTTAGATAGCCACGCTCTGCAGTGGGCTCGACTACTGGATTGTCTTTTGCGCGCTGAGCTAATTCTTCTTCTGAGACTAACAAACTGATCTCGCGATTTTTCACACTCAAACGAATGCGGTCACCATTCTCTACATACGCTAGTGGCCCACCAACTGCTGCTTCTGGAGTCGCGTGCAAGACGATCGTTCCAAATGCAGTGCCACTCATACGGCCATCAGAAATACGCACAATATCTTTTACACCAGCACGCGCAAGCTTCATCGGAATCGGTATGTATCCCGCTTCAGGCATACCTGGTGCACCTTTAGGGCCAATATTCTTCAGCACCAAAATATCATCTGCAGTGACATCTAAATCAGGGCTATCAATTCGGTTGGCAAGATCCTCAGAATTCTCAAAGACAACTGCTCTACCCTCATGCTCCATCAATTTTTCGTGAGCAGCCGACTGTTTGATGATGGCGCCACCAGGCGCTAAATTGCCGTGTAATACAGCAATACTGCCGCGTGGATAAATTGGATTACTAAATGGGCGCACTACATCTTGCTTAAAACTCGGTGGGGCGGCATCAATTTCTTCGCCCAATGTTCGACCCGTTACCGTCATAGCATTCAGCTTCAGTAAAGGCTTTAGCTCGCGCAGCAAAGTAGCCATACCACCAGCATCATGGAAGTTTTCCATGTAGTGGTCACCTGATGGTTTGAGATCTACCAGCACTGGCGTCTCATCACCCATCTTATCGAGCGCATCTAGATCAATCTCTAGCCCCATACGGCCAGCGATAGCTGCTAAGTGAACGATGCCATTTGTTGATCCACCAATTGCTAACAACACACGCATCGCGTTTTCAAATGCATCGGCGGTTAATATCTTGTCAATCGTTAAACCATCTTTCGCCATCTGAACAGCACGTGTACCAGTCTCTTCTGCAATCCGAATGCGATCAGCTGTGACGGCTGGGGGTGAAGCACCACCTGGCACGGTCATCCCTAAGGCCTCAGATATACAAGCCATGGTGCTAGCGGTACCCATTACAGAGCAAGTCCCCACACTAGCCACCAATTGGTCATTCACCTCATCTTTTTCAACTTCATCAATTTCACCGGCACGGAATTTCCCCCAATAGCGACGACAGTCCGTACAGGCACCCACACGCTCACTACGATGTGAACCCGTTAACATTGAACCGGTAATCAACTGAATTGCTGGCAAGCCTGCAGAGGCTGCACCCATCATTTGAGCGGGCACAGTCTTATCGCAACCTCCAATCATGACCACGGCATCCATCGGTTGAGCCCGGAGCATCTCTTCCGTATCCATCGACATGAGGTTACGCAAATACATACTGGTTGGTGCGGCAAAACTTTCATGAATGGAGATGGTTGGGAAGTCCATTGGCAATCCACCAGCGAGCATAACGCCCCGCTTCACAGCCTCAATCAATTGCGGCATGTTTCCATGACAAGGGTTGTATGCACTTCCAGTATTGATAATGCCGATGACGGGCCGATCTAAAGCGCTATTGGTATACCCGGCACCTTTAATAAATGCCTTACGTAGGAATAAAGAGAAGCCTTTATCGCCATAACTTGTTAAACCCTTACGCAAACCACTTTCGGGAGCTTGATTTTTGTCTTTATTGTTATTGTTTGTCATGGGTAAATGTCTCTTATTCGGCACAATATTTTTATATCGCAAATATACTAAACTTTGTCTTAATTAATCTTTTAAGTTTAAAAAACTACAGTCAAAGCAAATATAAGGGTATCCATGTCAACCATCCAGCCATTCCATCTTGCCTTTCCAGTTAATGACTTAGCGGCAGCTCGCAGTTTTTACGGTAATACCTTAGGCTGCCCGGAAGGGCGCAGTTCAGATGAGTGGATTGATTTTGATTTCTTTGGACATCAACTCGTTGCTCATCTTGCCCCTGAAGAATGCGGCCATGCAAGCTCAAATGAGGTTGACGGACATCAAGTTCCAGTAAAACATTTTGGGGTTGTTCTCACAATGCCAGATTGGCATGCATTGGCTGACAAATTAACTCATAGCGGCATCAAGTTCATCATTGAACCGCAGATTCGCTTTAAGGGAATGGTAGGCGAACAGGCCACCATGTTCTTTTTAGATCCTGCTGGCAATGCCCTTGAATTCAAAGCATTTGAAGATCCAAGCCAGCTATTTGCTAAATAATTGACTTGGATGATTGGGCTATCAATTTTTAAAAGAATTGGTAGCTCATTCCCGCCTGAAAGTTTAAGGGCGCACCAACAAATATCCCATCTGGGCTTCTACTGGAAATATAACGTCGATTCAATAGATTGTTGACCACCCCAAAGATTTTCAAAGATTTATTTACCTGATAGTTTGCACTCCAATTCACAGTGGTGATTGAGGGAATCTCACCCAATGTGCCAATCGTATTTTGAGCTACAGTATTGGCGGAATCTGCGTATTGGGATGATAGGTAATTTAGACTCAGCAATGTTTTGAAATCATTTTTCTGATAATTAACCCCTAGGTTTGAAACCAGTTTGGCAGTATATGGAATGCGATTTCCATCGGCGCCCATAGAAGAATTTCCGACAAACTTTGCGACAGGAATATAAGTCAGATTTCCATTGAGACCCCATCCTGAAGCTAGCTGATATCCCAAAGCCAACTCTGTACCTTGATGCAAACTCTTGCCACCATTTGCTTTCGAAATGCCTGATGCAAGACTTTGATTCACAATTTGATTACTAAAATTCATACTAAAGACAGCTGCGTCATATGTGAAGCCGCCATTCTTACCACGCAATCCGAATTCAATATTGGTAGAGCGCTCTGGATCTAATTGCTGATCTACACCCTTTTCACTAATGGCAGTTGCAAGCTGTGCTGGAGCAAATCCCTTGTAAATACTGGAATAAATCTGCAGCTCAGGTGCAATCTGCCAAGTTGCTCCAATTTGAGGAACGGATTCAAGGTTTTTGGTACTTCCAGATGCATTTGTGATGATGTTATTTCTGCTTTGTCGATAACTCTCTAGTCGCAGTCCAGGAATAATTGCGAAATTTTTGCTCAACAGAAAACGATTCTGAAGATACATCGCCGTTGAGTTAGCCTTATTGTCCTCGTGACCCAGAACGGTGCCTGACTTATCGAAACTAGTAGAGCCCACCATTTGATTGATTTGTGACTCAGTATGAAGGCGTATTCCAAACTCAAGCTCATTATCAATCCCCATGGCATTAAAGGATTGGTTTAAACGAGAGTCTACCCCCAACATTTGAAACTCACGGTTACGCCCGAACATACAGTTGCTTAAGCCATTGCAATTGTTGAAGACAGTTTGATCAGCATTTCGGGTGCTAATACTTTGCCGCCAATAATCACGATCCAATCTACTCCAATAGACTAATGTATTTAGCTTGGTGTCGGGACCAATCTCCCAAGAGTGGTTTAGATCAACTGCATTACGCTGAGTAATAAAATAATCGTTCGGCGCTGGATTTCCTGAATGCTTCCCAAGGTATTGATTCGGTCTTAAGCCCACGTATGAAGTATTGATATTGTTGTCGTAGTGGGTGTACTTCAGACTAAGCCACTGATCTTGATTAATCGCTATCCCACCCTTAAACAAGATGTCGTACATCTTGTAGCCGTTTGCCTGATAGCCATCAGATTCTGATTTGATGATGTTGATCCCCGCAACCGCGCCATTCGATTCAGACTTACCACCCGCCTCTATCTGAGCCAATCGATAGCCATAATTTCCAGCCTTGCCAGATAACTTAAAGCCGTGTTCAGGGGTCTTAGTGAGATAGTTAATGACACCACCAATATTTGAAGGGCCATATTGAAGTCCTGATGCACCTTTGAGCACCTCTATTCCGCTCATGCGGTCTACGGGTGGGCTGTAATAAGATGCACTTGAAATAAATAGACTTGGATGAATTGGTGCCCCATCCTCCAAGAGCAATACTTTTTGGCTGCGACTGGGATTTAAACCCCGAATTCCAATATTTGGTATGGAGCCAAGCCCGCCCTCGTCCCCACGAATATTGACAGCTGGAACGGTCTTGAGGGCATCTTGTAGTGATAAGGGCTGAAGTATCTCTAATTGTTGTTGATTGATTACATCAACCGTGCCCGGAATCTTTGAGCGTGCACCTTCTTCTCGCCCCACAATATCCATTCGCGGTAACTCCACATCTTGAGCATAAGCACTCATCATCAATGTTCCTCCACACGCCAATAGGGCGCTTGAGGCCAATGCCATTCCTTGTTGCTTCATATGCAATCTCCAGAGATATAAACAAAAAATCGCTGGCTACTTGCATATTAAAAATACGTTTGCTGGCTAAAAAGATGTACTTCTTTACTTAGTCAAAATTAATTTTCCAAGTTTAGTAATGCTTAAAACATATCGTTGACCATCATGCACAATGACAACCGATTTATCTTTCCCAAGTAAGCTTCCACTTGATATCACTTTGCCCCAATGAGAGTCGTAACTAGAAACTAATTTAGCAATATCACCCATGTGTGAGCTCATCTCATGACTCCAATTGAAAGTGGATCGGTAGTTGATAACACTTAGATCCATTTTCTGATGCCTCACTCAGAGCCGAAAATCTCCAAGCTTTAACTGCTTCGATAGCTGACCGATCTAAGTTTTGATATCCCGAGCTTTGAGTAAGTCGCACACTCTCGACAAAGCCACGAGATCCAACACATAGCTGGAGATGAACAGCCCCCTGCTCACCCATCCGTCGACTCGCAAGCGGGTAATGCGGCTTTGGGTTAAAAAATTGACTTCTTCCTGCAAGCCCATGATCACCATGCTTTAAGGCTGACCCATTAGCAGCATCTTCTTGCATATCACTCTTGCCTGTATTTGAGCTAGGGACAGCAGCGATGTGATGATGGGATTGAAGTGGGTTGGTAGTTAATTGAGTTTTCGCTTGAGACCTATGCTCGCCACTTCTTAGACTAATCACAATAGTCTCTTCGTTGTGAGAATTCACAGCCCCTAATGAGTTATTCAAAACCCAGATCGCTAAACCTGCATGTACTGCAATAACGAAAAAGACAAATGGGAAATATATTTCAACGCTGGATTTCTGAGTCTTCAAAACAATACCTTTACTCACATCGATACATTTGTATTAGATGATAATTATTCTCATTTATTTTATGTAATAGCGATAGCATTAACAACCCTTGTGAGCAAGGGGATGAATACTGTAGGGGTATTAGAAGTTTATGAAAGTAATAAAAATTACTTAACTGCTAGGCGCCAAAGAGAAGTAGTTTCGGCAGATCTTGCAAAGTACAGAAGATCAGATTGATCAAAAGGCTTATGGTGCTTTGGCTTAGTATCAATACGACTAATTACCTTAAGCCCTCCTGCCTCAATCCACTCCAGTAATTCTGTTCTAGTCCTTAATCCGAGATGTTCGGCTAAGTCAGACAAAATTAACCAGCCCTCTCCATCAGGTAGCAAATGGTTTTTTAGTTCGCCCAAAAACCCTTTCAGCATTTGGCTCTCAGGATCATAAACAGCATGTTCCAAGGTGGAGCTCGGTCTTGCAGGTATCCATGGAGGATTGCAAACTATCAAAGATGCTTTCTCTTGCGGAAATAAATTAGCCTTGATGATTTGGATGCTGGAATCCAAACTCAATCGCTTAATGTTTTCTTTAGCACAAGCAAGCGCTCGCGCATCTTGATCGGTGGCAATAATCTTTTGTACACCTCGCATCGCTAAGATGACTGACAACACGCCAGTCCCTACGCCGACATCAAAAGCGATAGACTCTTTATCGAGTAATTTAGGCAACGGAGCGCTACAAACTAACTCGAGATACTCCCCGCGTATCGGTGAGAAAACCCCATAATGGGGATATATAAAAATAGGTTCACCTTCCTCATCAGCGAGAACAGGTACACCATTTTTACGCCACTCATGTGCACTGATTACCCCCAAGAGTTCCCGCAAGGAAATCACATAGGATTCAGTAGTTGGGCCATAGGCCTCAAGGCAAGCTAGCGAAACATCGGGCGCTCTTCGTAATGGAATGGCGTGATCAGAGTTGCATTGAATTAGCAACATGCCGAGGATTCGAGCTCTTTGTGACTGAATCAAACGATGCTTGTTAAATAGATCAATTGCGGTTGAAGATTGATCTACTCTCTTGCCAGCGCGTTTGGATTTCTTGGAAGGTTTATCAATGCGCCTTACCAAGGCTTGTAACAACTGACGGGCGTTTTGGAAGTCGCCACGCCAAAGGAGGGCTGTACCCTCACAAGCTAGACCATAGGCGTGATCCGCAGTGAGGGTGTCATCGGCAATGACCACTCGTTTATGCGCAGAAATACCATTCTCAGAATGCCAGGTCGCTGAACATGTCTGACCATTCTCTTCCCAATGAATGGAGTTGCTCTGGCTCATGACTTACTCAGGAGGATGCTCCTCAGGATTGACATCCAAGGCAATTAAAAATCGAGACACCATATTGTAGGCCGCCACTACAGTCACAAGCTCAACAGTATCGGTATTACCAAGAGTAGCTTGCAAACGCTTCATCAGATCGCTATCAACCTGAATATTGCGAGTCATCTGAAACGTCAGCTCTACCGCATCGTTTTCAAGAGCAGAGAACAAGGCTGTTGGGAAGTTGGGTTGACCAATTAAACGCAGCGCCTTTACTTGCTCCTCAGTACCGCCTGCTTTGATAAATGGAGGGGCATGATGAAAGAACTCGTACTCAGCACCATTGAGAACAGCTACCCCACACATTGCAAGCTCACGTAGCTTTGGATCCAAGGAGAGGTTATTGCGTATCTCGCCAACAAAATGATTCCAACCCTCAGCAATAGGAGTGCTGTGTAACAGCATGCGGTCTAAATTAATGAACTGGCCACCTCGACGCTGGCGAATCGCGGCAACTAGCTCGGCTGGCTCTGCCAAATCCATAGGCTGGTAAGGAATTAAACGTTCAGACATGGGTGCTTTTCAGATTTTTATAGGATTGGGTATGTAGGATCGTAGATTATCACTCGAATACCATCTTCCTCGATAATGTCGATATCAACACAAAATATTTGCCATGAAACCGATTCTGAACATAGCCGCCTACTTATTTGTCAGTCTAGACAATCTGGTTGAATTGCGCGCCAAAATTCTTGAGGAGTGCAACGCCCGGCAACTGAAAGGAACCATCCTCTTAACAGCGGAAGGTATCAATATGTTTTTGGCTGGTAGCGAACCAGAGTTACGGGGCTTTTTGGATTGGCTTAGATTGGATCCACGTTTCAAATTACTAGAATCAAAAGATAGCTGGTCAGAAACACAGCCATTCAAAAAAATGTTGGTCAAAATCAAGAATGAAATCATTCGGATGAATCACCCAGCGATTCGTCCAGAAGAGGGTCGCGCAAATTTCATTACACCGAAAAAATTACAAGAATGGCTCGATCGCGGAACGGATGACTTAGGTCGCCCTGTAGTCATGGTGGACACGCGCAATGCATTCGAAGTTGAGTATGGGACTTTTGAAAACGCGCTGCATTTCAATATCGAGAAATTTACAGAATTTCCAGCGGCAATTACCGCACATAAAGATGCGCTAGCTGATAAAACATTGGTGAGCTTTTGTACTGGCGGAATTCGCTGTGAAAAATCCGGCCTCTACATGCGCGAGATTGGTATGGAGCATAGCTATCAGCTAGAGGGCGGCATCCTGAAGTATTTCGAAGAAGTTGGCTCAGCCCACTACACCGGGAGCTGCTTTGTATTTGATGAGAGAGAGGCTCTAGAGCCCAACCTGGACTCCATCCCACTAGAGCGCTCTATTCGGAAAAAACAAACTAGCTAAATATTAAAAACTTAGTCGGATTTACCCACCAAAGTCATGTGCTCAACAAAGGGAGGTTTTGCAAAGAATGGGCCGACAATCGCTCGCCAATCAGCAAATGCATCTGAGCCACGAAAATCTACCGTATGGTTTTCTAGGGTATCCCAGTAAATCAACAATAAGTAACGCGCTGGATTCTCAATAGTGCGGTTTACCTTAAATCCTCGAAATCCTTTGGCTTTGGAAATCACGGTATTGACGCCACGCAAAATGGCCTCTTCAAACTCGGCAGCCTTACTAGGATCAATTTGTATATCGCAGTGCTCCAAAATCATGGGTATTCCTTTATCAAAATCAATAAAGATAGATAGTAAACTCAAACAGCACAATTAATAACGATTCTAGAGACATGGCCAATTTACCCAATGTTGTCATTCTTGGTGACTATGAGCGCGCCCTACGTCGCTTCTCCAATTGGAGCAAAGTGGACCGGGACTGCCATATCGCCATTCACCATGAACCACTTCATGATGAAGCCCTATATGAAGCAGTTAAAGATGCGGATGTGATTGTGTTGGTGAGGGATCGCATCCCTTTTAACGAAGCGTTAATTGCGCGCCTTCCAAAGCTGAAGTTATTCCTCTTTACGGGCAAGCGTAACGGCACTTTAGATACGTCTGCCTTGATATCACGCAATATTCCGATTGCTTGCACACCAGGAGGGCCATCCAAAGAAACTACCACCGAGCTAACTTGGGCTTTAATTCTGGGTGCTTCAAAACACTTAGTGCGCCAAAATAGCTTATTGCACTCTGGTGGCTGGCGCGATGAACTCTCTGTTCTCCCAATATTGTCTGGCGAGCGTCTTGGAATGATCGGTTTAGGCTCAATCGGCAGTGCTGTTGCGAAAGTGGGACGAGCTTTTGGGATGGAGATTGTCACTTGGAGTCCCAATATGACAACTGAACGCGCTGCAGCCCAAAATGCCAAGTCCGTCAGTCTAGAGGAGCTTCTGAAAACATCCAAGGTTGTTAGCCTGCATCTCGTAGCCGGACCAAAAACGAAGGGCTTACTTGGCGCCGAAGAATTGGCGATGATGCGGTCCGATGCGCTGCTCGTGAATACCTCACGTTCTGCCCTCATTCAGACACAGGCCCTGCAAGATGCGCTAGCCGCTGGTCGGCCTGGTCAAGCAGCGATTGATGTCTTTGACATGGAACCACTGCCCACAAATGATGCCCTGAGAAACACACCCAATTTACTCACTACGCCCCACCTAGGATTTGTGGCTGAGCCTGTTTTTACAATGTTCTCCAAGGGGATTATCGATACCTTGGAGGCATGGCTCGAGCAAAGGCCACTACCGCATCTATTTGAACCTTAATCATTCTTTGAAGACACTGACTCCGACAGAATTATTTATCAGCTTCAGCAAAATCGGCATGTCTGGTTTTGGTGGTGTCCTGCCATGGGCACGACGTACATTGGTTGAGCAAGACAAAATTCTGACGTCTGAAGAGTTCAGCTCCATCCTAGGTATCTGCCAAATTGTTCCCGGCCCCAATATTGTTAACCTAGCAGTGTGCATTGGCTCACGCTTTGGTGGAGCCAAGGGTGCTTTTGCAGCGGTTGCAGGCCTGACATTGGGGCCAATTTGTATCGTTATGCTGCTGGCGCTCTTGTATACACACTATAGCTATTTGGAATCAGCTCAAGGAGCTCTCCGAGGAATATCTGCCGTTGGGGTTGGGTTAATCGCTTCTACAGGCATCAAGATGTTGCGTGATGAGCTACGCTTTCCGGCAATGCTCTTGGTAGTGCTTGTGACTGTCATTGCTGCCAGCTATTACCAACTGGGTCTTGGCTGGGTAGTGCTGATTGCATCACCGCTTGCTTGGATTTTGGCGCAAAAGAAAGCTCGCAAACTATGAGTATTTTGCTAAGCCTGTTTCTCAAACTGTCTGCTTTTTCACTGATAGCCTTTGGTGGAGTAAATGCGCTGCTACCTAGCTTACTCAATTTATCGGTTTACCAAGAGCATTGGATTGACCTTCAAACTTTTGCTGATTATTTCGCAATTGCTCAAGCTGCTCCAGGGCCGAACTTCATGACAGTCACACTAATTGGATGGCATGTCTATGGAGTTTTAGGCGCCTTGATCGCAACTATTGCCATTTCGTGGCCATCCTCTATCTTGGTTTATCACTTGCAGCGCCTTATCTTGGGTATGAAGGATGTGCACAAAAAGAAATCTATTCAATATGCTGCGGCAGCGCTTGCTATTGGTTTAGTTCTTTCTTCGGCATGGCAAATTGCGCTACAAATTAATCACAGCTACGCGGCATATGCACTCACACTCATCACCATTGGGGTTACTGTTTTTACTCGCTGGCACCCTTTATATCTCATCGGGCTCGGTGCAATCTTAGGCATCCTGGGACTTGTTTAACAGCTCCCTACCAATTAGTCCGGGTTTATTCGAGAAGATTACTTCAGTGCCTGGTAGGTCAAGATACCTAGTAAGGTTAAGGCGAGCGAGCCAAACAAATTTAAAAGTGCAGTACCCAAAGCCCATGTCATTTCACCGCGCTGCATAAAGCCAACAACTTCAGCAGAAAAACTGGAGAAGGTGGTGAGGCCACCCAAGAAACCGGTGATGATGAATAACTTCCATTCAGGGGATAGGCTGGGGTTATTACCAAAAAAAGCTACCGCAATACCAATCAAATAGCCGCCAACCATATTGGAGATAAAAGTTCCCAAAGGAAGTGTCGCTGCAAGACTCACTGTTGCAAGATTAAATCCCGCTCTTAGCAAAGCTCCAAGACCCGCACCACAGAAGATTGCAAGAATAGATGGCCACATATTAGATATTTATTGAATTGAAAAAGTCAGCATGCCAATGGAACCCATTTCAACGCCATCCACCAATACTTTAGGCGTCTCATCGTGTTCTTGCAAGGCAAGGATGTACAAGGCGGGCCAGTAATGTTCCGGAGTCGGAATAGACAAATGAGCAGAGTCGCCAAATTGCTCCCAATCAATCAAAGTCGCATGGTGACTAGCTCTCATCTCTGAAACGAAGAAATCATTGAACTCTCTAGCCCATGGATAGGGTGTTACGTCCTCCCCCCAATCAATGGTGCGCAAGTTATGCACAACATTGCCACTCGCCAAAATCAGAATATTCTCATCACGCAAAGGGCGTAACTTCTTAGCGAGTTCGTAGTGCTGACTCGCAGACATTGAACCATCTAGACTGAGCTGAACTACAGGAACATCAGCATCGGGATAAAGGTATTTGAGAACAGACCATGCACCGTGATCAATGCCCCACTCATTCTCTTCAAGAACAACAGGAACATCTAGTAATTCTTTAACGCGATCAGCCAATGCGGGACTGCCTGGTGCTGGATATTGAATATCAAACAAGGCTTGCGGAAATCCATCAAAGTCGTGAATCGTTTTAGGCTTAGGCATTGCAGTAACCCAGACTCCCCGGGTTAGCCAATGAGCCGAGATGACTAAGATCGCATCTGGGCGTTTAAGCGATTTACCAAGACTGGCCCAAACTGCTGTGTAGCGATTAGGCTCAATAGCGTACATCGGACTGCCATGGCCAGCAAATACTGCAGGTTGGCGATGGCTAGTCATTAATGCAGATTAGCCGAATACGTAACCAGTATGAGCTGCAACTAAAGCAAACAAAATAGCCAAGCTAGTAGCGGCTGCCAACATCACGATCAAAGTGATGATTTTTTTATTGACTTCGTCTTTCGACTCTTTATGCCATTCGTTCATGCTAAATCCCCATTAAACACATTAATCAGTGCTGCAATTATCCACTATCGGCCGCGGCCAGCCTTACGCATCATGCCTTTTCCGCCGCCAAAGCCTGCTTGAGGCCTTCCGCCAGGACCAGATGGGCCTTTTGGGGCTGGTGGACGGGCTACCGGCTTTGCTACCACAGGCTTAGCTGGGGTCTTTGATTCTGGTTTTTTATCTTCAGTCACTTTTCACTCCTATCGATATCATATTGCCATGATTACTGACTATTCTATCCAAGCTATCGCCATTAATGCGATTCCTTTGATTTTCGCCATCACCATCCATGAGGCGGCGCATGGCTATGCAGCCCGCTATTTTGGTGACAATACTGCGTATATGCTGGGCAGAGTCAGCCTAAACCCCATTAAGCATATTGATCCAGTGGGTACCATCCTAATCCCCTTAATGTTAATTTTGGCAAGTTCACCATTATTGATTGGCTACGCCAAGCCAGTGCCAGTCAACTTTGGGCGCTTACGGAACCCCCGAATTGACTCCATATGGGTGGCTTTAGCAGGACCGGGCTCAAACTTCGCTCAAGCCCTAATTTGGGCTATTTTATGGATTTCTCTCATTGGATTCGGGGTTGATGAACGGTTCTTGTTGGGAATGTCACAAGCCGGTATTACCTGGAATCTGGTTCTCCTAGTATTCAACTTATTCCCCCTGCCACCTTTGGATGGGGGCCGTATCCTATCTAGCCTTTTGCCGGCACGCCAATCTATTGCCTTGGGCAAGCTGGAGCCCTGGGGCTTCTTCATTGTTCTCGGGCTTGTATTCACTGGCATCATTGGTAGTTTTTGGATGGAACCATTGATCGCCTTCTTCAAGTCCATCCTCTACTTTGTGACACTGCCCGTGCAGATGCTTTTCTAGAATTTCTGTCGGCAAAACCCAGCATTCCGGAGTATTCTGGATATACGTATTTTCAGCGCCACTTTTAAAGAAATGATTGGAGTCTCTAATGAAACTGAAACACATTGTCTTTGCTACCCTTGTACCAACACTATTGGTTAGCGGAATTGCCTATGCGCAGTTCAAAAAACCAGAAGATGCCATTAAATATCGCCAGAGCGCGTTTACCGTGATGGCCAATTCTTTTGGAAAAATTGGCGCAGTAGTGAAAGGTGAAGCACCATTTAATAAAGATGAAGTGGTCAAGAATGCAGCGGTTGTTGCCATGCTCTCCACTTTGCCATGGCAAGCATTTAGTCCAGGCACTGAGGGTGGCAATGCGCTTCCAGGGGTTTGGTCAGACAACGCTAAATTCAAAGCTGCTGGAGAAAAAATGCAGCTTGCCGTAGCCAACCTGAACACTGCAGCACAGTCAGGCGATCAAGAAGCCATCAAGAAGGCCTTTGGTGCAGCTGGTGCCACCTGCAAAGGTTGCCATGATGACTTTAAGAAAAAGTAATCAGCTCTTAATGAAGTAAACCAGAATTACCGCAATCAGGCTCAGCAGCAATAAAGCCAAGCCGCGTTGCAGACCTCCATCCTTGGAGGCTTGACCCAAGTCAGATGGCAGATAGTTTGCCTGATCGCTTGGGTCAATTTCTTTATCGCCCACCAACATGGGTTTGATTAAATTCTCGCCTTTGAATTTTTGGTAATACACAATCGCACAAAGATGGAGTGCGATCAATATGATGAGGATGTTTTCATTTAAGTAATGAATTGAGGTGAGCAACTGAACCGTTTCATTCGAAACATATTTTGCAAACGGTCCCTCAAAGGCAATATCGTCATTTGCAAATAGACCCGTCACAGCCTGAAGACCAACTGAAAAAAGTAATCCCAGAACTGATAGGGCGCCCAGAGGATTATGACCAAGACCAGCCTTGGTTTTACCTAATAGATAATTAATTAGCCCTTTAGGACTTGGAACAAAATGAATGAAGCGGGCATGGTATGAACCAATCAAGCCCCAGCAGATTCGAAAAATAATTAAGCTTAGAACACAGTAGCCGACTAAGGCATGGAAGTCCATAGCATTACCGCCAATCTTCACGGTAATAAAGCTCAGAACAATACAAATGACTAAGAGCCAGTGAAACAGGCGAATCGGCAAATCCCAAACACGGATGATCTTTTTCATCCTTGCAGAATAAATCAATGCAAGAGCTTGTCCTGGAATTTATTTAATCTCGGGCAAATCCTTTTGGATAATCTTTAATCCTTCCCGCAAGGCTTCTTGGTAACGCTCTCGCTCTGCTTTCATGGTTTCTGCAGTCCAGGAATAGAAACCCTCGCCGGTCTTCATACCCAACTTACCGCTGGCGATGCGATCACTTAAGCATTTCGCAATATCAGGGGAATTGTTCAGGGTTGGATAGATCGTTGCTCCACCTGCACCGTGGACATCAAGCCCCGCATGGTCTCTCTGCATTGCAGGGCCTGCCGCGATGTAACGAAAGCCAAAGCCAAAGCGGACAGCCTTATCGATGTCTTCCAAGCTGGCGATGCCGGCATCGACCATAGCAAAAGCTTCGCGCGATAACGCATGCTGCAAGCGGTTAGCCAGAAAACCTGGCAAATCTTTTTTGACGGTAACGGGAACCATGCCACAAGCCGTCATCAAACGAGAAAGGCTCTCGCCAACCATGGGAGAAGTCTTTTCCCCATAAACCACCTCCACGCAAGGCACTAAATGGGCTGGCATGAAGAAATGCAAACCAATCATCCTTGCAGCCGTCTTCAATCCTCTTGAGATGTCACTGATTGGAAAGCTAGTGCTATTGCTTGCTAAGACTGCTTCTGGTTTTGCGTATTGCTCCAGCTTAGCAAATAACTCTTGCTTAATATCCAAGCGCTCAGGAACGCACTCAATCACCAAATCAATCTCGGACCAATCTATTTCCTCCAATGAGCCAGCAGTCGTTAGCAAATGGAGACGATGCTCATAACCCAGATCTATCATGGTGTTGGCAAAGTAGTCTGGCAAAAGTGCTCGACGCTCTGTAGTAGGCTCCAGCACCTGAACAGCACAACCCCCGCGTGCGCATACGGCTGCTACATCAGCGCCCATAGTGCCGCCACCAACGATGACGACCTTTGTTTCAGACGGGGCAAACAACATCTTTAATTCTCCTTTGGGGGGCAAGATAAGGATTACAAATCCTCTTACAATGCTTTCATTATTCCAATAAAAAAGTAAGTGAGACATGATCCCAGTCAATTCAGTACTGCAGGTCGGACAATTTCCTGAGGTAATGCAAACGGCAATTGACCAGCGCATTACCCCGGTGCGCTATCCGGACCTCAGCTCCAATATTCCACCAGGCTCTTACGAGAGCATTTTGATTCGCTCAAACACTCAACTACCTGTGGAATTACTCGAAAAACTCCCCCTATTGAAGATGGTGGCTACTTGTGGAGTGGGCTACGACAATCTCCCCCTAGACTACCTCAAGGCCAAGGGAATCAAAGCCAGCAATACCCCTGGCGTTTTAAATGATGCCGTTTGTGAGCTAGCCGTGGGCATGCTGTTTGGTCTATTGCGACGCATACCCCAAGCACATGAATTTGTTAAAAGTGCAGCCTGGTCCAAAGGTTTATTTACGGTTACCACTACTCTTGCCGGTAAGTGTGTCGGCATTGCGGGAATGGGTCGCATCGGACAAGACCTGGCTAAACGCCTAGAGGCATTCAAAGTCAAGATTGCCTACACTGGCCCAAGCCGCAAAGAAGTTCCTTATGAGTACTTTCCCGATATCCGATCTTTAGCAAAGGCATCCGATGTTCTTTTCTTGGCCTGCCCTGCTACCCCAGAAACAGAAAAAATGGTGAACGCTGAAGTCTTATCAGCCTTAGACTCTAAAGGCTATCTCATCAATATCGCACGTGGAAGCGTGGTGGATGAGGCCGCACTTTTAGTTGCACTGCAGCAAAATATCATTGCTGGTGCAGCGCTCGATGTATTTGAAAATGAACCAAATCCAAACATCGGGTTTCTAAATCTTGATAATGTCTTATTAACACCGCATATTGGAAGCGCCACTTCTGAAACGCGACAATTGATGACAAATTTAGCAATAGATAATTTAGAAGCTTTCTATAATAAAAAATCACTTCTGACAGAAGTAAAAAATTAAAACGGAGCAAGTATGACAATTTCCCTACACCCTTCCACACTACCTGCAGTGCTTTCGCCTGTATTAACTCCATTTAAGGAAGACGGTAGTCCCGATGCACAAAAATTACTGAAGCAATGCCAATGGCTTGAGGCTAATGGCGTTGGTCAAGCGATCTTCGGCACAAACTCTGAAGCCAACTCCATGTCTGCTCGCCAAAAGATGGCGACCTTGACAACACTGGTAGAGGGCGGCTTAAACCCAGCACACATGATGCCTGGTACGGGCGCCACATCTATTGATGCCACGGTCAATATGACTCGTCATGCCCTTGACCACAAGTGTGCCGGCGTATTGATGCTGCCACCGTTCTACTACAAAGATATTACTGATGATGGTCTCTTTGCTTACTTCTCAGAAGTGATTCAAAAGGTGGGTAATGCAGCATTGCAAATTTACATTTACAACATCCCACCAGTCACCAAAATCAATTTAAGCCTTTCCTTGTTGGAGCGCTTGACAAAAGAGTATCCAAAAACTGTTGTGGGTATGAAAGATAGCTCTGGTGATTGGGCCTACACAGAATCTGTTATTAAGCTGTTAGCGCCATCAGGCTTCCGTGTTTACGCCGGTAGTGAAATCTTCCTCATGCGCGCCCTTCGTGCTGGCGGAGTAGGCTGTATCTCAGCAACTGCTAACGTAAACCCTAGGGCTATTGCTGAATTAGCAGCCCATTGGAGAGAATCTGACGCAGATCAACGTCAAGCCACCTTAGATCAAGTACGCTCGGTATTTGCTCAGTATCAAATGATTGCCGGTATGAAAACTGCAGTTGCCCATTTCAGCAAAGACCCAGAGTGGTTACGCGTACGCCCACCACTTATGCAACTCAGCGCGGACCAGCAAGCAAAGCTACTAAGCGAACTACAAAAAATTAATTTCAGCATGCCAGGCCTTTAATTACATAGATGTAAAACAGGAGACAAAAATGAAGCTTATTAAAGTAATTGCAGTATCTTTTACCATGCTGTTCGGTGCCGCACAAGCACAGAACCTATCAATTGCAACCGGTGGTACTGGTGGCGTTTACTACCCTATGGGCGGTGGCTTAGCCTCAGTCTTATCCAAGCATGTACCAGGAATGTCAGCAACTGCTGAAGTGACAGGTGGCTCGGTTGATAATTTAAAACTCGTTGGCACTGGCAAACCTTATATTGGCTTCTCAATGGCTGATGCTGCTAAAGATGCTAAAGATGGTGAGGATAAATTCAAGGGCAAGCCAGTAGATTTGCGCAACTTGCTGATACTGTATCCAAACCTTATGCACGTTGTGACAGTAGAATCCACTGGCATCAAATCTATGAAGGACCTCAAAGGTAAGCGCGTAAGCACAGGCTCACCAGGTAGCGCAACCGAAGTGATGGCTTTCCGCCTTCTCGAAGCTGCTGGCTTAGATAAAGACAAAGATGTCAAGCGTGAGCGTTTGAGCGTTGCAGAATCTGTCAATGCTGTAAAAGACCGCAAGATTGATGCCTTCTTTTGGGTAGGTGGCTTACCAACTGCTGCTGTTACCGATTTAGCAAACAGCCCTGGCATGAAAATTGTCATGGTGGACACTGCTGCTGAAGTCCCTGCTATGAATAAAAAATATGGCAATCTGTATTTCCCATCCGACATTACAAAGCAAACTTATAGCGGCATGGAAAAAGACAATAAGGTTGCAGCGGTTGCCAATCTCTTAGTTGTGAATGCCTCTATGTCTGATGCAGAGGCCTACAAAATTGTTAAAGCTATTTTTGATAACCAGCTTGAACTTGTCCGCTCACATGCTGAGTACAGAAATATCAAGTTAGAGAACCAAAAAGCAAATGCCTCACCGATTGCTTATCATCCAGGCGCTTTAAAGTACTTCAAAGAAAAAAATATCAAAGTAAATTAAACCTAATTTATTTTGAGAACAGGAGTGCCCATCGGCACTCCTGAGTTTTTTGATAGATTCGTAGTTAGCAAAAATTAAAAAAGCTGTATAGAAAAAATAGGTAGAGACATGACACAAGCCGCAATCGATAATGAAACCCAAGAAAAATTAGATGCCTTCATTAAGCAGGAAGAGGGCGACTCTAATGACTACAAAGGTCTATTAGCTAAATTCATCACACTAGTGGCAGTTGGCATGTCTTTGTTTCATCTGTACGCAGCCTATTCGATTGTTCCAACGCATCAACTCAGGGTCATTCACGTTGCCCTAGTCCTGTTTTTGTTGTTCTTAAGCTTTCCTATCGCAGCACGTTTTAAAAATAAACTGATGTTGTGGGATGTTTTATTTGCCATAGGCTCAGTTGCTATCGCTTATTACATTCTGGCTGGCGGCGACGAACTGATGGACAGAAACACTGACCCAAACTCCACCGATGTCATGATTGGTATTGCCCTTATCCTACTCATCCTTGAGGGTGTGAGAAGGACTAATGGGATGGTACTCGTTACAGTTACGGTGCTTTTCTTGCTTTACGCCTTCTATGGCAACTATCTTCCTGCCCCATGGACCCATAAAGGTTATGACTTAGATCGACTAGTGGGTTATATGTTTATGAGCCTGGAAGGCATCTACGGCACAGCAGTCGACGTTTCTGCAACCTTGATTATTCTTTTCACCATCTTTGGTGCATTTTTGCAATTTACTGGCGCAGGAAAATTCTTCATTGATTTCTCTTTTGCTGCGATGGGTGGAAAATCATCTGGCGTAGGTAGAACAATCGTCTTATCCTCGTTCCTAATGGGTGGCCCATCAGGCTCTGGCGTTGCAACTACCGTCACTGTCGGCTCGGTAGCTGCCCCCATGCTGGAAAAAGTTGGTTACGAGAAGAATGCAGCTGGCGGTCTTTTGGCTGCTGGAGGTTTGGGAGCAATTATTTCCCCTCCTGTACTTGGTGCTGCAGCATTCTTGATTGCGGATTTTCTAAAGATTTCCTATTTAGACGTGTTGCTCATGGCAACCATTCCCACAATTTTGTTCTACCTTGGCTTATTTGTCATGGTTGAAATTGACGTACGTAAGTACGGCATGAAAAATATTCATTTTGCCTCCGCAGAAAGCGCTTGGCAGTTAACCAAAAAATATTGGTTTCATTTTTTCTCTTTAATTTCTATTGTTGTTTTTATGATGTTTGGCTTCTCGCCAGTGATGTCAGTCTTTTGGGCTACCATTGTTTCCGCTTTTTCTAGCATGCTACGAGAAGATACGGCAATCATTCCCTGGGCCTGGTTTAAAGGTAAAGAACCTATACTTTCCGGTCTTTATGAATCTAATTTAGTTAAAGCACTCTCATCCGGCTCTACAGGCGTAATAGCGATTGCAGCTACGTGTGCTGGTGCAGGCCTGATTGTTGGCACCGTAACGCTGACTGGCCTTGGTCTCAAATTTAGCTCTATCGTCATTCAATACGCCGGCGGATCATTGCTACTAACAGCTATCTTTACAGCATTAATTGTCTGGATCGTTGGTCTCGCAGTGCCGGTAACCGCTTCTTATATTATTTGCGCCGTGATCGCTGCACCCGCACTCATTAACTTAGGTGTACCCGCATTTGCTGCACATATGTTTATCTTTTATTACGCCGTGCTCTCTGAGGTGTCACCCCCAACAGCCTTATCTCCATTTGCGGCAGCTGCAATTTGTAAAGGTAATCCGTATAAAACTACATTACAAACCTGGAAATACGTTGCACCAGCAATCTTGGTGCCGTTCATGTTTGTCCTTGATAAATCAGGCATAAGTTTGCTTCTAATGGGATCCACCAGTGCTTTAGAGCAGGCTGACTGGATGCAAATTGCATGGATTTCATTTACTGCCGTAGTTGGCATTATTTGTTTAGCCGGCGGCTTGCAAGGTTGGTTTATTGAGAAAACTAAAGTATTTGAACGCGTCATCATGGTGATCTCCGGGGTGGCTTTAGCCTATCCTTCAACGGAGGCAGATCTTATTGGTTTTATTGGGTTCGCCTTGGTACTGATCACCCAACTCTTTACTCACTACAAACTCAATCCCAAATCTACCTGAATATATTTAAGTAGTTCAAGATCATAAAAAATCCCGCATCATGTGCGGGATTTTTTATTTCTTAACGAGCTACTGATTACGTTAAGCAATCTTGGTCCAGGCAACTTTACCGGCATATTTTTTAATCGCGGCTTCATCAAACTCAAAACCTAATCCTGGGGTTTTATGCAGAATCAAATCGCCATTCTTAAAGGTCAGCTGTTTGTTAATCAATCTACGGAAGTTTAAGACCTGATCATCTAAGAAGAACTCCACAAAACGCGCATTTGGGGTTGCGGCTACTAATGGTGCATGCAAATCATGCATCCAGTGTGGGCAAACAATTACACCTTTTAAATCAGCATAAGCTGAAATACGTCGCCACTCGGTAATGCCGCCACACACTGCTGCATCTGATTGCAGAATAGCTGCACCACCAGCGTCAATCAACTCCCTAAAACGCCAGCGTCCAGCCTCCATCTCGCCGGTAGCAACGTTGATCTTGGTTTGGCGTGCGAGCGCCGCATGTAAGTCAATCGCATCCGGTGAAAATGGCTCCTCAATCCAATATGGGTTGTAAGCCTCAAAGCGGCGAATGTATTCCAAGGCAGTTGGCAGATCACGCCAAGCATTATTAGCATCCAAGGTCAGCAAAACATCGTCTCCTACAGCCTTACGAGCAGCCTTAACACGCGCCTCTTCTTCTCTTGGGGATAGACGTCCCACCTTCATTTTGACGGCCTTAAAACCCTGTTTAACGTAAGACTCCATCTCCTTACCCAGCTTGGCAGGTGTTTTACCGTCTAAATAATAGCCACCACTGGCATAGGCTGGTACACGGTCATCTACAACTGAGCCTAAGTAATGGTGAAGAGGTAGTTTCGCGGCACGGGCGTTTAAGTCCCAAAGTGCGGTATCCAAGATAGAAATGCCGCGCATGACTGCGCCAGCGCGCCCTTGCAAAATAGACTCGTTATACATATCCATCCACAGCCCTTCGCTGCGATGACTATTTTGACCAATCAATTTTGGGGCCAGCAATTGCTCTACTGCAATCTTGGCAATATCTCCGCCCGCACTACCAACGTAGCAAAAGCCAATACCCTCATTACCATCCTTGCCACGTACCTTGACTAAGCAATAGTGGCGCTCTGAAACTGTGCGCGTAGAAAAAGAGGTGACCTTATCTAGAGGCACCGCTACTGCGGCTACTGATACTGACTCAATAATTGGCATGAGGGCTCCTGTATTCAAAAAATTATTGTAGCCATAATTAGAGATGTATGACGGCCCATAAATGAGGAATAATGAGTCGCTAATTAACAGGCATCATTTACAAATTTGGGAAAGTTATGAGTAAAGTCATTGTGATAGGCACAGGTACCATGGGCGTGGGTATTGCTGCTGGCTTTCTGGCATTTGGTGCCAACACGATTTTGCTGGGCAGGGATCTTGAGAAAGCAAAGCTGAGTCTCTCCAAGGTGGAGGAATGCACCGACTCCATTAATCCGGCATGGCGAGAAAGCGGCGCGCAACTCATTGCTGGCACTATCGCAGACTGGTCGGGTTGGGAGAACACCGATCTCATTATCGAAACCATCTCTGAGCGCCTAGAGCTGAAAAAGGCAATGTTTAGCGAGCTTGATCAGCGTGTACCGCCTAGCATTCCAATTGGTAGTAATAGCTCAGGCTTTCCTATAAGCGATATTGCGCAAGGCCTTCCAACAAGCTACCGCATGTTCAATACCCATTACTTCATGCCCGCCCATATCGTTCCTTTGGTGGAGGTGGTGTTGGGTGCAACATCAGATCCTCAAATGGCAGAGCAGATTTGCAGCCTCTATCGCGCCCATGGCAAAAAACCGGTATTGGTCAAGCGTGATATCCCAGGATTTCTAGCTAACCGAATTCAGCATGCCTTAATGCGCGAAGCACTCTCTCTGGTGCAAGAGGGAATCGCCTCGCCAGATGATGTTGATACTGCGGTGCGCTACAGTTTTGGCTTTCGTTACGCAGCAGTTGGACCAATGACTCAAAAAGAAATCTCTGGATGGGAAGGTATGGCACTAGCTGCAGAGGTAATCTACCCCTCCCTCTCTAACATTAATGCGCCCCCTGCTTGCGTCATGGATCTAGTGAGCAGTGGAAAAACTGGCATGGCTAAGGGCGCAGGCTTCAGAGAATGGTCACCAGAAGAAGCGAGAGAAATGAAGCAAGTCTATGAAATGCGCCTCAAAGCAGCATTTGAAGTATTAAAAATAGCCCCAGAAGTTAATTAAACTCATATTGTTGCAGCACAGCATGCTTCAAGTACGCTGATCTACCGCAACAATATTGGATAATTGGTAAGTGAAGAAAAAAGTCTGTGAATGGACCCTGCTTTTAAAAAGGGTAATTAAAGTAACTGGATTTGCCCTAGTTGGGTTTATTCAACTGCCAGGGGTGGAGCTCGTCTCTAGCGCTCTAGCGCAAACTACGACTCAAAATAGTAAAGCTAACAAAGCACCTCAAGTAAAGCAAAAGCCTGTAGTGCAAAAGAGTAAGCAGGCTGGGCTTCAAGTGAAGAATGGCTCTATAACTCAGTCCTCAAACAGCATGAGTTTAAATCCTGAGTTATTCAAACGAATTGAGGGGACAACTAATAATCAAGATGTAGCGAACCTAGATTACCGAATCCAACGTGGTTGCTTGCGGCGCAGCTATAACGAAGAAAATCTCCCGGCTAATTTAGGTATAGACGATCGTAACTTGAATGATTTTTTTAAATCGCAAACTCAAGGTTTTTTTGATCGAATGCGCGGCAATTGCATTCCGTATGCTCTCGCCCTTGGTAGTCGCAACCGCTTTGAATCACTCAGCATCATGAATGGCCCTGTACAAGATGCCAAGACAGAGATTTGGACTTTTACACCCTCGGCGGCTGGTAGCTTTTTGATTCAACAAGACTACCTCAGAGATGAGTCCAAACGTTTTACAGAGATTCAATTACCACTCAGCGATGTTTTGTATGATCCTAAAAAGGTGGGTGATAAATTGCCAGTTGAACTGGTTTGGGAATTGAACTCGGTCATCAAGCAAATTTATCCAGAAGAAAATAATGCGCTTGAAAATACCAACAGCGTTGTTCGCCTGATTGTGGACTTTGGCGATAAAGAGCGCTGGGCGCAAATTTGGGCCGCAGAAATTATTGACCCCGCAAGCGGCGAAGTCTTCTCAAGCGCATTTTGGGTTGAGAGAAATGATATCCCGGGTGGTTTTTATACCGCCAGCGGGGAATCTATTGAGCGCACGTTTTGGACTAATCCCTTAAGCTATCGACGTATCTCCAGAGGAGTCGGTAGCGTGCGAGCATCCAGCAAGAAAGCCCCACCGTCCAAGAGTGGTGCTCCTGCAGCAGCACCTAAACAGCGCTATCGAACGCATATGGGTATTGATTATTCAGCGCCGACTGGCACACCAGTTTTTAGTGTAGCTACAGGCAAGGTAGTTCATCTAGGCTATAGCGGTGCGTTTGGCAACCTCATCATCATCGAGCATCCTGGAAACTATCGCACCTACTATGCGCATTTAAGTGGATACAACGTTGAGTTAGAAGTGGGCAATGATGTCCGACGTGGTTTAGAGATTGGCTATGTTGGATCAACTGGCCGCTCTACTGGACCTCACCTACATTTTGAATTAAGAAAAGATGGGGTCTATGTAGACCCCTATGCTACGAAAACACAATTAGATTTATGGAACATGCGCGATAGCGATAGCGGCTTACTCACTAGAGAAATTCTCTTGCTTGGAACGCCCGTAGTAAATTAATTTATTGAATTTATTTGATGCTATTGATATCAGCCAATAACTAACACTGGCAACTTGGAGTGCACAATCACCTCATGTGTTTCGCTACCCAATAGAACACTCTTAATACCAGTGCGTTTATGGGATGCCATAACGATGACATCGGCCTTGGCTTTCTTAGCCCCATCCAAAATACCTTCGGATAGATTGCTATTAGCAATATGCAGGGTATTAACCTTCATACCAGCGCCCAACGCAACTGCGGACTTTTTCAGAATATCTGCAGCAAATGCATCACATACCTTTTTATGATCCTTGAGAGAGATGCCATACCCCATAGTGCTATCGGAATACACCATCGGCGGCATTGGATCGGATACATAAATCAATGTCACAGCAGCCTTATCCGCCTTAGCAAGCTCAGCCACTCTTTTTAATGCCTTTTTGCTGACATCCGAACCATCAACTGGTACTAATAAGTGCTTGAACATATTAACTCCTGTTAAATTAAGCCTCGATAGCCTTCATTCCATCATAATCCTGAATACTCTCGTATAAAAGCATAAAAAGGAAACTGAATTGCTCAAGTATTTAGCGGTGTACTTTTCATTTCTACTGTCATTCGTCATCATTGATTTCATTTGGCTTCTTGGCATCGCCAAAAATCTCTACCGCGATGACATGGGCTCACTCATGGCCAGCGAACCGAAGTTATTAGCTGGGCTTGGCTTCTACATACTTTATGCACTTGGTGCATCGATTTTTGTCATCCTGCCAGCAATTTCAAAACAGTCGTGGTTATATGCAGTGCAATATGGCGCCCTATTTGGTTTCTTTTGCTATATGACTTACGATCTCACCAACCTTGCGGTCATCCGTGACTTCCCTATGCGACTGGCATTTGTGGATATCGCTTGGGGTTCTGCGGTGACCGCGGTATCTGCAGGCCTAGCCTACTGGCTTGGTAGTAAGATAGCCTAAAGATCTTTTTCCCATGAATCTCTTTCACCCCAAACTACTCGATTCCTTTAAGGGCTATAACGCTGCCCTTTTTAGCAAAGACATATTGGCGGGCATCACAGTCGGTGTAGTTGCATTACCTTTAGCAATGGCCTTTGCAATCGCCAGTGGACTCAAACCAGAAGCGGGCATTTTTACAGCAATTATTGCCGGTGGACTGATTTCTTTATTGGGTGGTAGCCGCGTGCAAATTGGTGGGCCAGCGGGCGCCTTTATCGTCATTGTTTACGGCATTGTGGAGCATTACGGTCTGGCTAATTTACTCTTGGCAACTGCCATGTCTGGAGTGTTCTTATTTTTGATGGGGCTCTTTCGACTTGGAACTTTAATTCGCTTTATTCCAGTTGCCGTCATTATTGGATTCACTAATGGCATTGCTGTCTTGATTGGCCTTTCTCAAGTTAAAGAGTTTTTTGGACTACAAATTGCGAAGATGCCTGCGGAATTTTTTCAAGCAGTCCAAGCTTTGTATGCTGCCGCCGATACAGTAAATCCCGTTGCTCTCATGCTATCTATGGGCAGTCTGGCTCTTTTAATTGCCTGGAGAACTTTTCAGAAACGCCTTGGCTATCTTAGCCATATCCCGGCAACAGTCATTGCGATGGCCGTTGCTACTATTATCACGAGCTTATTTAATCTGCCGGTCGATACTATTGGCAGTCGTTTTGGCGGCATTCCATCGGGGCTGCCCAGCTTTGAATGGATCCCAGTTAGCTGGAGTACTGCACAGTTTGTCATTGCGCCTGCTATCACGCTGGCCGTACTTGGAGCCATTGAATCACTCCTGTGCGCACGTATTGCCGATGGGCTCATTCATGATCGCCATGAATCCAACCAGGAACTAATGGCGCAGGGCGTAGCAAATCTAGTTACCCCATTCTTTGGCGGAATGCCTGCAACAGGAACTATTGCAAGAACAGTTACCAATATACAGAGTGGCGCCAGCACACCAATTGCTGGCATAGTTCATGCCCTTACATTGCTGGTGATCGTGTTATTCGGAGCTCCACTTGCAACCAATATTCCCTTAGCCAGTCTAGCTGCCATTCTTATGTTTGTTGCTTGGAACATGGGTGAGTGGAGAAAGTTTGCTGATCTCAAGCAATTCCGCATGCCCTACCGCTTAACAATGTTGAGCGTCTTTTTCCTAACAATCATCTTGGATCTCACCGTTGCAATCCAGGTAGGCCTCTTATTGGCATTCATTACTTTCATTTATAGAATTTCAAGTCTCTCTCGTTATGAAGCTGCAAGTGCAATTGATTTTCCAGAGCTTCAAACACATCACGGGAAAATTGCTGTTTTCAGAATCTATGGCGCCATCTTTTTTGGAGCGGTCAAGCTTCTAGAAAATATCGAGAAGGAATTGCCTTCAAAAGCTTTGGTGCTTGATATGAAGAACGTGATCTATATCGACGTTTCTGGAATGGATGCTCTGCTTGAGCTTGAGAGTGTGTGCAAATCCAAAGGTATCAAGCTTGTGATTTGTGGTCTAGCACATCAACCATATGATATGGCAGTACGCGGAGGTCTATGTGATAGAGTGCCTCAGGATTGCATCCAACCAGATCTGCAGCAGGGCATCAGCACCGCAATAAGTCAGTCAAATTAGCTGATACAAAAACCGCCTTTTAGTAAATCGTCAGACAAATACCAGGCACGATAAAGACCAAAGATTCCCGCAGACAATAGCAGTCCTGCAGCAATATATCTCACCCAAACATATTGACCAAACTGAGTCAAAGTAGCCGAGAATTTAGAAATCAATAAGAGATTAGGTAAGGTACCCAATCCAAATGCCAGCATGAGTGCGGCACCCGTTAGGACATCTCCCGACAAAAAAGCTAGAGGCAAAACACTATAGACCAAGCCGCAGGGAACTAAACCCCACACCATTCCACTAAACCAGCGGGATGAACGTCCCGTGAAACCCCCTAAATATTTGGCCCAATAACTAGCCATCCGTGCACCAAGCCACTTGCCGACCAATAGAGGGCTATTCGATCTCTGACGCAAAAGACGCAAGCCCATCACTAGCAAAATCATGGAAGTCAAAGCAAACAATGGTCTCTGAATAGGCACTACGTTTTGCTGCCACAGTACTGCGCCTACCCACCCCGCGACAGCACCTAGCAAAACATAAGTCGTCAAACGCCCAAGATGCATGATGAGTTGAAGATGAAAGAGTTCAGACTTGCTTTGCAATGGGATACATACCCCCTGAGTGCCACCCTGGCGCTCAATTGCCGCAGCTATACCGCCGCACATTAAGGCGCAATGCCATCCACTGACTAAAGCCCCCAAAAATACTGCCAGCAACAAGCTAGTAGTCAGCATTTAAGCATCCAGTGCTGTAGAGAAATATTGAAATTACACATTATCCGAGTAGAATAAACTGAACTGGTAACTTGATCCAATATGAATTACACCAACTCAGATGTCCCTAGTAGCAAATGCTCAGTCTGTGTACTGGGTCAGTTTTGTCTGCCAGTCGGAATCAGTCCGAGCGATATTGCCAAGATTGATACGCTCGTCAAAGAACGCGTCCACCTGCAAAAGGGTGAAAGCCTCTACCGTCACGGAGACCCACTCTCTGCGGTATACAGTGTCCGCTTTGGAACCCTCAAAACTGAATATGGCCTCGAAGATGGACGTCAACAAGTAATCGGCTTTCATCTTCCAGGCGAAATCTTGGGGCTTGATGGTATTGGTGAAGGTAGCTATCAATCTGAGGCCATTGCCCTAGAAGAGAGCGAAGTCTGCATCATTCGCTATGAAGCATTTGAGGACTTAGCACGCCAAATTCCAGTACTGCAAAAGCAGTTCCACCGCATTCTGAGCCGTGAACTCACGCAAGATCAACGTCACCTACTCTCGCTCGGCAGCTTGCGCGCTGAAGAGCGCTTAGCGGCATTCCTATTGAATCTTTCTCAACGCCTTGCCGCTCGCGGTTATCAAAACAATGAATTTGATTTACGCATGAGTCGCGTAGAAATTGGTAGTTACTTGGGAATTCAGATTGAAACTGTTAGCCGCATGCTCTCACGCTTTGCTGAATCCGGTTTGATTCAAATTAAGCAACGTCATATCAAGCTGATCGATATGGATGGGCTTTACGAATTGGCTGGCATCCCTAACCCTGAACGCGTACTTCAACTCAAGCCAATTAGCGCTTAAGTGATGGGTTTAAATCAAGCCTTGATCTGACTCTTTACTAGTGTCCTCGCTGATGCCCGGCAGAATATAGGCAGTTAAAGCGCTGGAGAATGAGCAAAATATCCAGATAATAAAAAATCCAATGGTGTAAATGCCCTCATCTGAAATATTGGGATGATGACCAAAGAATAAAAGTTCAGAGGGATGAACAATACTGAAGAGCAAGCCTTCAGCCAGGATTGAGACCAAAAATGATGGCCACATAATCCAAATGAATAGGCGGTACTTCATTTGCGATCCTGATCTACTTTAAGCTGCTCAACCTTGAGTCCACGCTTGACTACGCCATCACGAACCGGCTTATCTGAGTAAAGGTTTATCGCCAAATAAATAGTAATCACACAACCAATAGCCGCGACAGCAGGACCGCTAATGAGTAGCCATGGCCAGAGCTGTTTAAACCAAGGCTTATTTTTTTCGTGTTCTGACATATTCATCCTCTCCATCTTTCGCTATCTAGCTTAACGGGGAACAATAAAGCTTGATTTTTCATCACGCTTCCTGGCAATCAATTCACCACCTGACATCTCGTGACCAATTACATCAAAATGAATTGGGTAATTACCAGGCTCATGCGCACCAACCGTAGTGCTTACTTTAACCGGAATCAGCATATTGCTGGCAGGACCCACCTCAATTTCAGTAATAACTTGCCCTTGGGAATTGAGGATTTTTAAATCATCTAGACCCGTCGCCCTCACCTGAACATTCATATTATTTTCTGAGGCGTTCATGATTTGGATGCGGTAGATATTCTCAATTCGAACCCCATCAACCTCCCGAGCCAGTGCACCACGGTCCCGCATCACGTCAACCCGCAATGGATTTCGGGTAAGCAAAGAAATCAAGAAAGCACTAGTAAGCACTGTAATGAAGGCGGTATAAATCAACACGCGGGGACGCAAGATGTGACGTATCGCACTTTGATTGGTCTCTTTATCCTCAATGGCTCGCTCTGTTGTATACCGGATTAAGCCTTTTGGATAATCCACCTTCTCCATCACTTGATCACAAGCATCAATACAAGCCCCGCAACCAATGCACATGTACTGCAGGCCATCACGGATATCAATACCAGTTGGGCAGACTTGTACGCAAATACTGCAATCCACACAATCACCTAAGCCCAAGGTCGCATGATCAGCTGACTTACTCCGGCTACCTCTTGGCTCGCCACGCACTTTATCGTAGGTCACCAGGAAAGTGTCTTTATCCACCATCACACTTTGAAAGCGTGCATACGGGCACATATATTTACAGACTTGCTCGCGCATGAAGCCGGCATTACCCCAAGTTGCAAAGCTATAAAAACATAGCCAGAAGGTTTGCCATGGGCCAAGCGAAAAATGCAGAATAGCAGTACCTAAGGTTTCAATTGGGGTGAAGTAGCCAATAAAGGTAAAGCCAGTCCAGAAGGCGATTAGGAGCCATAAGAAATGCTTCGTGATCTTGAGGCGCCACTTGCGAATACTCCAAGGCCACTCCTCTCCATCCAAACGAATACGCGCGAATCGGTCGCCTTCGACCTTGCGCTCGATCCACATAAAGATTTCGGTATAGACGGTTTGTGGACAAGCGTAACCACAAAACAATCGACCCGCAATCGCCGTAAATAAAAAGAGAGCTAAAGCAGAAAGAATTAATAGGAGTGTGAGATAGATCACATCCTGTGGCCATAACACGAGGCCAAAGATATAGAATTTACGCTGAATTAAATCAAAGAGTACTGCTTGGCGATCATTCCAACTAATCCATGGAAGGCCATAAAACAGGAGTTGAGTGGCAACAACCAGAATGATGCGCCAGCGGGCGAATAGCCCAGTAACAGATCGTGGGTAAATCTTTCGCCGGACCTCATAAAGAGATTCCTCAATTACATCTATAGGAATAGGCTTCCCAACCGGCGAATTATTTGTCACTGATTACTTAGCTGCTGCAGTCTTATTATTAGATAAACCCCAAACATAAGCCGTCAAGAGATGGATCTTTTCCGGGCTCAACACCTTATCTTGCGAAGGCATCATCGCCATACGGCCCTTAGTGATAGTCTCAACTATCGCTGCCTCTGAACCACCATATAACCAGGTTTTATCAGTCAAGTTAGGGGCACCTAAAACAATATTACCTTTGCCATCCGCACCGTGACAGGCTACGCAATTCGCTTTAAATACTTCTGCGCCGCGAGCAGCTTTCAAATCGTCTGATGGCAAACCTGAAAGGCTACGCACATAGTTAGCTACATCCACGATTTGCTTACTATCAAGCTGTGGAAATGGAGGCATTACACCAGCGCGACCATTAATCAATGTAGTTTTGATATTTTCTGGAGATCCACCATAGAGCCAGTCGCCGTCAGTTAAATTCGGGAAGCCTTTTGCACCGCCTGCATCCGAACCATGGCACTGAGCGCAAGAATTCAAGAACAAACGTTGACCCATCTCTCGCGCTTTTGGATCGGCAGCAACTTGCTCAATATCCATCTTCACGTATTTGGCGTAGACCGGCTTTAATTCATCATTGGCTTCTGTCATAGAGCTCATCAGAGCACCATCAGTTGTGTAACCAACAACACCTGGAAATGAGCCTAAACCTGGGAATAGAACCAAGTAACCCAGCGCAAAGAAGCAAGATAACAAGAACATCCAAGCCCACCAGCGTGGCAGTGGATTATTGAGCTCGCGTAAGTTGCCATCCCAAACATGGCCAGTATCCGCTACTGCGCCATCTTCCGTATGGATTACTTTAGCTTTGCGCTGCGAAGCTAGCAGCCAGATACACCAAACAATACCGACTAATGAAACAAGCGCGATGTAATTACTCCAACCGCTATTAAAAAAGTCACTCATGATTTGTCCTTACTAAATTCATCTGGAAGATCAAATGGAAGTTCTGCCGACTCTTCATTGGCAGACTTTCTGCCAGGCGACCACGCCCACCAAACAATCCCAACGAAGAAGACAAGTCCAATTACTGTTGAAAATGCGGAGAGATAGGCTGTGATCTGTTCCATTTGATTTATATAGTTTTAAATTAATAACCTTGGTGATTACTTCGCCACCACTTCATCAACCATGATGTAGCGACGATTGACACCCAAACCTTGTAGGTAAGCAATCAAAGCATCTTCTTCGGTCTTGCCTTCCAACTCTTTAGGAGCTTCTGCAATCATTTCATCGGTGTAAGGAACACCCAAACGACGCATTGCAACCATATGAGATTGAATTGAGGAGGCATCAGCAGCATTTTTCTGCAACCAAGGATATCCAGGCATGTTGGACTCAGGAACCACATCACGCGGATTGCGCAGGTGAATACGATGCCAATCATCAGAATAGCGAGCACCAACACGAGCTAAATCAGGACCGGTACGCTTACTACCCCACAAGAATGGATGATCAAATACTGACTCACCAGCTAAAGAATAAGGACCGTAACGCTCGACTTCAGAACGCAGTGTACGAATCTGTTGTGAGTGGCAACCAACACAACCTTCACGTTGATATACGTCACGGCCAGCTAAACGCAATGCTGTATATGGTGCTACGCCAGGACTTGGTTCAGTTGTGGTGTGCTGAAAGAACAATGGGACAATTTGTACCAAGCCAGCAATCGAAACCACAATAATCGTGGCAACAATTAACCAACCAACATTTTTCTCAAGTGTTCCGTGGGAAAAGAATTTATTTTCGTTAGACATTTTTCTTCCCCTTAGTGAGCAGTTGCAGATGTTTGTGGAATTGGGGCATTCACGAATGTTTTACCAATCACTGTCTTGTACACGTTGTATGCCATCAAGAACATGCCACTCAAGTAACAGAGACCGCCCAATAAACGAATCACGTAGAAAGGATAGGTTGCTTTGACAGACTCAACGAAGCTATATGTCAATGTTCCATCTGGCTCAAACGCTCTCCACATTAAACCTTGCATTACCCCCGCAATCCACATCGCAGCGATGTACAGAACAACACCGATCGTAGCGATCCAGAAATGCACTTCAATTAAGCGCGTGCTGTACATATCCTTTTGACCAACTAAACGTGGAATCAGATAGTACAGAGAGCCGATCGTAATCATGGCAACCCAACCGAGAGCGCCTGAGTGAACGTGGCCAATAGTCCAGTCGGTGTAATGGGACAAGCTATTCACAGTCTTGATCGACATCATTGAGCCTTCAAACGTAGACATACCGTAGAAAGACAATGCCACTACCAAGAATTTTAAGATTGGATCAGTGCGCAATTTAAACCAAGCACCAGACAAAGTCATGATGCCGTTAATCATGCCGCCCCATGATGGAGCCAACAAAATAATGGAGAACACGGTTCCCAGTGACTGAGTCCAGTCTGGCAAGGAAGTATGTTGCAAGTGATGAGGACCCGCCCACATGTATGTAAAGTTCAAAGCCCAGAAGTGAACGATGGATAAACGATATGAGTAGATTGGACGCTCAGCTTGCTTAGGGATGAAGTAGTACATCATGCCTAAGAAGCTGGTGGTAAGGAAGAAGCCAACCGCATTGTGGCCATACCACCACTGAACCATGGCATCTTGTACACCAGCATATGCTGAATAGGATTTCCATAAACTTGCTGGCATTTCTAAGTTATTAAAAATATGCAGAATCGCAATGGTCAGAATGTAAGCACCAAAGAACCAATTGGAAACATAAATATGTTTTGTTTTGCGCTTCATGATGGTGCCAAAGAACACCACTGCATAAGCAACCCAAACTAATGTAATGAGTACGTCGATTGGCCACTCTAATTCAGCGTATTCCTTTGAGGTTGAATAGCCCAAAGGCAATGTAATGGCAGCTAAAACAATAACCAGTTGCCAACCCCAGAAAGTGAATGCAGCTAGCTTGTCACAAAAAAGTCGCGCCTGACAGGTGCGCTGCACAATGTAATAAGACGTTGCAAATAGAGCTGATCCACCGAATGCGAAAATTACCGCATTGGTATGCAAAGGACGTAAACGACCATAGCTTAACCAAGGGATATTGAGTGTGATATCAGGCCAAATGAGCTGCGCAGCGAGGATAACCCCCACGAGCATGCCCACAATTCCCCAAAGTACCGTAACGATGGCAAATTGGCTGACAACCTTGTAATTGAAGGTATCTTGATTGCTCCCCACGGTAATTCCCATGGTCTCTCCTTTTTTTGTGACCAAACAGCGACATAATTCAAATAGACTGTGGTCATTATCAAAGTAAGGGCGAGGGGGTGTTTTGATCTATGTCAAAAAGGATGCCTGCATTTACGATGCGTAGAAACTTCTGTATCGGGGCGTAATTGCTAACTAGCTAATAAATATGGATTTTTTAGCTAGTGATCACTAACATTTTTGGATTTAGGTGTATCGTCATCCATCAAAATCGCCTCACCTGGCCCCTCTAGGTCATCAAACTGACCTGCTTTCACAGACCAGAAGAAAATCCAGGCCAAAAGACCAATTAAGAGCAACGAAATGGGGATTAAGAGAAAAAGACTTTCCATCCCTCTAGTCTAGGCCTTTCTGAGCCGCCAGGCATTTAATGTAACTGCCAAAGAGGATAGAGACATGCCGATGCCTGCAATCCAAGGATTGACCCAACCCATCATGGCGGCTGGAATAGCCAAGAGGTTGTAAACCAAGGCCCAAATCAAGTTTTCTTTAATGATCATCTGGGTTTTATCTGCCAGCAATAGAGACTTGGCTAAGGGAGCTAGGGAACTTGCCGTCAAAATCGCATCCGCTCCCGCACTAACGAGCGGCGCCCCCGCCCCAACCGCAATCGAGACATCTGCTTTTGCTAATAGAGGTGCATCGTTAATGCCATCGCCAATCGCCCAAACAAAATGGCCTTCTTTTTGCAAACGCTCAATGTAGTGATATTTATCTTCTGGTGAGCAAGCGCCTTGGAAGCGATCAATCCCAACGTGATGAGCCCACCATGACACTGTTGAAGGATCATCTCCAGAAACCAAATGCACAGTGATCTTGCGAGATTTTGCAGCGACCAATAATTTCTCGAGCCCCGCTCTCGGTGTATCTAAGAATAAAAAGCTTGCTATCAATCCTTTGTCATCAGCCAGATGCACTTGTCCATATTGCCCTTCTTGCGCAATCTGTTGAGCACCTACCCATGCTGCACTTCCCAATCGATATAAACCTGAGCTCAAGCCTTTACCCAATTGATTGGTAACGGGCTCAGGCAAGTTTTTCAGTGGGCAATTTTCAGATTCAGCTGCACGCAATAAAGAAAGTGCTAAAGGATGTTTTTGACCAGCTTCCAATGCTGCAGCAATACCAAGTACATCTGCTCTAGAAAATTCTGAGCGAGCAATAAGCACCTCTTTTAATTCTGGCTGCCCCATGGTGAGGGTGCCAGTCTTGTCCAATACCAAGTCAGTAGCCTTGACTAAGCCTTCTAGGACATGGCCGCGCACAATTAATAAACCCAACTTGGTTACGGCACCTTGGGCTGCAGCCATGGCTGTTGGGACAGCAAGAGATAAAGCACATGGACAACTAGCAACGAGAACTGAAACTAAAACTGTCCAAGCTCTGCTGGGATCGACATACCACCAAATGGCTGAAGACAGAAATGCCACAATCAATAAGAAACCAACAAAATATCCAGCCCACTTTTCTGCCAGACTCACCATGAGGGGCTTAGCTTGTAGCGCTTGATCCAGTAATGAAGCAATGCCAGCAATACGAGTAGATTGACCAACTGCATCAATTCTCATAAGCATAGGATTCAGAATGTTATGCGTACCAGCATATACACGATCACCAATCTTTTTATCAATTGGCTTTGATTCGCCAGTCAGCAGTGACTCATCTAAAGCGCTCTCACACTCAATCAAAATACCATCTGCTGGGACCACATCACCAGGTGGAACACGAAGAACCTCACCAGGGTTGCAATTAATAACCGGAACAATCTCTACTTGCTGAGATGCGGGATAGTTCGGCACCCTCTCACAAGTTGCGGGCAACTGTTTTGCTAAAGCCTCCGCCCCACCCTGCGCATCTTGACGAGCCAACAACTCCACATAACGTGCCGCCAAGATAAAGGCAACAAACATGGTGATGGAGTCAAAGTAGCCTTGGCCTGAGCCAGTAGCAAGGTTCACGGTACCAGCAGAAAATGCTAGAGCTAAAGCTAGGGCAATAGGAACATCCATACCCAACATATGCGTCTGACGAAATGAGGCAACACTTCGCCATGCAGCCTGAAAAATCGGACCAGCTGAATACACCATCACTGGAACAGTGAGAGCCCAACTAGTCCAACCCAGTAAGAGGTCATACTCAGCGGTAATATCACTATCACCAACGTATGTTGGCCAGGCATACATCATGACTTGCATCATGCCCAATAAAGCAACTCCAAGTCTCGTCAGCAGTTGACGACGTTCTTTCTTGGATTTTTCAATTGACAGTGAAGGCTCGAATGGCCACGCCTCGTAACCAATACGCTCCACTTCAAATAGCAAACGCGCTAGGCTAGTTTGCCCAGGAGAAAACTCTGCCTTGACCTTTTGACTTACGTAATTAATCTGCACATCTTTCACACCAGGAATACGCCTGAGATGTTGCTCACATAACCACACACAAGCAGCACAGCGAATCTTCTCAAGTCGTAAAGTGGTTTCTAGATTACCCTCCTCACCACTTGGCCGAGTATATCTGCCAAGCAAAGAAGGATCATCGTAAGGAGCTAGGTTGTCAGGAATTTCATTTGAAGCAAGGTAAGCAGCAGGCTTATCACTTGACTGTGCACGACGTGCATAGAACACCTCCAAACCTTCACCATGAATAGTTTGCGCAATTGCCATGCAACCAGCGCAACAAAATTTTCTATTGACGCCACCTAAGTCAAGTTCATAAGAGTCACTTGGAAGAATAAAACTTCCACAGTGATAGCAGCTATTGCTTGGCATGCTAGCGCTCATGAATGCATCATTAATTGCGAGCGGGAGACTTGCTTACCCAGCCATTACGGCGTTCATATAGAACAAATAGAACACCCCAGATCACTATGGCGAAATATGCCCAGACCCAAGCAATTTGTGAGCTACGAGAGCCTGTTAAATCAAGTACAAATCCAAAAATCGCCGGGCCTAATAGACCGCCGCCAAAACCCATTAAAGAATGGAGACCCATTGCAGCGCCTTTAATATTTTCTTGCGCGCTCACCACCAAACCCGCAGTTAAAGTGGCGGAGTCAGCCATAATAAAAATTGCGTGTCCCGTTGCCAATGCAATAATTAACCACCAAGATTGTCCGGTTGATAAAGCCAGCGCCATGCCAAATGCTGCACTAGTCAGCATGACAATGAAAATCCATTTTTGACGCCCTATTCTTAAGGCAATCTCATTTCCAGTAATGGATGCCGGAACACCAAAAAAATTAATGACACCAGCAAGGGTGGTAGCGGTTAAGAGAAAAGAGTCGCCAGTCGTGATTGCACAGAAAGCAAAAAAGGCAACCAACCAACTACGAGAAGCAAATAGTTCGATCGAATGCACTGTGTAACCAAAAATAAATCCTGAAGCTGTTTTATCTTGCAAAACTAAGCGCCATTTGTCCACTGGAAAAATGTCGTGCAATCGAATATGAATAGGGCCATGCCATTTTTCATGAGTCAGCGCAGGAATAAATATCAGCACAATCAATAATGCGGTAAATGGGCCTAAGGCGATGATTCCGAAAACATAGCGCCAGCCCAAACCATCCAAGATCCAGCCTGAGCAAAGATATGAAAAGCCAGTACCAATGCCAAAGAAAGCCGTATAGAAAGCAATATGACGACTCAATTCTCCGGTCTTAATGCGATCAGAAAGAATCTTTAAGCCAGGCATATAGGTACCCGCTAAACCAGCCCCATTAATCGCCATAAAGATCAGGGCAGTCAAAAAGTTATCAGCAAGGATGCCCATGCCAAGCAATCCACTTGTAGCCAAAAGACCACCTACAAGATAGACTTTTTTTGCATCGACACGATCTGTCAGGGCTGTTGCCAACGGCACCATCAGCATATAGCCAAAGAAAAAAGCGCTCGCAATTAAACCCGACTGCAAATTACTGAGATGCCATTCGTCTTGCAATGTTGTTAACACGACAGCGTAGCAAGCAAAACCAAGCAGCGCGCAGGTTTGCGCCATGAGCATGAAAGGGGTGTAACCGGTAGGTTTAAAGCGCATAGGACTTACTGCTGACTACGACCTGGTGAATCCTGAAAACCATTCGAGCGAAAGGTGAGCACCAAAGTATCTCTGTAGCCGTGAGGCCCTAAGGGCTGAATCGGGGTGGACTCATGAATCATACGTTCATCATTCATCAACAATAAAGACCAAGGTTCAGAAAGTGTAAATCTCAAACCGGCAGAACCATTTGCATCAAAAATGCGAGTCTCACCACCCTTAATACCAACTCGATTGAGCAAAAAGACAGCTACAAAATCCACGCCATCACGATGCGCACCTTCGGGAGTTGGGCGACCAATTCCATCAGTCGTATCAATCCGAAATTGATGCGCCTCAACAAACCAAGTATTCACCTGCTTTACGCCGCTTAATACGTTGGCCAGCCCCAGCAAAAGAGATTGCCAGGCAGGATTGTTAGTAAGCTGAGCCTGCGAGGGTTCAAACCAGCGCTCGATGCCGCCATGCAAGGCGTTGTAGTCAACTGACTGCCAATGGGCACGATGCGGCACTATGGTCAGACTTTCACCCCTCATCTCGAAACTTGAATGGCGTCGAAAGCGGTAGCGCCCCCCATCCTTTAGATACGGATCGCGTGGCAAACCTTCCCAAAACTGGTTCAGGCCTAAGAGCTGTTCTAGATCCACATGCGCTATTTTGGCCACATCCTGTGCGGATAGCACTGCATAACCCTGATCTCGCAAAGATTGAGGTAATTCCTTAACGGGAGTCAGCGGGGGTAAAAGGCTTGAGAGAGTCATGGGCTTATTTTAGGCTTTTAGCAAACAACTTAGGAATGCAAATTCAAACGACCACGTACCTCTCCTACATGCCCCTTTAAGTCATATAACTCTTTTGCGTCCAGCATAGAAACCTTGATATTGCCCACCCTTCTCTCAATATCCTCCAATTCCTTAAAGTTCTTTTCTTTCAAGTCTGGATTAGCAGCGTTTTTCTCTATCAACTTCAGCTCTTCATAAACTCTAGATAGCTTGAGTCGTAATAACAAATTCTTGGCCGCAGGAATATAGGTAAACAAGGGAATAAAAATCACCAACAGCGGGATGACGATTTTTGCGAACCTCCCAATCCATACCGCAGTCCAGAAAGGTAAATGGCGATGTAATAAAGACGGTCCGTCTTTTAGATAGATTTCTGCATCCACATGCAAAGGAAAATCAAGACCGGTGCCCGATGGAAACTCTCCCGGCTTTTGTAGATAGGCATAGGATTTCAGAATATCGTAAGTATCGCCAAGTAATAATGTCACCAAAGCAGGGCTAATACCTTCCTTGCCTACCAAGGTAGCTGTTGCCGCCAACACCTGAATATCTTGACGAGGCAAGTCATACGCAATACTGACCATCCCACGTGGCACCGTTACCTTAGAAAGAAATGGAAATAAATGAACATAAGCTTCGGCCTGTTCAAAACTCATTAAGCGAATGCCGGGCGTTTCATAAAAACTTTTAAGTAAAGGTGCTTCGGCAGCGCTCACTAAAAAAATAGCGTCTAACTCCCCTTTTTTAAATTTTTCCAACGCTTCCAACGGCTTGAGCTTTTCCGTGTGAATATCTTTCATACTTAATCCGCTTGCCTCGAGCAATTGCGAGGCTAAACTTAAAGTACCACTTCCCTCATTGCCGATGGAAACGCGCTTACCTTTCAGCTGACTCAATAAGCCCAAGCGCCCAGATTCATTCGGAAAGCTAGCCTCTCGATACCAAACCCATACAGGCTCATAAAACACTCCTGCAATCGAGACCAGTTTGGGATGCTTGGATAAGTCTGCGACTCCACCTTGAACCATTGCAAAATCGACACCTGAATGCGGATCATTCAATAAGGCCAAGTTATCACTTGTGCCGCCAGTCGTTCTCAAGCGCAGAGAAATTCCTTCCTCCGTAAGCTCTTTCTGAAGTCTTTCACCAAATTGCTGATACAGACCAGTAGGCAAGCCCGTTGCCAACTGGATGGACCTGGGCGGTGGGGGCACCAAAACCCATAAGGTAGCAAAAAGTATCGCCACCAGAACTAAAAAGGCTATGCCAAATGCGATAGGGTTGTAGATATTTTTGCGTATGAAGTCCATAAGAATTCTTCTTGTTTTTGCCATTATGCCCCTAGCCCATAGATCAAGAGCGGAATGAATTCATCCCGAATCATTTAGGATAAGATGAATGTTTTCAAAGAACCCTTAGGATCGAAATGAACTCAAACCTCAATAAGGTAGCCCTGGTTACGGGAGCTGGAACGGGTATCGGCAAGGCAGCTGCAAAAGCACTGCTTAATGGCGGCTTTCAAGTTGTCTTAACCGGTAGAAACCTTGAGAAACTGAATAAAGCCATTCAAGATATTGGCGGAAATAGCCAAAACTGCTTAGCTCTTGCCTGCGACGTGGGTAGACCAGAACAAGTAAAGCAGTTATTTTCAGAGATCCAAAAACATTTTGGCCGCATTGATGTGCTCTTTAATAATGCGGGTATGGGTGCTCCAGCAATCCCGATGGAAGAGATCAGCTACGAACAATGGATGAACGTGGTCAATGCCAATCTTTGCGGGGCTTTTCTTTGCTCACAAGAAGCAATTCGCATGATGAAGGCGCAGTCACCTCAAGGTGGACGCATTATTAACAATGGCTCCATCTCAGCACATGCACCCCGCCCGATGTCTGCTCCTTATTCATCTACTAAGCATGCCATCACTGGATTAACCAAGTCCATTGCATTAGATGGTCGTCCTTTCAACATCACCTGTGGTCAAATCGATATTGGTAATGCCGGTACTGAAATGACCATCCCTATGGCCGCCGGAATTTTGCAAGCCGATGGCTCAAAGAAGGCTGAGCCATTAATGGATGTGGATCATGTTGGGCAAGCAGTACTACATATGGCTCAACTACCTCCAGAGAGCAATATTCTGACGATGACCATCATGGCAAGCAATATGCCATTTGTTGGTCGAGGTTAATTAAGGTCTAACTTGATCGACCATCAAGCGGGCATCTGTCGTGCCCACTTTGATGGTTTGCGCAGAAGAAATCAAATCGCCAGATTCTGGCATTGCCATACCCGTTTTGGAAATACGCACCTCAACTGATACCTCAGGTAATTGAGAGATCAAGGCATTTGGGCTCATTGCCAAAGCATCATTTAAAACAAAACTCACCGGGAATGTAGTCACCGGGGTTTTGAGAACTGCGACTGGCATACGCTCACCAGGCTTACGAGCAATCACCATCAAAGTATCACCCGCTTTAACTTTAGATTGAAGCGCGGAAGATATTCCTACTCGCCCACTCACACCACGATTATTAATCGCTGGTGTAGTAGCTGGTGATAACCCACCTTTGCTACGTGCCTCCGCAATAGAGCCTGCAATCGCTCTCGCCTCATCTGTTTCAGGGGGTAATTGCTTTTCTAGCTTTTCCCAAGATTGCACAGCGGCTTTGTAGTTTTGCGCATTAAAGGCTGCAGTTCCAGAAAGCCACAAGGCCAATAGATTGTTTGGATCTAGCGCCAAAGCTTTGTTAATCAATTGCTGTGGTTTACCAGCAAAATTACCATTTGCATTTGCCGCCAATACATCAGCATAGTCAGCCAACAACTGTGGATCAGCATCCACAAAAGAGCCTGCACGAGCATAAGCTTTTGCGGCCTCAGCATTCTGACCCAAAATTCGGTAGGAGCGTGCCAGCATAGCCCAGCCCTTTAAATTATCAGGCTCCTTCTCCATCTTGGCAGCAAACTCAGTAACCATCTTTTCAACAGCTTCTTGAGTCATTGGCTGCTCAGCACTCTTTTCGGCAATTCGAGCAGCATCACCAAGATAGAAATAAAAACCTGCTGAAAGCAATACTACAAAAAGACAAATTCCAACAATAGTTTTCTTTGGGGAACCCAATACAGCGAGATCATCCGCCTCGTCCGTATCTTGAAAAAGGCGCTGACGCATTTCTGCATGAGCTTGCTCGTAACTATCAGCATCAACCGTGCCCGCCAAACGATCAGCCTCGAGCTTATCGAGCTCCTCGCGATAAATAGCAGCATTCATCTGACGACGAGAGGTCTCAGATTCTTTAGCTGGGAAAAATAATGGGCGAAGCAATAACACCAAGACCAAGATCAACAAAAGGAGGGCGGGTATTAAAAAACTAGTCATGTGCATTTTCTGTTGAACTGGATTTTGCATCCCGAAGTAGTGCATCAATACGACGATTGTCCTCTGCGGATAACGTAGTACTTGGCACTCTTTGATTTCTGCGGCGTAAATACACTGCTAGGCCAATAATCCCAACAAGCAAAATCACAAAAGGGCCTATCCATAAAATCCAAGTGATTGGCTTTACGGGTGGGCGATATAAGACAAAGTCGCCATAGCGCTCCACCATAAACTCCCGAATTTGTTTATCGGTTTTACCTTCACCAATCAAAATCCGAATTTCTTTACGCAAATCATTTGCCAAATCAGATCGTGATCCCGCAAGGGATTCATTCTGGCAAACCAGACAACGCATTTCTTCTGAAATTGCAATCAAGCGCTGCTCAGTGACCGGATCATCTGCGAGCGGAGTGGCGTCTTTAGCTAAAGCAACATTCATCGCACAAGCAATCGCAATACTTGTAAGACTAGCTAGGATCAGCTTACGCAACATCACTTAAGCTCACCCAATAGAGGAATAATCTTCTTATTCAATAGTTCCATTGTGATTGGGCCGATATGTTTGAACCGAATCACCCCAGCTTTATCAATGACATATGTCTCTGGAACACCGTATACACCATAGTCAATACCAACGCGACCGTTCGCATCAAAGGCAGATAAAACATAAGGATTGCCTTGGCGAGCAAGCATCGCCATCGCATCCTCACGCTTGTCTTTGTAATCCAAGCCAACAATCGGCGCGACACCCAACTTACCTAGCTCAACCAAAACGGGATGCTCTTCACGACAAGCAACACACCAAGAAGCCCATACGTTCAAAATCCAGGGCTGACCTTTCATGCTGTCTGGTGAAAAGGTTTTTTGAGGATCAGCTAATTGAGGGAGTTCAAAAGCGGGAGCTTGCTTGCCAATTAGTGGCGAAGGTATTTCATGTGGATCGCGATTCAAGCCTATCGCTAAAAATCCAACCAAAATTACAAACAAGAAAAGTGGAATTAAAAACTTGGCTTTCATACTGCTGCCTTACGTAATTTCATACGATAGCGCTTATCTGACATTGCCAAAACGCCACCCAGAGCCATCAATAGACAGCCGCCCCAAATCCAATCAACAAATGGCTTGTAATAGACGCGAACAGCCCATGCCTTATCTTCCAACTCTTCACCCAATGAGACATAAATATCTCGAGTCAGGCCAACATCAATTGCAGCCTCAGTCATTGGCATAGTGGAAGAGAAGTAGCTACGTTTTTCTGGGTACATCGTAGCTTCCAACTTCCCATTACGAGAAAGCAAGAAGGTACCTTGCATTGCGTTGTAGTTTGGGCCAGGCACAGCAGAGACGCTTTGAAGTTGAATTTGGTAACCACCAACGCTAACACTTTCACCGGGAAGCATACGTACGTCCTTTTCTTCTTGGTAAGTACCCACCATGGTGACGCCAATGACGAACACTGCTATACCTAAATGCGCTAACTGCATGCCAATAAAGGAGCGGGTAGGCTTACCTGCTTTAGCTTGACGAATGATCTGCAAAACACCTGAGGCAATGACCCAGAATGCCAGTAAGAAACCAAGGCTACTGAGCCAGGTAAATTCACCCATGATGAAGGGAATCAAAGCGGCAGCAATCACTGCCACTAGAGTTGCAATCCATAAGCGCTTAATGACATCCACGAGATTGGAGTTCTTCCAATTGGTCCAGGGCCCAATTCCCATTAAGACCAACAAAGGAATCATGATGGGTACAAATACACTATTAAAGTATGGAGGGCCTACTGAGATCTTTCCCAGGTGGAGAGCATCAATCAGCAAGGGATAGAGCGTACCCAAGAGCACCGATGCGGCCGATACCACCAAGAAAACATTGCCGAGCAAAATAAAGGTTTCGCGTGAGGTGAAACTGAACTTACCACCAAGCGTACTCTTGGGAGCACGCCAAGCGTAGAGGGTTAAAGAAGACCCCACTACCAACACCAAGAAAATCAAAATAAAGATGCCGCGCTTAGGATCAGTCGCAAATGCATGCACTGAAGTCAGCACTCCAGAACGCACTAAGAATGTTCCGAGAAGTGAAAGTGAGAAAGCCGTAATTGCCAAGAGCACTGTCCAACTCTTAAATCCACCACGCTTCTCAGTAACCGCAAGCGAATGTAACAAAGCAGTACCAACTAACCAGGGAATGAATGAGGCATTTTCAACAGGATCCCAGAACCACCAACCACCCCAACCCAATTCGTAATAAGCCCACCAAGAGCCTAGCGCAATACCCAGAGTTAAAAATACCCAGGCAGCGGTTGTCCAAGGACGTGACCAGCGCGCCCAAGCAGCATCAAGGCGACCAGATAATAAAGAAGCAATTGCAAATGCAAATGCTACTGAAAAGCCAACATAACCCATATACAACATGGGCGGATGAAATACTAATCCCGGATCCTGTAAGAGTGGATTGAGAGATCGTCCATCCTGAGCAGCTGGCAATAATCGCTCAAAGGGGTTAGAAGTTAAGAGCACAAATAAGAGCAGTCCTGTGATGACTAAGCCCAAGACACCAATGACACGGGCCACCATAAACTCATCCAAGGCTTTGGAAAGTTGGGCCACCAAGAATGTCCAAGTCGATAGCAAGAAAACCCACAACAATAGAGAGCCTTCGTGACCACCCCAGACCGCACCCAAACGGTAGATGACTGGCATTTGTGAGTTGGAATGATCTGCAACATAGAGCACAGAAAAATCATTCGTATAAAAGCTCCACGCTAAGATGACGAAGGCAATAGCGAGCAATAAGAAAACAGTTTGCGCAGCTGGCCTGGCCAACAAAATCCATTCACGGCGACTTTGATGCGCGCCGACCAATGGAAGAATTCCCTGAAGAATGGCAACACATAAAGCCAGGATTAACGCGTAATGCCCAAACTCAGGAATCATTGTTTATTTCCATTTTTTTGAGCCTGATCCAAGGCATGCTTGGCCTCTGGTGGCATGTAGTTCTCATCATGCTTAGCCAGCACTTCGCTAGCAACAAATTGTCCATCCGGATTTAAGCGACCTTGGATAACTGCACCCTTACCTTCTTTAAACAAATCCGGAAGAATGCCTGTATAGGCAACAGGAATATCTTTCGCCATATCGGTAATTACAAAGTGGACAGTCAAACCATCTCGCTTCACTGATCCATCTTTGACCATGCCGCCAATCCGAAAGACTTGACCAGCCGGTGACTTACCAGCAGCAACTTCGCTGGGGGTAACATACAAAGCGATATTGCTATTGAGCGCATTCAAAATCAATGTTGCTGCGATGCCAATAGCAATGAGTGCGCCAACAATAATGGCGGCCCGTTTATGTCTTGGTTTCACTTACCACCCTTTTGATCAAACTGCTCTGCCATCACTTCACGCTGAAGTCTTCGCACAATCACTCTGTGTCGCGCCCGAACAGCCAGGGGCTCAAGCAAGAGTACCAAGGCACAAACGCCAAAGCTACTCCATACATAGAGCGCATAACCACCCATTGCAAAGAATTCCGCCGGACTATTCCACATCAATGCTTTACCTCGTTTAATTGCTTAACCCAGTCAGTATGGGCCTCGCGCTCCAAAATGATGGCACGCACACGCATTAACCCTACTGCGATTGAGTACATCCAGAAGCATAAAGCCATTAATAACATTCCCCACAACATGGTCTGGGCCATGGCCGGAGCCTTAGTTAAGGAAACAGAGGCACCTTGATGCAAGGTATTCCACCATTTCACTGAAAAATAAATGATGGGGACGTTTACTACGCCAACTAAAGCCAAAATTGCCCCTGCTTTATCGGCACGGCGAACATTATCAATCGATGCTTGTAGGGCAATAAATCCAAGATATAAAAAGAGCAGAATTAACTCAGAAGTTAAGCGTGCATCCCATACCCACCATGCGCCCCACATAGGCCTACCCCAGAAGGCTCCAGTCCATAGAGATAAAAAAGCCATCCAAGCACCAATTGGTGCAAGCGCCTGAGCCATCATGGCCGACAGACGCGCATTAAATATCAAACCTAATCCAGCCCAGGCAGCCATCACTAAGTAGATAAACATCGACATCCAAGAGGCAGGTACGTGAACAAAAATAATGCGATAACCCTGACCTTGAACAGCGTCTACCGGCGCCACAAAAAAACTGACCCACAATCCAGCAAGACCAAAAATGACTGTTAACACCCAAAACCAAGGGATCATTTTTCCAGCAAGCGGATAAAAGGTACTCGGGCTCGAGAATTTGAACCAGTTAATAATGCGACTAGAGGATGGATTATTTACATTACTCATTCGATAGCAATCTTTACTGCAATAGCACTGACCCAAGGTGTAAATGCTAATGCCAAAATCAATAAGGCGCCCAATAGGGAGAAATGCCCCGTAATATCGAGCCCTACGCTGCTGGCGTACACAGCACCAGCACCAAAAATCAATACGGGAATATACAGCGGCAAAATCAGCAGGCTCATTAAAACACTGCCACCCCTTACCCCTAGAGTTAAAGCCGCCCCAATCGAACCCACTAAAGATAAAACCGGCGTTCCCAACAATAAAGATGCCATTAAGACCTGCAAAGACTGAGCATCTAAATCAAACTGAATGCCAATCACCGGCGCCAGCAAGACTAAAGGCAGTCCGCATACCAACCAATGGGCAAGCACTTTGCCAAACACCGCTACTGTAAAGGAATTCGGGGATAAGACCAATTGCTCTAGAGTGCCATCCGCGTAGTCAGCTGCGAACATCCGCTGCAAGCCAAGCAATGTGGAAAGCAAGGCAGCAACCCAAATAACGCCGGGTGCAATTTTTCTTAGTAAAGCAGTATCGGCACCGATTCCTAATGGGAAGAGGCTAGTCACTATGACAAAGAAAAATAACGCCGTTAAGACCTCGCTCTTGCGACGCATCACCAGCAATAGATCACGATGAACGATGGCTACAAAGGCATTCATAGATCCAACACTCGCAGATTCGGAATAGATAAGGGTTGATGACTTGTCAGGACTACCAAACCGTTACCCTCAAGATGCTCTGCTATCAAGCCTAGCAACTCTTGGGTCGCATGAGTATCTAGAGCATTAAAAGGTTCGTCCAAAATCCAGACTTGTGCCCGTCGCGTCACCATGCGAGCCATCAAGACACGCTTTTTTTGACCTGCAGACAAGCAATTGACAGGCAGATCTTCGCGCCCTTTCAGGCCAAATCGCCATAGGGAGGTAAAAGCATCTTGATCAGAAAGCAAGATGTCATCAATCGCTGCAAACAAGCGCAAATTTTCAAGGGCGCTGAGATCTTCTTTCAAGGCATCGCGATGGCCTAAAAATAAGAGCTTGCCGTGATACTCCGATGCCGCTTCTTTGATGGAATTGCCATTCCATAAGATGTCACCAGACTCAGGGGAAGCTAATCCCGTCAGTAAACGCAAAAGGCTCGTCTTCCCAACCCCATTCTCACCCCGAATATGGAGACACTGACCGGCAAGGACCTGTAAATTCAATTGTGAAAACAGCGTCCGCTCGCCTCGCACGCAAGTAATCCCCCTAGCCTCAAGAGCTGCATTTGGAGATGCTGGGAAGGAAGAATAAGTGGCTGTCATCGGAAGAAATGGCTTGAATCAAACCACCCTAGGCATTGTCCAAGAGCCACTAGGGGCTGTCAAACAACCTAAAACAGTCATCAGAGAATAAATCTCTTTCAATTCAATCGCTTAGCCAATTATAGAGGCTATTCCAGCAGAATGATCTGAGCCAAACACCTGGGTTTGTCTATGGCAAGCGCCTTATTTCCAAAAAATAGGCAGTTTTTGGAGTCCAGAACCCTGAATCAGCATAGACTTTTTCTGAATGCTTCCTTGGTAGGAGGCCTCAATCTGATACTGACCTGCAGTCAAATTAATCAAGATATAGGGTCCATCGGCCTGCGCATCAAAAATCACTTGATTCATAGCATTCAAAATTTTGATCTTTGCACCAAAAATCCAAACGCCACGACCATTCTCTAATTGCGATAACTCTAACAATAAAGGCCACTGCTTTGACTCCGTCAAAATCGCCTGAGATTCTTCCTCACCAACCCCGCCAGAGATATAAGAGATTCCTTGGGAATATTGAGTATCTGGTACCTGCGCAAATACCATTGAAGAAAACGTGAGACATGCTGCAGAAAGAATCAGTCGGGCATTGAATTTCATGTGAGCCTTATTTGATTAGCGTAAGTGTGTACTTCATTCTACAGTCAAGTACATCACTCAAGTAAGTTGAAGTGTAAGTAAAAAAGCCCCGCACAAGCGGGGCTTTTCAGCAAACTACTTTAATACAACTCATGTTCGGTAACCCACATTAAGGGATCATGATGATTGCACCTGAAACTTTTCTTCCTTCGGCTGCTTTATGTGCTTCAGCAGCTTGTTCAAGTGTGAACTTAGCACCAATTTGCACCTTCACTCGACCTTGTGCAATCGCATCAAACACTGCACGAGCATTTTCTTGAAGCAGCTCTGGAGTAGCGTTATGTGGAAATACAGAAGGTCTAGTTAAAAAGAGGCAACCTTTCTTATTCAGAATCTCCGGCTGAATCTCTGGGGCTGGGCCTGAGGCAGCACCAAATAAAGCAACCATGCCAAATGGTGCAGCACAATCGAGCGATCCCAGGAATGTCGTTTTAGCAACGGAGTCATAAACCACATTGGCTTTACGCCCACCTGTTGCCTTGAGTACTTCTTCCACCCAATTAGGGTTTGAATAATCCACCACAGCATCGCATCCCGCTTCCTTAGCTGCTGAAAACTTGGCTTGAGATCCAACAGTTCCAACCACAAAAGCACCTAATGATTTTGCCCAGCCAGCCAAGATTTGACCAACACCACCGGCAGCAGCGTGCACTAGCACGACATCGCCAGATTTCACCTGATATGTTTTCTGAATTAAGTACTGTGCAGTCATTGCCTTAAAGAACACGGCTGCAGCGACTTCATCGGATACATTGTCTGGCACTGAGACCAACTTATCTGCGGCGACATTACGTGCACTCGCATAAGCGCCAATACCAGCATTGATATACATGACACGATCACCGATTTTAAATCGAGTGACGCCTTCACCAAGCGCCTCAACTACACCAACTGCTTCATGCCCCAAACCTGTTGGCAGCTCGAGTGGGTAATAACCAGAGCGCTGATAGACATCAATAAAGTTAAAACCAATCGCAGTTTGACGAAGCTGAACTTCCCCTTTTCCTGGAGCTGGAAGCTCTTTATCAATTAACTGAATCACATCAGCATTGCCGAGTTCTGAAAGATTAACAATTCGAGCAGTTGTCACAAGTCACCTTATTATTTTTATAGAAAAATTTATCTTACTGCAACAGCAGAAGAGACAAGCTCTTCATCCTCAACAACAGCCCAAGTGCTATCACCGAGCTTTTTGACGGCCATAGAATAAGTCCAAGAATCAGGAATACCGCAACTCCATTGATCTGGACCATTCTGAATCAATACATTGGCACCAATGCGACTATCAAAATACAAATGATATGTTTTGCCATGCAGGGGATTGAAACTGAATTTGGCACTATGAACCATCTCAGTAGCATCCAATCGTGCTTGCAGCGAGCGCGCTTGCTTCATTAATACTTCAGCCTGCTCCATAATGCGATCGTATTCAAGCTTGGCATTTTGACGAGCCACATTGACTGCCCTGTCTTTTTCTTCCAAGACTTTAATCGGCGCAAATACGGGCGCGCCCACCTCCATGGGATATTCAATGCCAGCATGCCGTGCTGGATCGGTGTCTTCTATTCTCATGGCTTTTTAACCTACTGATTTATATGGCGAAAGTGTGACACAAATTCACAAAACGCGTTGTAGCAGCCGACAAGCAGGACAAACACCTAGAGGGAGTTCAAATCCCCCAAAAGTGCTTTGGCATGTATCTGGATGGCCTGCTGATCAGCTTCGCTAATGCGGGATAAGTTGGCGGTCATCAATCGGGTACGCGGACTTGCCTCAAACTGTTGACGATGCTTTATCAAGAAATTCCAATAGAGATTGGTCATCGGGCAAGCACCTTCCCCAAATCGGACATCGGGCTTGTACTGGCAAGATCCGCAATAGTTACTCATTCTCTTAATGTAGGCACCGCTGGCAATATAAGGCTTGCTAGTGAAACGACCACCACTCGCGAATAAGGCCATGCCCGCCGTATTGGGGAGTTCTACCCATTCAATCGCATCAATATAAATAGCCAGATACCAATCACACACCTCTTTTGGCAGAATTTCTGCAAGCAAGGCAAAGTTACCAGTCACCATGAGTCGCTGAATATGATGGGCATAGCCATACTGCAAGGTCTGCCCAATCGCCTCTTGCATACACTTCATATTCGTTTTGCCAGTCCAATACCAGGCAGGCAATGCATTCTGGTGATCATAAAAGTTATCAAGTGCCATTTGCGGCATATCAAGGTAGTACATGCCGCGCACAAATTCTCGCCAACCTAGAATCTGGCGAATGAAACCCTCTACTGTTGCAAGCTCTAAGTTGTGCTTTTTCCAAGCAAGCAAAACGGCATCAATGACCTCTCTCGGATTGAGCAACTTTAAATTCAGTGAACTCGACAACAGCGAGTGCCAACCAAAAGGCGTATCTGTCCACATCGCATCTTCATAGATACCGAAGGTCGCTAAGCGGTGCTCTACAAACCCCTCGAGTGCTTGAAGCGCTTGTTGGCGCGTAACCGGCCATTGAAAGTTGGCCAACGACCCAGGGTGATCTGAGTAGCGCTCCTCTACCTCAATCAATACAGCTTTAGTAATTGCATCCGGCTCAAATAATTCTGGAGGCGGAATAAGGCCCGGGCCCTTCTTGGGAAAGGGTTTGCGATTATCTCGATCGAAGTTCCACTGCCCACCTTCTGGATTACCTTCTTTATCAACCAGGATGTTGTGGGTCTTGCGCATGAGTCGATAGAAATACTCCAAACGCAATTCTTTTTTGCCTGCAACCCAGTTAGAAAATTCATGACGTGAGCAATAGAAATGGGGGTCTTCCTGCATTTCTAATTCAATACCTAATTCAGAGGCTAATGTTTCAATCTCACACTTAAGTCGATATTCCCCAGGCTCAAGACAAACTAAATGAGTGCAGTTATCTTTTTTCAGAATTTCCCGCAATGTGTCAGCAATCGATTTAGGAGATTGCTTGATATATTGAAGCGGTATATCAAGCCCTTCTAGATGCTGAGCAAAGTGGCGCATTGCCGATAAAAATAATGCAATTTTTGCCTTATGAGACCAAACATATTGAGCCTCATCCGCAGACTCAATCATGACTACCTGATCAGCCTGAGGATTGAGATTTTTTAATACTGAGCTATTGATGTCTAGCTGATCACCCAGAATAAGAACGAGCTTTTTCAAATCTCCATCCTTACCAATTGCTCAGCTTAGCGCTTGTAAAAGCTCAGGGTAACCTCACCAAGATCAATTCCAAACTTACTCATCTTGGCTTTATTCAGCATGACCTTTGGCGTTACAAGATACATCCAATCGTTAAATTGCACGTGATAAATCGTGCCGTCTACTGGCAATGCCAATGTGTAAGCCCAGTTAAGGGCATTACCCGCTGATTCACCCAGCGCCTCACCCACCACATCATCTGCCCTGCCAATATATTTACCTGGGGAAGTTTCAGTCAAAGTCCAGATACGCTTTTGCTTCGTGCCATCGGAATATTCAAAGCTTTCATCGAGAGTGCCCACTTTTTTACCATCAACGACTTTCCACTGCGCTACCAAGAGGACAGTAAACCGTTTTTTCACTTCACCACTACGATCGGTAAAGATTCCATAGGCATCTATCGTGCCGTTGAAGTATTCACTCAGATCTAAGTTGGGCTTCTCGTTAGCGTACTGCGTTACTGAAGGCGAAGAACAGCCAAATAGACCGAATGCAATCAAGCAAACACCCAAACACTTTGAAACGAAATGGATCTTGCGCATTAACATGCTCCTGAAATGAGTGGTGGCGGGCAGCCCTGCCCTAAGAGCTCAGCCCTGAGTTTTGGGACGCTTGTTTTTGAATCTAACCAAATACCAAAAAAGGCTTTTGCAAAATCGGCACCCTGAATTTGCGATATCTTCCTGCCCTCATAAAAGAAGCTGGTTCCCTGCTTAGGAATATAGACAGCAGCAATAGTCTGGCCAGGCTCCACGTTGGGGAGGATGCCTGCTAGCTCTTTACCCCAAGATGTTGCTTGGGCATCGGCAACACCCAAGCTTTTCATTTCATCAGCTGTACGGTTGGCGATCGCCTCACCCGAGAATGCCCTCTGATACTTCAGCTCGAGTGCGAACTCCTGAGAATCCTTAGCGGTACCACGATATAGATTGGCATCATAAACATGAAAGCCCCAAAAGTTCAGTCTGCCTAGCCCCTGCAATTGGGCTTGACCCATCATACTTTTAATGTGCGGTGGCTCTTTAGCAAAACTCATTGGGGCGGCCATAGCCAGGGTTAAGGTGATGACTAATACGCGAGAGAGTTTCATATCCTTATGCCTTTCTATTCACCAGTCGTAAAGCAAGTGGTCCCAGTAGTGCTGAGATGGCATGGCGATGCCTTGCGAAGAATCGATAGCCCAAATTCCAAATCGGTTTGAGTGTTGGCCTAGAAAATAGCCATGCCAATTTAGGAAGATTGGCCCGGCTATAGGCCGCTGAAAATACTTCAACCCCTTGGATCAGCTCACCATCATCATATTGAGCGCACATAGAAGCCAAAGCTTGGTCGCAAGAAACACCTACATGATCAGGGGCATATTTGTCAGAATTAATATCCACGAAGCTGAGCAAACCTGCTTGATTACGTCCAGAAAGAAACTGGATTTCTGCCTGACATAAGGGACAAAGGCCATCATAGAACATGGTCAGCTTTTTCATGATGCCGATTTTTGCTTGTACTGGGTTGCGCAGTAAGCGCGGTTAACCAATTTACTGCGTAGAGCAACATGCTTAGTTGCCCTGCCAGTTACCCGCTTACGCCACAATTCAAAGGAGTTGCGTTTCAGCTGTTTTCTCATCAAGGCGATCACTTGGGGCTCGGAATACCCGAAAGTAGATTTAATAGCATCAAAAGGCGTGCGATCCTCCCAGGCCATCTCAATCAACCTTGAGAGGTCTGCTTCTGAAAGCGTTTGGGGCAGTCGAGTCGTCATCGAGCAAGTTTAAGACTTATTCAATAAACTGGCTGAGACCCCATTCATTTACCCTATTCATGTCATTAATTCCCAATTCCTTCCGTGCACTCGTGATTGGCTCCTCTGGAACCATCGGCTCTGCCTTCATGGAATTGCTGGAACAGCATCCCGCATGCACGAAAGTAATAGGCATACATCGAAACTCTGTCAATCCAATTGATTATCAAGATCTCAACACCGTTGAAGACGCAGCAAAAGCCCTTTCAGGAGAGGCGCCCTTTCAGCTGATCATCAATACCATCGGCATATTGCACTCAGCTGATTGGATGCCAGAAAAGAAACTAGATGATCTCAATGCCGAGCAATTGCAGCTATTGATGCAAATGAATGCTATCGGGCCTGGATTGACAATCAAATACTTTTCAAAGTTACTGGATCCAGCCAACTCGGTCATGGCAACACTCTCTGCCAAAGTGGGCAGCATTGAAGACAATCGTCTCGGTGGCTGGTATAGCTACCGCGCCTCTAAGGCAGCACTCAATATGCTGATCAAGACAGCATCGATTGAATTTGCTAGAACCAAACCCAACACTGCACTTGTGGCACTGCATCCAGGGACCGTGAATTCTCGCTTATCAAAACCCTTTAAGGGAGAGCAAATTGGTAGACCTCCTTTAGATGCTGCCAACGATATGCTCAATGTTCTTTTCTCGCTCAGCAAAGAAGATTCAGGCAGTTTTATTACTTACTCTGGCGAGAGACTACCCTGGTAACTCAGAACACCTAATGAGCTATTTCTCCCACATTTTTCTCGCAATACTCATGCTTGTCGGGGTGCAAACATCTCTCTTCGCGCAAACTGAGTTCGCTAAGGCTATGCAAGATGGTCAACATGTCTTACTTATGCGTCATGCTGATGCGCCGGGGTTTGGTGATCCCCAGGGTTACCAGCTAAGCCAATGTTCTACGCAACGCAATCTGGGTGAGCGTGGCAAGAAGCAGGCTAAAGCTACTGGGGATTGGTTGACCAAACAGGGCATCACTAAAGCACAGGTCTACAGCAGTCCCTGGTGCCGCTGCTTTGATACTGCAAGCCTACTCAATAAGGGTGAGGTTAAAAAGGAGGCGGCACTCGGGTCCTTCTTTGATGATATGAGCCAAGCTCAAAAGCAGACTGAGGCTTTAATGAAGCTCATTCAGCTGGAGCGCATTCAACATCCAAAAGCACCAATCATCATGGTCACCCATCATGTCAATATTGAATCCTTCACGGGCCAAGTTCTTAATTCGGGTGACATGATCTTGGTCAAAGTAGATTCTTCAGGCAGAGCACTATCGCATACGCGATATCCAAGCCCATAACCTCTTTTTGTTAACAAACTTCACGCAATCGAAAGCATCCATCATGACTGACTTACCTCTGAATGTTTTAGGGCAACCACTAGTTGCCTGCTCTTTTGATCCTTTGACAGGGTTTTTTAGAGATGGTTGCTGCAAAACAAATGAACAAGATCTCGGCAGTCATTTGGTCTGTGCAATTGTCAGCAATGACTTTTTGCAATTTAGTCTTAAGCGCGGTAATGATTTGATCACCCCAAGACCGGAATACCAGTTTCCAGGCTTAATTGCGGGCGATCAGTGGTGTCTTTGCCTGAACCGCTGGATCGAAGCTCTAGAAGCCAACTGTGCGCCGATGATTAAACTGGAAAGTACCCACATCAAAGCTTTGGAGAAAGTCTCTCTAGAAGTGCTAGAGCAATACGCAGCGGTGGAACAGCTATAACACTCTACTAGGACGATAGCCAAAGCTTGCGGTAGATTTCTTTTGGATCGTGGTCTTGAGTTTGCTTAGCCACATTGAAGGGTCTACCTCCTCTAGGATCAGTGCCGCGCCCAGCTATATAGAGCCAATTACCTTGATTGCTATAGACGTCATAGTCGATTAGTTGAGACTCAAACCAAGCAGCACCTGCGCGCCAATCACCCTGCATGTCGTATATCCAGTAGCCAGCCACAATCTGGCGCATCCGATTGGATAGGTAACCACTCTGATAAAGCTCACGCATGCCAGCATCCACCAACTCAGAACCAGTATTGCCAAAGCGCCATTGCTCAAAACTAGCCTGGGGCGATGGCTTTACAGCGAGCCCCGTTAAGCCGCTGGCGCGATACAGGTTTTGACCATACTTGAAGTGAATAAAGCGAAAATAATCTCGCCAGAGTAATTCAAACCAAAGCCAATAAGTGCCATCATTAGCACCATAGCGATTTTCATAATCACTTAATTGCGCCGCTATCTCACGTGCCGAAATGCAACCCAGGGCAAGCCATGCTGAAAACTTACTGGAGTAATCCATACCAATCAGTTGATTGCGGGTCTCTTTATAACTATCTGGCAAACGCCGCTCTAAGTATTGCTTCAGATGGGTCTGTGCATGACTAGCTCCTCCCACAAAATATGGGTGTGCAACTGCTTGAGTTCTAGAGGGTGATATTGGGTGCTGAGGTAAAAGCCTTGGTAGTAAAGGAATCTTCTTGGGCGCATTGATGGGCTGTGCAAACTTGAGCTGTGCTCGCTCGACCTCGCGTCTAAATATCGTAAATACATCGGGCATGTTTTCTAATGCAAATGGCAAGGCTTGCGGCTCCAACATACTTGATTGCCAGAACTCCTTAACCTCAACTGCCTGCTCTTGCAAAATTCGTACTTGCTCTATTTCCTCGGGCGCTGCAATTTGCTCGCAATAAATTGCTGTTGCAGCAGTATCCTGAACTAGCTGCAACAATACCTCTGTCGACTTGCCAGCCAACTCGAATAGATCTGATCCCTGAGCTTGTAGCTGCGCCCTTAAGTCATCCAATGAGGCTCGCAAGAAGGCTTTTCGATGCAGTCCTTGCCTCTCAAAACCATAAACCATGTCTTGCTCTTTTGAATCATGGATGTACACCGGCAAAAGATAATCTGCATTTGAGCAAGCTTGCGCAAATGCTGGGTTATCCGCCAATCGCAAGTCATTTCGAAACCAGTAAATCAAGGTGCGCATCGATTACACCTCCGCCTTACTGCTGGACTTTTTGGAGCGACAGGCATCAGAGCAATATTTGACCTCATCCCAATTTTTAGCCCACGACTTACGCCACGTCATCTCCTTACCGCAGACCAGACAGGTCTTACTGGGCAAAAATGATTTATTCCCCTTAAATCCTGCTTTTTCAGATCGAGCCATACCTACCTATAGAAAAACGAATAGACTATTCGACACACGTAAAAGTCAAATGAAAACAAGATTGCTTTGAAAGCTTTTTATACCGACCACTATGTTTTACCACTTCCACCGGGACACCGCTTTCCGATGGAAAAGTACAGCCAGTTGCGCGACCTCGTTACACAACTAGAGGGCATAGAGCTCGTAGAGGCACCCGCCGTTACCGATACACAAATTCTGTATGCGCACGACCCTAGCTATCTCATGAAAGTCATTGCGGGGGATTTAAGCACAAAGGAGCAACAGGAGATTGGCTTTCCTTGGAGCGAAAAAATGGTGGAGCGATCACGCCGTTCTGCTGGTGCTACTGTGGCAGCCGCAAAGGCGGCACTAGATGAAGGTTTAGCAGTAAATCTAGCGGGTGGAACGCACCACGCCTATCGGAATATGGGCAGTGGATTTTGCGTTTTTAATGACTCCGCGATTGCAGCGAGAGCCTTACAAAAAGAAGTGAACTCAACACTTAAAGTAGCCATCGTAGATTTAGACGTTCACCAAGGAAACGGCACGGCATCCATTCTTCAACATGACAAATCCATTTTTACGCTATCAATTCATGGTGAAAATAATTTCCCATTCACTAAAGAGCAGAGTGATTTAGATATTGGCCTGCCCAATGGATGTAAAGATGAGGATTACCTCAAAGCTTTGGATCAGGGATTAGAGATGCTAGATACATTTATACCTGACTTCATTATTTATCTAGCTGGTGCAGATCCCCACGAAGGCGATAGACTGGGAAAGTTAGACATCAGTAAAGTGGGCATGCGCCAAAGAGATGAGCGTGTCTTTAAATATGGTGCAGACCGCCAGATCCCAATTGCCTTCTCAATGGCAGGTGGCTATGGAAAAGAGATTTGCACTACCGTAGACATTCATTTCCAGACCATTCAAACCGCACTTCAATTTACTACTGCTTCTTAGGTAAATTATTAATAGTCTTGACATCATTAAGCTGTTGATCAACAAGATACAGTGTTCCGCCATAGTTGGCTTGCAAGTCGTAGCCTTTAAGTCCAACCGTATAAATTGTGATGTAAGGATTAAATGAGCGGATAGTACCGCCAGATCCAGCAGAAAAGTTTGCATCCACATCCATGCCGCCACGCTGTCCATCAATTGAGGTCAACAAAAACTGATTGATTGCATCCGTATTCTTAAAAAGAATAATCTGGTACTGATCTTGATATCCTGCGCCAATCCCTTCGCCGGTTTTCATGGCTTGCATAAAGATAGGCTCTGAACGACGCTTATCAAATAAAACGCCCTCACCCCTAGCGACCACCAATAACACCACATTGACATTGGTAGTGTTAAAGACTGCGTATCCCGGAGAGGTCTCTATATCCTTCCTGATTGCGGGATTTTGCTTAATGAGAGCAGCCAAACCCACCTTAGACATTGCAAGCGTCGCCTCTCTTTTCTGCACAATCTCTTGAGCAGTTAAAGGCTTTCCATCCGCACCTGTCGACTGACAGCCAGATAGCATCACTAAGCTAAACACCATGCATAAGACTGGGAATATTGATGAAGGTTGGGTCATAGCAGCCTAAGAAAGGTTCGGTATTGAAAAATAAGGTCTGAAAGACACATCTTATAGGTTTAGATCAGTTTTATAAAAGATCTAGAAATGCACATTAGAATCCTCGAATTATGTTTAGGATTAAAAATCTCTTCCTGCTAATGGCTTTTGGGCCAGGCTTAGTATGGGCGATTGATTTACAGCCTAACGATATTGTTGCCCCTCTCCCTAATAAGAACTACATCACGGTCAGTTATCTTAATACCGAGAACAATACGCTTTATAAAAATGGTGCCGCGGAAGCGGGTAGTCCAGTCATTGATACCCAAAGCGCGATTTTTCGTGGCACTAGAACCTATGACATGGGTAACCTTCCCGCAGCAAGTTTTATTCAACTTCCATATGGAAGCATTAACCCAAAGGGTTCACTAGCCAACCAAGCAAGCGATACGGGTGTTGGTGATCTCACGTTTGCCACTGCTATTTGGCCGTACTCCAATAGGTCAACTCGAACGTATTTTGGATTGGCAGCCTATCTCATTAGCCCGACTGGGAGTTACTCTAGTCAAAGGTCTTTTAATGTAGGCGAGAATCGATTTAGGACTGATTTACAGATGGGCTTTCAGACACCGATCACCTCCAATGTAGATGGCATGATTGCAGTCGACACAATGTGGTTCGGTGGCAATAGTCAGTGCGGCTTAGCATGCACGAGAAGCCTAACTACCACTGCTTCATTAAACCAAAAGCCACTCACCACTACTCAGCTGGGGCCCATTTATCGCATTAACCAAATCTTTACCGTAGCAGCCTCTTACTTTTATGTTGCTGGTGGTGCAACCTCAATTAATAACAGCTATCAAAATAATGTGGTGAATACCCAAAGATTTTTGCTAAGCGGTCAGGCGCACACGCCTATTGGCAGATTCTCCCTGCAATACGGCAGAGATATGGAAATCAAAAATGGGTTTGTACAAACTCGAGTGCTTGCAGTAAGACTTGCGAAAGAGTTTTAACGCTATCTTGCTGGCGGTAATGGGGAGCCACAAGAAGAGCAATAATGATCCTCACGGCCATATCCATCGCGCATACAAACCAAACAGGCGCGATCTCTATTTCCTCGATGCGGCCTTTTTGTATAAGACATTTCTGCTGTAACAATTCCGGTTGGCACTGCTAGGGTTCCCCAGCCCATTAGCATCATGAGCGAGGCAATCAACTTGCCTAAATCCGTTTGCGGGGTGATATCTCCAAAACCTACCGTGGTCATTGTTGTGATCGCCCAATAGATCGAAACTGGGATGCTCGTAAAGCCGTGGACTGGCCCCTCAACCACATACATCAATGTGCCCATGACCATCACCACCATGAGAACAACAGACAGAAAGACCAAAATTTTTCTTCTGCTAGCTGCCATTGCATCAGCTAGATGCTGATATTCAGACATGTATTGAGTCAGCTTAAAGATTCGGAAGACCCTAATGAGGCGCAAAATTCTGACATCAATTAAGGCATGCAACTCTGGGAAGATTAAAGCCAAATAGGTTGGCACAACGGCAAGAAGATCGATGATGCCAAAAAAACTGGTGATGTATTTAATACGATTCGGGGCGCAGTAGATTCTGACAAGATATTCCACTGTAAAAAGACCAGTAAACACCCACTCAAAAAAGGAGAGTTCGGTATGGAAGTTTTTCGATACCGACTCAATGCTATCCAATACAACCACTAGCAGGGAAAGTAATATGGCGAAAATTAATACCTGATCAAATCGAAGCCCCAAAGGAGTATTCGACTCAAAGACAATCTTTCTCAGCTTTTCTTTGAAGGATATCTGTCTAGGCATTTTTGTCTATTCCACCCTATTTGTTTTATATACAGTCCAATACTTTTGCATCTCAATAAAGAGAAATGAAGCGGACCAGGTAATCAGGGTGAAGCCTGTTAGCGCCTCTACTCCGGTCAAATAACGTAAGTAGCCTTGTGCCACGATCTCACCATAGCCCAATGTCGTAAAGGTAACAAAGGACAGGTAGGCACAATCTAACAAGATCCCATGGCCGGAAAGCTCGCCAACAAGTCCACCCATGACGGGGAACTGCAAGGTAAAGAAATAGCCAAAAGCAAACAGCCAAATCTCCACTATATGTGCCATGAAGATAGCGCCAACGCCTATTAAGACCCGAAAACGCGGCGCAATATGGGCAATCTTGGGAAGCAGCTTATCAAGCTGAAAAAGGGCCTCGTAATGCAAGAGGATCGCAATAAGTGCCAGAGATCCATTAATGATGAAGGCAGTGATGAGCAACATCGTTAAATTATCCCCCATTTTCAGGGGGATAAAAACATCAACCAGTAATAACGGTATCGCCTTTTAGAGCATCTACTTTAGCAAAGTACTTTTTAGCGTAAGCCAATAATTGCCCATCAGTAGGATGGTCTACGGTTTCAATGCCAACTACCTTTTCGGCAATGGTGTGATCGTGCTTAGTAGCATGCTTCATCAAATCCAATTTTGCAGAGCCAGGGCCCACAATCAAAATCTCTTTAGATTCCATGACCGCTTGGATTACTTCATGTAAGTAATGCTGATCCGGTTCAGCACGTGCGCCACTGACAGAGCCACTTTTGTGATGAACGTTCTTATGAGTAGATCTAGTTTTAATGACCTCACTCTCACTCGCAGTGGGGTTGAAATAAATAACGTGCGCTTCTTGATGATCGATCCAAATTACTGAGTGATTAAATGACATACTTTCTCTTTCTAATTAAAACAACAAAATATTAAATGCAGTAGATCAGGAATACTTAATCTAGAATTAAGTCATGACTAAACACATGTACTGCACCATCTACAGCGTGACCAGCTAGAATTTTATTTTCCGCAATCGATAAGAGCTTTAGCTGATGATTCTGGAATAAACGCAAAGAATCCTTTTCTACTCCATCTACATCCAAATCTTGCAGCGCTTCAAAGCTAAAAACACATTGCATTGGCTTAGCGTCAAGCAATGCTGGAAATGCCACATTGCCATTCTCTAATAGGCTGGCAGGGCCAATAAACTCAAGCTTCATTATAAGACTCACTTTATTTAGATATATACAAATCGCTTTCTTATTGTGGTCTTATTTAGTGCGGAAGTGTTGATATATATCAAAGATCTATCTATTGCACTCAGAAAGGGTCAAATTTTTTTGTAATAGAAAATTCTGCGCCGTTCTAGGAAGATGAATTTCATGGGATTTACTGAGCTGGGCAGATTGGCGCAATAAATCCTCGGACGATTTCTGTAATGAATCCCCTTTACAGACAAAGAGAATTTGATTCATTCGATCATCCTCCATAACTGCGATCACCACATAAATCCGTGAAGTAAATTGCCTGCTATATCTTTAGCGTAAATTTGCTTTAATCAAGCTGATAATGTCGTCATAGTAATGACGAAGCTTTTGCCAAAGCATTTGGACTAATCTCAATAGACTCATGCCCTCATACTAATCGGCATTGGCAAAGTCGCTCAGTCTGCGGCTAAACCCCCTCACTTTAAAGCCCAGCAAAAATAGATAACTTAAGCTACATTGCCTAGAGAATCCATCCAGAAAGCCCTGTATGCCATCAAAAGCATTTGTAGAAATAAAGGATCTAGTGCTAAATACCCAGATAGGGACTTATGCTACTGGAGCGGTAGTTCCAGATCGGCACCTATTGGATCTCATCCTGGCAATTGATCCTCAGCTTGTCATGATAGCTAATGATGTCATGACAAGCGTCTTTGACTATGATCCACTTGTTTTACAAATAGACCAGCTTGCACAGGACGGTCATTACGAAACCCAAGAACGCTTAATGACTAGAATTGTCGAGGCTTGTGCAAAATATCCGCAAATTCAGTCCGTGACGATGACTCTACGCAAGACTCCTGTTAGGCAAGGCTCAGGCGTCCTTGGGATACGCCTAGAAGTTGATACTCAAACCCTTGATCAAATGAGATCAAAAATCTAGGAAGCCTCTTCAACTTCCTCAATAAGATGGTCATACTTTAAGAAGTTTTCACGATGTCTTCTGTAATAGAGCAGACCTTCTTTGAGGCTAGAAACACTAGCACCCTGCTCTAACATTTTTTCCCATAGATTCCAGTCTTCTTGGGCATGCACTCCATCAGCGTATCTACGCTTGTATCCAATTTTTTGAGCTAACTCAGTGCGATACATCATGGAGCCATGATGCTTGCCTTCTCGATCCCAATACAAGTCACCTTGATAGGGAATGGTTTCACCAGGCACTCGATCATGAATCTCTTCCTTGAGCTCACCGGTGACCACGATGTCATAGGTCACAATATCAGAGCTCGCCTGGGACAATAGCTCGATTGCATCTGAACGTAGCCAATTATCAGCACCAACAAACAAAGCATATTCCGTATCAATTCGAGATAACAGATCATGAAAATTATCGACCGTACCTAAGTTTTGTGGCCTGAAGATATATTCAACCCCAGGATAGAAATTTGGCAAGTGCGTGCAATCATGAGCACCATCATCAGCAAAAATAATGCGGCTAGGTGCCACTGTTTGTGAGAGTAAAGACTCAATGCAGTGGGCTGCAAGGTGGCCATACTGATAGGAGCGATAACGACTGTAATCATAGTGCTGGCATTAGAGCACGGATAGAAGTCATTTGCATTTTGAGAGCAAAAAAATGCCAATCCTAGGATTGGCACTCTTAACCTTAAATGCTTTTGAAATTAATTCATCGGCCTTGGTTTTTTAGTCTCTGAAACTGGAATAACCTTACCACCCAATACAGTGGCATGTACGGCAACGTCTTTAATCTTGATTGCGGGAATTGTCTGTGGATCGGAATCTAAGATGGCAAAGTCAGCAAACTTACCTGCTTCTATTGAACCCACCTTACTCTCCACTCCAAGAGTGTAAGCAGCATTGATGGTGATCATCTTCATTGCATCTGAAGCCGTTACCGCATCAGCTGGCGCCCAGACCTTGCCATCGCTATAAACGTCCCTACGGGTAACCGCGGTCCATGCTTCTTTTAATGGTGCAGGTGCTGATACAGGCGCATCAGAGTGGATAGATGTCACAATGCCACTACGCACTAAAGCACCAAGACGCGTTGCGTAGGATGCGCGATCAACACCTAACATTGGATACTCTAATTGGGCACGCTCTGAGATATAGGACATATTGGCACTTACAACTGCGCCTAATGTCTTAATCTTCATCACCATGGCAGTCGATGGAATGCCAAAATGATTAATGGTGTACCGGTGATCAAAGCGTGGCTTTGAATCTAACAGCAATTGCAATGAATTAATTGAATGGGCATTACCGACATCCCCGTTGCTATGAATGTGAATATGAAAGCCCGCATCCCACCATGGTTTCATTGCACCAGCAAACTCTTTGGCCGACTGATAGTTAGTTGAACCTATTGTGCCGTTTGTATAACCGGGGCTTTCCATCCGCATAGTCTCAGGCAAATAACCCCCATCGCTATAAAACTTCACACCTTGGAAAATGAGGCGATCATTATCTTGCTGAGAGAGATTCTGAGCCTCAGTAATTGCCTTATCACCATACTTTTGAATGAATGGCTCTGCATAAACAACTGGGACAAGGCGTAATGCGGTATTAGGTGATTGGGTATATGCCTTGGAAATCTTGGTTTCCATGTCAATATTCATGGTTCCAAACGCCAAATCTCCCGATGTCGTAATACCAGCCTGCTGCATCAAGTCATTGATGTACATAAAGTCGTTTGGAATCTCATGCGGCTTCAAGATATCCTTGCCTGCAATCTTCAGAATAAATTGCATGGCTGGAATCTCTAAAAATTGACCGTTTAATTGACCATCTTTATCCAAGCCGACGCCTTTAACATTCTTCACCATGTCTGGCGTAATTCCGTAATGTTTGATCATGGCTGTATTGACGTACATGTCATGGCCAGAGATGTCCCACACGATGATAGGCCTTGAAGTGGAAGCTTGGTCTAAAAGCTGGCGATCAGGCAGCTTACCCATTGCCACTACGTCATAACCCCAAGTCAGCAAAATCTCCTTGGGATCCTTAATAGCATCCGAATACTTCTTTAACTGCGCCATTGCAGCCGGCAGGGTTGGCACACCAGCAAATGGAGTGCCCCATGGATTAGGCATGGGTGACGGAGTTAACAGCGGCCTATTAAACAGAAGACCCGCAAGCAAAGGATGTGCGTGCGGCTCAACAAATCCTGGATACATGACCTTATTAGCAAATTGACGATCAATCCTTGTTGGGTACTTATCAGTCCAAGGCTTCATATCTTCTAATGAACCCACTGACAGAATGCGTCCATCAGATACAGCAACTGCAGTGGCATTTGGAATCGAGGGATCCATCGTCACAATTTTCTTTGCCACGAAAACAGTGATCTCACTCACCTTAGGTGTTGATGGTGGGTCAATTAATTGAACAGCTGAAGCAAGGCCTGAAACAAGCCCTAGTGCACATAAATAAATAATTTTTGATTTTAGATTCATAAAAACTCCATCAGATTCTTCATCTCAAATGAGATAAATTACCGCTCATTTAAACAAAAAGAAACACCCGCATCAGCGAGTGTCCCCCTTTACAAACTGTCTTGATTAAGACTTACTTAAGGCTTACCTGCTTACCATCAACCCAAGTTTCCTTGACCTTGATATTACGAATTTCTGCAGGCGGTGTCTTACGTGGATTCTTCTCCAATATCACTAAGTCAGCCTGCTTGCCGACTTCTAAACTACCTACAATATTGTCAGCAAAGATTTGATATGCGGCATCGATCGTAATTGCTCGCATCGCATCGTCAACAGTAACAGCTTGAGTTGGTCCAAGCACTTTCTGCGGAGGCAGTTGCCATAAGCGCGTTACCTCTTCGCTCACATAGTTCAAAGGGCCGACATTGGAAACCGGTGAGTCGCTATGAAGCGTAAATTTACCACCCGCACGCTTAAAGTCTCCTGCTGGGTCAATTCGCTCGGCACGCTCTGAGCCAATGATGTGATCATTAAATGCCGCACCCCAATAATTGACATGACCAATAGTAAAGCTTGGTATCACGCCTAATTTCACTGACTTTGTAACGTGATCTAGACGATTAACCGTGAAATGCTCAATACGCAAACGACGCTCTTGCGGCTTAGGATTACCCGCCAATAATTTAGCGTAGCTATTTAAAGCCTGATCAATCGCCTTATCACCATTTGAGTGGGAAGAAATTTGCCAACCTTGATCAAAGTATGACTTCATAGATGCCTGTATATCAGCATCCTTATAGTTGAGTGAGCCACTCCACTTGCTATCTTTGGGATAACTATAGGGCTGATTGAGTGCAGCAGTTAAACCCTGGGTAGAGCCATCGGTAATATATTTAATACCAATGAAGCGTAGCTTATCGTCACCCTCATTTGGCTTAATAGCCTTATATCCAGGAGGCAAAGTTTCACTAAATAAGTATCCACGGACTCGAATTGGCGATGCGTTCTTTGCAAAAATTGCTTTATAGATTGCGATCTCTTTATCAACACCAAAATTACCACCAACACTCATCTCGGAGGCAGTAGTCACCCCTGTTGATGCCATCTTCTTCATGGTGCCTTGGATAGCAGCAAACAATTGCTCTTCTGTTGGGTTTGGCATTTTGGCCATAAACGGTAAATAGGTTGGTGGCTCTACTAACTTACCAGTGAGCTGACCCTTTGCATCTTTTACATAAATACCGCCGCCAGCAGGATTTGGAGTTTTATTGGTAACGCCAGCAAGCTCTAAAGCCTTGTGATTCACGTAGCCGATATGTCCAGATTGATTGACGATAAAAATAGGAACAGTAGTTGATACCTTATCCAAATCATCAGCAGTGAGTTCCGCCATAAATGGGCTTGTACGTGATGGATCAACACCAAAACCAAATAACCAACCACCAGCAGGAACATTCTTTAATCCTGCCTTCATTTTTTGAATTAGGGTTTCTTTAGTGTCATAAGGCAAAGTGAAGTTACTTAAATTTAATCCTAAGCCTTCAAATACTGCAGTCACCATGATGTGCACATGAGGCTCTACAAATCCTGGCATCAGAGTTTGGCCTTGCAGATCAATGACCTTAGTATTGCTGGCCTGCCACTCCTTGGTAACTGCATCCTTAGTCCCAACAGCAACAATCTTGCCATTCTGGACAGCTAATGCTTGAACTTCTTCGTTCTTCGCATTAACAGTGACGATTGGACCACCATAAAAGATGGTGTCAGCATTGCCTTTGGCAAAGGCAAGAGCGCACTGAGCCATCAATAATGTGGCCAGTAATTTTGGTGCAAATTTCATATTAAATTCCTAATTTAAGTGGAAATTACTTCAGAATAACCACAGTAGCTGTTGCTCTTGCACCCCAGCCTGATGGGCCGCCTGGAGTATTGCTAACGTAGTACATCGGGCCCGCTCCAAAGGAGAAAGGTACACCGTCAATTACAAACAGTTTAGAAACGCCAGCGTAGAGCGGATTGGATGTACGGCGCACATCATAGTTATATTGCGCCTCCATATTAGCGGTATAGGTCCAAGCTGTTTTAGTCGTATACGCAACAAAAGGTTGCCCATACAGATTATTTTGCGTACCAAAAGCAGGATTACCACCGACGCTCCATGATTGATAACCCAGCAAGCCGTAAGTCCAAGGACCATCGCGATTGAGCACGACACCAGTCACACCAGCAGCAGTTTGTTGCGAACCAAATCTACCGCTATTACCTGATGGTGACTGAGCGTACGGACCAATACCCCAAATCCAAGAGGAGTTGGTATTGGGCGCATAAAATGATTCGAGCGTCACACTGGCAATACCGTATCCAGAATAGGACTGTCCTGGAGCATATTGAACACTAGTCTCTCTCACGCCCGCTACGATCGGTCGAACAATAAAAATATCGCCACCACCTAAATTAAATGGCATTACTGGTTGAAACAGCAAAGTTTGCTCTGAACCACCTTGATTGAGGCCAACACCACGGTTGAACTCGTACTGCAATGGCACGGAGATCATATTCGCAATAGGGTTAGCTAACTTCTTCGCAATATCAACAGTATCGATATCTTTTTTAGGTGCAGCTAACACTCCCGATTTCTCTGCTGCTGCAGTCCCAGCACGCGCTGGAATTTCCTGGGCAAATACTGGAGTCGCAAAAGCAACTGCCAATAATGCAGTGATGATAGTTTTTGAATAGTGGTTCATAGAATGGTTTTATAAAATTAGAATTTAAAGGTCACAGCAATTTGTGGTCCCAACATGGTAGTTTTTTGCAAAACACCACCAGCCTTCATGTCGTAATAAAGCGCGCGATAAGTTAAGGAAGCGTCAATCAGGCTGTTGAAGGTTTTTCCCACGCCAGCCATCGCCTGCCACGTAAGGTTAGTAGTGCCGCCGCCGCTTCCAATATCACCATAAAACGGCACATACCAAGTAGAGTCGGCAATTCGATAACGGCCTTTAGCTCCGATAATAGGATCTACTGTCGACGTCGTCTTGGAGACGGTCTCCTTATATGGAGTGTTGTCGAGATTTGCATTCAAAGTAGCCGTGGCGTAGATGGCACGAACACCGAGCAAAGCATCAACATAAGCATCTTTAGTATTTGCTACTGTGTAGGTAGCTGCCCCCGTCAGCAATGTCTGCTGCAGAGTAACCTTGCCCGCAACTGTATCCGAGCCATCAGGTGTAACTACGGGAACATTGCCCGATTTTTGCAAAGTGGCAGAAACCAAATCTCCCATGACGCCCCATTTACCCTGATGCGCTTCAGCTGCAATCATGCCACCTGATTTTAGGTTGCCGAGGACATTACTGGTTGTAAAGTCCGCTGACTTAGCAAGCCCGTTATCTAAGCCCATAGTTCCCTTGATGCCAGAGCCCCATAGATAAGGCGTTATTTCAAAACGCCATGCATCAGCTACCTTAGGAATTGGACTGAGATCATCAGCCGCGTAAGATGAGCCAATAGACGCAAACAATCCACATGCTGCAATCAATGTTGAAAGGATTTTCTTATTCATAAAAATTATTAATTAGGTTAAAAATGAAGTTGGTATAGGGACTAGGTTGAGGCTCAAATGACTGCCCTATATTCTAAAGGATGGATTCAAATCAAATACGCATAAAGATTATGGTAAATCCCTAGGAGTTCCTACAAAGTAGTATGCATATGAATAATAGCCAGCAACCATCACCTCGGAGCCCCAGAATGACTTTCTTGGCACCTATCCCTGCTTGGATGAATTATGATCAATCGAGGAATTCTGACCTTTAGAATCACCTTGGTTAGTTTGTTGAAGATTCAATGCAAATCTCTAAAAGGCTTAAGTGAAGCAAATATAAGGGAAGTGGCTCAAAATCCCTCATCCGCAACAAAGGTTTGCTGAAGAATGCAATTTTCATGCGCCAAGAAAAGGCTACAAAAGCGAAACGTAACCAGCAATAAGATTGACGTGTGCGCTCTCAATATTAGAAATTAAAAGACACTTTTGCATAGCTTGACCAATCATATTGCCTATAAGTTTCAACCACCTGCTTGCTTGCTCCAATAGCCACAACCCAGTGCTTTGTAAGTCTATGGGTCACCATGGCATCGATAGGTACAAACCAACCTCCGCCAGCAGAGTTATAAACCATGCCATTCTCATCCCAAAAACGCAACATTGTGTTGGGGCCTAACTGAAAACCGATAGTTGGGAACATTTGAAGACTTCTCTGAAGTGCAGGCTGACTGGGATTGGTAATGATGCTGTTATTTTTACTATCAAATCCATACATATAACGAATCAGCGGTGAAAAATCTGTCACATGCAATTTACTATCTACTTCTGGTATAAATGACCAACCCAATTGAGGTCCAACCGCCCATTGACCATTATTTCCAAAAGGAAAGATAACGCGGCCACCAACTAAGGCGCCTAGTGGTTTTAGAAAGCGTCTATCTTGCCCCCAGATCGTTACCATCGTATTGCCGGAACTATATTGGCCGGAGTTATTTTCAGAGCTAATTGAGTTGAAATTGGCTACATAAGCAGTATCCAGACGAATGCGGCCTCGCCAGTCACCGACTTCAAGCGGATTGTAGTAACGCAACTTCAAAGTATTCTGATAGTTATCGCTACCTTGATAATTATGGTACCCCCAAAATTCCAATACCCTGCTATTCGTTAACTGCTGGGAATCATTATCGAATTTAGATATGGGAACGAGTAAGGTTTCAGCGTGAGCAACTGAAACAAACAAACTAAAGAGAAGTGATAGAAAAAATTTCATTACAAAAAAGTGGTACTAAATCTAACTTACTGACTGGTCTTGAATTTCCATCGTTCGGAGTTCTTTTAAATTCTAGAGGCTAAGATAATTTTTTACTGCAATCAACTGGCTATGAAGCATACTTGCTGGAAGTGAAAGTTAGGCTTGCAAACCATTAAGGCATTTGAATTCTTGTTTACCCTCGAAATGATTGAGTCATGTGGGATCCTGTTCCAGAACCATCTTTATATCACTCAAAGTTATCTTAGGTAATGCATGTTAGGAAAATTCTGCATTCTTAACATGGCTTGACTAAAAATATACAAGAGCTAATTTACCCCTAAGAGATGTCCTGTTTTCACAAAAATTGTGCAGCCTTCTTTACTAAAAGGTTGATGCAAGCTCATATGGGGGCTGCGAATCCATGAGCCAGCTGGATAGCGTCCATGCTCATCCTCAAATACGCCATCCACTACAAAAATCTCTTCGCCGCCATAATGCTTGTGTGGGTTGAAGTAAGTTTGAGGCGCCCACCTAACCAATGTAGAGCCCGCACCCTGTCTCATCAGCGGCATTACGGTTAAACCAGGCACCATCCCTTGAAACCATGGTGCAGAATGGGTATCGACAATCTCACGCTCGATCTGCTCAGGCCCCAAGTGTCGTAACTTGACAAAAAGAGTGCAGCCTTTCTCGCTAAAAGGCGCATGAGACGAGCCAGGAGGATTCATGATATAGGTGCCGGCTGGATAGTTGCCAGTCTCATCACTAAGCACCCCATCTAACACCAAGATCTCTTCTCCAAATTCATGGGTATGGGTTGGGAACTTCGCACCAGCTTCGTATCTAACGATCGAAGTAGCTCTCGCCACTTCATCACCCTGACGATCAAGCATGCGCCTCTCAATGCCTACGGAAGGACTTGAAATCCACGGTAGGTCCTGGTGATTCAGCACTACACGCTTACTGTAGTCAGAATGAATGTCCATATAAATCTTTTCAGTAATAAATTGTTAGATACAAGAATAACAATGGATTGAAATTGTTGCTCAAAAGAAAAACCACCCGAAGGTGGTTTTCTTACTGTAGATAATGACTAAACCTACTTTTGAGGGCAACCATTTGCCAATGGTTTTCCAGCAATACGATCCTTGACCCAGTCAAGATACATCGGGGCTGAAACCCCAGGAGTCGTAAAGTGTGTTTGCTCTCCTGGCAGCTGAATTCTTCCTACATTTGCCCCCATACCGCACATTTGCTTCTGATAAAGCTCATGCATGATTGGAGGGACTGCAGTATCTTTTGTACCCCAATAAATCACAACAGGTGCAGTAGGTTTTACCGGCTTGACACTGCCATCAACAAATGCCTTGACCCATGCCAAGGAGTTGCTGGGTTCTGGCTTCAAGAGAGTTTTATAGTTATCTCCATAAGCATAGCTAAAGGTATCTGCCAGTACATGCATACATTTGTTTCGAGATAATTTATCTACAACTTTTACACCCTCATCTGTCAGTACATCGGATAGCTTTAGATCAGGAAAAGCTGCCTGCGTACCCCAAAGTCCCATCATATAGTGGGCGAATAGAAATACATTTGGGACATTAGCTTGAGTAAAGCCATTCATGAGCTTTTTCGCACCTGCCTCATCAGCTGGCACATTTGGAAGCATGGCTGCTACATCTTCTGGTGCCAACGCAACAAATCCTAGATATTGCAGGTTATCTGCTGCAGTACCTTGAAGTGCCTGGTAATCTGGCAAGCTTGCGGCAGCAATAGTAGCGCCACCACCCTGCGACCATCCATAAACTACGGTCTTCTTACCTGCGCCAACTTCTTTCATGGAGCTGGCAGCTCTTGCAGAGTTAATAACATCTCTACCATTTGTTTGTGCCACAGCATATTGATGCTTACCTCCACCACCCAAACCTTGATAGTCGGTAGCAACGACAACATATCCTTGATTGATGAACTCTTGACCATTTGGAATTCCGTAATCAGTCCAAGAGTTCCCACCCATTAGAAAATATTCATTTAAAGCGGCTGTTGGATCAATGATTTGGGATGGTCCGCAATTTTGCGCTGAACCTGTTGTGCCATGTGCCCAAGCCAATATAGGTCTTCCTTCTTTTGGGCTTGGTCCAACAGGTGCGATGATGGTCCCTGTAGCAATCGTTTTACGGCCCGCCACATCAGATGAGATATAAGCAATCTTCCAAGCCTGCGCACCTTTTAAAGATGTTGCAATTTTCTCTTTAGAGATGACTTGACCCAACTTACCTTCAGGCGCCATTTTCATGACAGAGGCATAAAAAGGCGGCATTGGTGGATCAGCATAAACAGCAGTGGAGAAGATGCCAAGAGCAGCGCTAATTGCTATAACTGAAAGACGTGAAATTTTTTTCATGATCTAGAGAAATAAAAAGGGTATAAGTTCAATATTAAACGACAACTTTACATACTAAATTAGGGGCGAACATACAGATCTTTACCATGCTTAATCGTCTTCACAATCTGAATATCTTTAATCTCCATTGGATCTACTTTCAAGGGATTACGATCAAGCAGCACCATGTCAGCAAGCTTTCCAGCGGTGATGCTACCCTTTGATCCCTCTTCCTTGTATTGATAGGCAGGTACAGAGGTAAATGCACGGAGAGCAAGGTAAGGGTCGATACGCTGATCAGGGCCCAAAACTCCTCCGCCATAGATATTGCGGTTCACAGCGGTCCCAATCGTAAATAAGGCGCTTGGGCCAGATGATGGGGTGTCATTATGAATACCAAATTGCATCCCTTTTGTATGAGCCAAATTGAGTGGCACCATATTACTAGCCCTCTCATCGCCTAGAATTTTTCTATACACATCCCCATACATCCAAATGTGATTAGGCATAAATTGAGGAAGAATTTTCTTAGTTTTGTATTGATCTAATTGATCATCACGGATAAAAAATGAGTGTGAAATTACTGTTCTGCGATCTTCAGTAATTCCCGCCTCTTGAATTGCTTTGGAAATCCCGGCAAGAGTCATATCAATTCCAGCATCGCCATTGGAATAGCCGTAATACTGAATATTCTTTTCGTAGGCTAGCTTTGCATAACGATCAACTAAAGCTTGGGTAGCAACAGCCATACCACGCCAATCTTTTGGGAACCCGGTAGTGTCTGCATAGGGTTTTGTGAAATACGCCAAACGTAATTGAGGTGCTCCATCAGTAGACACCAAGATTCCAGCAACCTTAAAGCCGCCATCGCCTCTTGTGTAAACACCAAATGGGTATTTTTGGTTTGTTGCTAGTAACTGATCAACCACATCGTAAGTTGGTAGCGCAATCAGATCCAGGCTAATCACATTACGATCAACTGCTTGACGCATATTGCGAATATCCTCAAGTGTAGTTTCATAGCTCTGTGCAGTGGTAAATCCATTTGAGGCGTAAATCTTTTCAGCCCTGCGATATGTTTCCATCATCAAGTCTTGGGAATACTTACCAAATACCTTCGCAGTTGCACTTATATTAGGACTGCCAATCAATTCGCCAGTTAGTTTTCCTGTTTTTGGATCAACAGGAATCATCCCTTGCACAACTTTGGTGGATTTAGTAATGCCTAATTTTTTCAAGCCTGCCGAATTCACAATCCCCGTCAAGGTGGAAATGTTATTAACAAATACTGGTTGATTAGGAAATGCTGTGTCTAATTGCGCAATAGTCAAAGGGCCATCAGTTAAAAAAGCATCCGCATACTCGGCCCCAATGATCCAACCATTAAATGGGCGAGCCTCAGCCTTCAATCGACCTATTAACTCTTGGGTTGTATGAGGAGGCTTCTTAGAAAAATAACCCAGATTTACACCCAGAGTATTTTGAGCAATTAAAGTAAAGTGACCCCAAGCATCTATAAAACCAGGAATTAAGGTTTGACCTTTTAAATCCTGAATATCTGGATTTGCACCAGCTTCATTTAAAGCATCTTTCATACTGCCTGTGTAGGTAATCTTCTTACCCTTCACCACCACCGCCTCAACATACTGCGGCTTATCACCCTCCATAGTCAGGATGTCACCATTGAAATACACGCTTGCACCACCAGCAAATACTTGAGCAGTCATTAATAGCAAGAAAGCGGATAGGGATATATTCAGGGTTTTCATGATTGAATCACTTATTAATGGATAGGGAGTTCAGTGGGGCAAGATTGCGAAAGGCAAAGCTAACTAAAAAATGGATAACTTCATTATTACAAAAAAGATAGGTCCAACCCAATAAAAAACCACCCGAAGGTGGTTTAGTGCAGAAGTTTATTTTAAGAACTCTGCCGTCAAGTCATTTTGAGGGTATGGCAGCTTATCAACCAGCCAAGTCTTCGTCTTTCCGGACTTAAATACTTCATTCAGATTAATCTCAATAAAGTTTGTACGATTTGCATAGTTTGCAATTTTCATACGATTATTCTTTAAGTCTTTGATATTGACCCACTGAGTGTAATCAGAGGCAACCTGTTTACCATCTGTTGACCGAGCAACACCAATAGGAATATCGACGTTATTCAAGACGTGATCGGCAGCTTGCATTGCATCAACGCTATTGCTTGGCTGATACATAAATTGCTTCAAATAAGTTGCCCTCACAAAGCGAGATGGTGGAGTGTAATCTGCTGGCAAACCTAATAAGCCGCCCCCCTGACCCAGTTCAGTAACGTTGGTATTGCCCACTGTTACAGATGCTGTTGCAGTAGATGTAAGTGATAGGTAGTTACGGACATTGTTCAGGTGCCAGTCATAGGTAGGTGCATTGGTAAGCACTCCAGCAACATTATTGTGGATCATCATTTGACCCTTCACAAATTCAACAACAATACTGTCACCGCCACGGTCTGTTAACACCAGGTGCAACCAAGGTGGAGTTGGCAAGCCTTTGACTTCACTTGGGTCAAACCACACTTTGTATTTAGGAAGTTCGTTTCGTAACTCTTTAACTGAGCCAAACATTCCTAAAATAAAGCCCCCCAAGTTCAATATAGAAACATAATTCTTATCTTGCGGAGTAACGGTTTGATATTCAGTAAAGCCAGGTAAAAAATTGCCGCTAATGGCAAGACCTGCTTCATTTTGACCCTCAAGATATGCTGGGGGACCTGCTAAGACTCCAGGGGCAATTGCAGCAAATGCATATTTACTAGATAGGTTTGTTGCGGGCAACTTTAGTGATGATGGTGCACTTAGATTGATGGTGGTGCCTTTTGGATTTGCCGTGAGCTGCCACTTCATATCAAAAGCCCACTCCATCGTTCTACCCGCAACAACAGAGCCATCTTTTGCAACGATATTGACAGCAGTACATGCATTACTCGCGAATGGGGCGAGCGCCAAAGTTGCTGAAACTGAAGCAGCCACTATTTTTGTAATCATTTTTTGCTTCACTGAATCTCCTTGGAACAGATTAAATTGAATATGAAAAGCATAACATCTATAAAAGGCTTGATCTAGCCAATCCTAAAAAAGCTCTGCTTTGGGACCGAATGGGCTAAAGGCGCCTCAAAGTAACTCTTGAGGAATGCTGGACACCAAGTCATTTTTAGCTTTTATTACAATGTAATATGTTTTTTTGAGCAAACCACCATAAACTGGAGCTGATAATGCCCTCTAATAATTACTTACGCTTTTTAAATGCTAAATTGATGCGGGGCATTTTTTTAACGATAGCTACTGCTTTCATTTCTCTGAGCCTCAGTCTTACAGTACATGCCCAAGAAAAGCCAGAAATTAAATATGCTCCAGTAAATGGTGTGAAATTAGCCTATTACCTCAAAGGCAAGGGTGATCCCATGATTTTGATTATGGGTTATGCCGGCACTTTGAGCGCATGGGACCCCGCGCTTCTTGATGAACTAGCAAAGAATAACCAGTTAATCATTTTTGATAATCGTGGTGCCGGACTATCTACCGATACCAAAGAAAATAACACCACTATTCCGCAAATGGCCGATGATGCCGCTGGTTTAGTCAAAGCTCTAGGCTTTAAAAAGGTCAACGTCTTTTCATGGTCAATGGGCGCTCGCATTGGACAGCAATTTGTCATCAGACACCCAGAGCTAGTTAATAAGGTTATTCTGTTGGCGCCAAATCCGGGTGGAAAATATCAGATTGCCATTAATAAAAAAGTGGGTGAGGAGTTGAATAACCCAAGTCTTTCTCCGATGGAGAATTTCGAGTTGCTATTCCCAATGACGCCAGAAGGTAAAGCAGCTGCTAAGGCTGTGTATGAGAGATGGGCAGCAGCGAGAGCCGCAGGTACCATCCCTGATGATTTTGTAGTATCCAAAGAAACTAAGGCGCGCCAAGTTCGCGCTCGCATAACCCTTTGGAATGCAGACAATCAGAACTACAAAGATCTCAAAAATATTAAAGTTCCGGTGCTAGTTGCAGATGGCCGCGAGGACATCATCGATAACCCTCAAAATTCAGTTGTGATCGCCAATCAAATCCCTTTTGCTTGGCTAGCTTTTTATGAAGGCGGACATGCATTTTTATTCCAAAGCTACAAGAAACTATCCGAAACAGTAAATGTATTTCTGCAAAAAGACTAACTAGTAAAGCCTTTATCAGCAAACTTAAAAGCCACTCATTGAGTGGCTTTTTTATACTTTTGCAAATTCTAAGCTGCCATCCAAAAGCGCTTCATTTCCGGAAGATCTTGCATGCCTCGCTCATACCCATACTTGATAGCAGGCTCCATAATTTCTGGGTCTACAACGCTCATGGTTTTTCTACCTGGCAACATACCAACAACCACCAACTTTGTCTTTGTGCCTCCCGCCTCTAGATCTTTTACTTCTTGCAAAATCGTATTAGGTAAGTGATTTAAACGCAGACCTTCTTTTTCTTGTTGAATCGTATCTGCTAAAGCTACAACGAGGGCTCTTCTTGACCCAGCCACAATATCGCAATGCGTTTCTGTTGAACCAATACTTCCGTCCATGCAAACACGATCTTTAACCCAAGTTGGGCCAGTAACTCCAGGTGCAGAGGCACTGGCAGCACATGCATCAATCACAGATACCCCCGAATCTGGAGCAACAACTAAACGCTCAGCGGTGTAGCAATCAATAGTAGTGATATACATTTTTTTCGGGATAGTTTTCATATCCCCTAGAAACACTTTAATGTTTGTTTGAAACTTATCAGATGGAATGGATCTTGCGGCCATCGCAGCATGACCAATTGCCTGGATGGTATCGGGATTACCATCCTTTGCGCTAAGACCCATCTTCATTACCCGCTCCTGGCTGGGTGAGAATTTTTTGGTTGGCACTAACTTAGCCATGATCTTTGGGTAGTCAGCTAATAAATTAAATTCTGCAGAAAATAGATCTAGACGGCTACCCAATAAAGCGCTACCTAACACTGCACCTGCCGAGGTGCCCACAACGATATCAGCCAAGCGAAGATCAATGCCATTTGCTAGCATGGCATGAAAATAGCCAACTAGAAATGAACTCATATATTCAGAGCCACCGCCTAAAACGATTGCCCTATCCTTACCTTTTCCTGGAGGATTTTTATAGGGTATGGGATGCGCTAGACCATCATTCCAACTAGAGGTCGTTTTCTGAATTTCTTTAGCCTCTAATGCCCTCACCTCGGCTATTGCTTTCTTAGATAAGTTTGAGGATTTTGAAAATGCCTGTGTGCTTGTGACAGCTGCAACCCCTGCGGCAGAGGATTTTAAGAAATTGCGTCGAGAAGGTTGATTCATAGTAGCCCAGTTAATGGTTATCCCAGTGACTATCTTTATATCAAAACTTTCTAATGCCTAGCAATCCTAAGCTTTGGAGAACATCCACATCTTGATTTGATACTTTGCAGCATAAATAGAAAAACGACTTAGGAACTTCTCCCTAAGTCGTTAATGTTGTTGGCGGGCCCACCTGGACTTGAACCTATGACCAAAGTTTTTTGAAACAACCATCTAACAATTCATTGCTCCAAAGTAATTTTTAGAGGAGTAAGTGTTACTTTAAGTAACGCCAAGAATAAAACCCTAGAATTGGCACTCATTAGCAATTCCAAATAGAAGGTTACTGCTGCTCAATTTGAGCCGTAGCGGCAATCTTTTGATATCGAGAAATCTCTTCCTTGACATACTTATTAAATTCTTCAGCAGAAATTACCTTGGGGTCAATGCCCACTTTAGAGTATGCCTCTCGTACTTCAGGGTCCTGCAAGGCTTTGGCAATATCACCATTAATTTTATTCACCACAACAGCTGGAGTTCCGTTCGGAGCCCACAATCCAAACCATAAACTCATATCAAAATTAGGAAACCCTTGCTCAGCAATTGTGGGGATCTCAGGCGCAGCAGAAGATCGAGATTTGCTCGCAATACCAAGAGCCAGTAATCTTCCACCTTTAATTTGACCCAAAGCAGTACTTAACGAAGCCATGCAAAATGCAATCCTTCCTGACATTACCTCTTGTATAGCTTCAGGACCGCCTTTTAATGGGATATGGTTCATTTTTATCCCAGCAGCTTGAATAAAATATTCAGCAGCAAAGTGGGTGGAACTTCCCACCCCCACGGAGGCAAAGGGAATCTCACCAGGCTTTGCCCTGGCTGCGGACACAATATCTTTAATAGATTTATATGGGCCATCTGGCGATGTCACTAAAACATATGGCGTATCGCCTAAATAGCTAACATTCACAGGGGGCTTACTATATTCGTAAGGTAACTTCTTATAAGTTGCAGGGTTGGTTGCAAAAGTTACAGATTGAAAGAGTAGTGTTTGACCATTTGCTTCTGCATTAACAACTGCTGCCGTACCTATTAAGCCGCCAGCACCAGGTTTATTTTCAACTACTACTGGTTGCTGCCAGACTTTAGTCAAATACTTAGCAATGATTCTAGCTGCTGTATCAGCTCCCGATCCGGGAGTTAAAGGAACTACCAACTTAACCGGTCCAGAAGGAAAAGTTTGAGCATTTACTTGAGTCAAACTCATCACCATGCAGATAATGAAAGTAATTAACTTATTCACCGTTTTCACTCCTGATCTTGTATTGAATTTCTTAGGATGCCAATATTTTCTATTTCAATTTCACAGATATCACCGGGTTTCATAAAAACAGGTGGTGTTCTTGCGTAGCCCACTCCTGCAGGTGTTCCGGTAATAACTACATCACCAGGTTCTAGTGTCATACATTCAGTAATGAGCACAATGGTTTCAGCAACATCCCACAGAAAGTCTTTAGTGTTTGCATTTTGCATTACCGATCCGTTTAACCGGGATTGAATCTGAAGGCCGTGTGCGCCCTTAGGCAACTCATCTGGCGTTACTAACCATGGGCCAAATCCACCGGTCTGATCAAAGTTTTTGCCAATAGTCCATTGGGTGGTTTTACGCTGATAGTCGCGCATACTGCCGTCATTAAAAATGCTATAGCCAGCTATGCAGTCAAGGGCATTTTCTCTATTTAAATTACGCGCTCTTTTACCCACCACAAATGCTAGCTCTGCCTCGTAATCCAATTTATCAGAAACCCTGGGTCGGATTAGAGGGGCCTCATGAGAGGCAAGCGAGCTAGGGCCACGCAGGAAAAAGCTTGGGTATTCTGGACGAGCGTTACCGCCCTCCTTTGCATGATCAGCATAGTTCAGCCCCATGCAAATAATCTTCCCTGGTCGATCAATCAAAATATCAAACTGGATATCAGAGAGATTTCTAATGACAGCATTGGGATTTAAAAGCGCCCCTTTAGCCAACCCTAGATCCGGGTCTATTGCAATCAAACTACCTAAGTCCGCTGGGATACTGGCATCGGTTGCGCATAAATCTATAAATTCATTTGAGTCTTTTTTGCGGAGGACTCCAACGCTTTTTTTATTGCTCTGATCGCGGTAACTAAATAATCTCATAGCTTCTTTCTAAATTACTCTTTCTTAAGCCCTGCAGATTGAACAACCGGCCTTAAGCTAACAAGCTCTTTAGCAATAAATGAAGTTGCTGCAACGCCAGTGATATTACTAATTGGTTGAATCGATATTGAATTTAATTTATCGAGTAATTCAGGATTTTTTAAGGCCTTAGTTGTCGCCAAAATTAAAGTGTTAGTAATATCAGGCGATAAACCCTGGGGTGCAGAGACAATATTCCATAAAGCAGCTTGGAAATCTTTTAAACCAGTCACTTCGTTAACAGTTGGTATATCAGGAATCAAAGGAGATCTTTTAGAGGCAGCTATTGCAACGATCTTTAGCTTTCCAGCTCTATGTTGATTGATTAATGACCCCAATGTGTCAACCGTCATATTTACTTGGTTACCTATCAAGGCGGGAATAGATTGGGCGCTACCTCTAAATGGTATGTGCTGAATATCTAAACCCCCTAATTCATATTTCAATCTTTCACCAACAATATGCAAATAAGTTCCCTCTCCTGCTGATCCATATTGCAACTTGCCTGGGTTGATGCGCGCATATTCAACCAACTCTTTAAAACCCCCTTTAGTCGCCGGGCTAACCGCAAATACAATCGGCGCATCACCCACTACTGCAATTTGTGTAAAGTCCTTAATGGAGTCATACTGAGGCTTAGCATTAATGAGGTTATATAGAACATGGGTTGAAGCTGTACCAAATAGCAATGTATATCCATCTGGTGCACTATTTTTTACTTCTAAACTTCCAATGGCGCCACTTGCCCCACTTTTGTTGTCAACAACTACAGGCTTTCCTAATTGCGTTGATAAGGCCTGCGCATACTGCCGAGCAAATTGATCTGTTGGGCCACCTGCAGGAAAAGGTACAACCAATCGAATTGGCTTAACGGGGTAGTTATTTGACTGTTGAGCATGAGCTGAGATAAAACCAGCGCACAAAGTCAAAATAAATAAGATAAATTTAAACAGTTTCATGATTAAACCTCACAGTTGATTTTCATTCCAGTTATCGGCAGCTGCCGGCGGCTCAGGCACAAAGCCTGCTAATTTAATTGCCTCAATAGCGCAATACTCATCTTTATCTGAGGCATCTCCACTAATACCAACGGCGCCAATTGCAATTCCTTGTTTATTCACTATCAATACACCCCCAGGCGTTGGAATAAATCTTCCGTCTGATGCCGCTGAGAGCGCCGATTGAAAGGTCGGTCGATTTGCCAATCTATCTCGAATTTGCCGAGTAGCCATACCCATGCCCAACGAACCCCAAGCCTTGCCAATAGCAATGTCATGTCTCAATATGCCGCAACCATCTTCTCGCTTGAAGGCAACAACATTCCCACCAGAGTCAAGAACGGCAACTGCTAAAGGTAGCAATCCATTAGTTGCCCTCAACTTTAGGGCATGAGTAATTATTTGATCTGCATCACTCAACGCTAAGCTTGAATGTACTGAAATAAGCTTTTCAGCCACGATTGCCACCCCCTATTAATATCGATATTTTTATATTATCATAATAATATCGATATTTTTAAGATTGCAAACTTCGTGATAACCCCAACAAAAAAGGCTTCCTATATCAACGCCATGCAAGGAATAACTCGCGCCAGCGCGGTCTATGACCGACTGAAGGCTGATATCTTGCAGGGTCGCTTCGCTGCCGATCAAAAGCTCAAAATTGAAGAGTTATCAAGCCTTTACGAAACAGGAGCAAGTCCGCTACGTGAGGCATTGAATAGACTTTCAGCAGAAGGTCTCGTTTCAAGAAGCGATCAACGAGGTTTTAATGTTGCACCCCTGCGATGGGAAGAGCTTGATACGCTAACAGAAACGAGGTGCTTTATTGAAGGGAGAGCACTAGAAGAATCAATTGCTCATCGCACCGAAGAGTGGGAAGACAAGTTAGTTCTATTAATTCATAAGCTCTCAAAGAAACCAAGATCATCTGAAACTGATCAACATAGCGCCAATCCAGAATGGGAGCTACTTCATAAGGAGTTTCACAAAACATTACTAGAAAACGCACCTTCCAGATGGATTAAGGAATTTAGTGAAACGCTTGGAACTGAAAGTTATCGCTATAGACAGGTTGCGGCCAGTAAAAACTTTGGAGAACGCGACCACCATGCAGAACATGTAGGAATATTTAAAGCGGCTATTAGTGGTGATATTGATTTAGCAAAGAAATTACTCTTTGAGCACTACAGAAAAACTTCAACCTTAACTGGACGTGGCGCAAGAAGCCTCAAACTCATCAAGTAATAACTACCTTCTATGCACACCATAATCTACAAATAGTTTATTGCTACAACGGCAGACCACAATCTATTGAGATTACATTGAAAGTGTGCAGTAATTGCCCACACACTCTTTAGCAAGTCTAGCGTTACTTAAAGTAACGCTCAAATGACCAAACACCACCTTTAGCCTCAAAAGCTAGCTTTTTGTGACGTTTAGGTTAACTTTAGGTTCTCTGGTTATGAGAGCAGAAGCCCATGATAGAGCCACATAAACAGGGGGTCTGCGGGTGATCAGTGTCGGTGTGTAAGCAAATGTGTAAGCAAATTCGTGGATTTAAAAGAAGCGGTCCCTCACTCTTTGGTTTTGAAAACCAAAGAATTTTGGAGCAACCATCTAACACTTCGTTGCTCCATAGTTCTTTTTTGGAATTTGATAAGCGTTACTTAAAGTAACGATTACTTTTCTGGAGGACAGCTAACGACCCCAAGTAGGCTCTCGTAGATAGCGGTCTTTGTCATGGAAGTAGTCACTCAACGCTAATCTGACTAATTTATAGGCTGCAGAGCGATATTCGATTTCTTGTATTTTTCAATCAAATGGCGAGCGCCAATTAAGAGCAAGTGGATAACTACGATACCCAAATAAAGTTCGCCTAAGGCTTCATGTGAATTTTCCATAACTTTTCTTGTTAACTTGCCTCCAATTTCTTCGTAAGCAGCAATCCCAGCAAGAATCATTGGTGGAACGAGGGCATACATTGAGAGGATGATTAAGCCCATCAGCGCCCCATACCATCGTTGCCACTTTAGTAGCCTTTTTATTTCTAAATTTTTGATATCAAAATAAATTGATTTTCCTAGAGTAGCCCTTCTCCAAATGGCTACAAGGGATATGCTATTGGGAAATAGTCCGAGAACAATTCTGATGAGAAAAATAATCCCGAAGCCATAACCGCAATAGACATGAACAATTCGATAGGTTTCACTGTCTGAAGTAAGGTATGCAATCAGAAATGTTAAGGCGCCTGATGTATGGAGTAATTGCTTTAATGTTTTCATCATATTTTTACTTTGGTATTCGAACTTCGTCATCGTCAAAATTGCCCTGTTCGGCATTTTTGTGGCAGGCATTGCAATTTGAAGGGCTCTTAATGGCTGGCGATAAAAACTCCCTAGAACTAATTTTTCTATGCTTCTTTTCAAACCAGCCTGACTTTGTAATTCTGTTATCAGGCGGCGCCTCTTTGACTCGCTTATAGGTGCCAGCATTACTGTTAAGCCAAGAAGCAATTTGCATCATTTCCTGCTGACTTATTGAAGCATCTGTGCCATAGTGCTTTTGCAGCCCATTCATGATTTCTGTCCAAGATTCTTTGGGCAGTAATGCAGGGGCGTAGGACATATGACAACTGGCGCATTCTTGCTTATAGATTAGCGGGACATTGACTGGCATCAAATTCTTGCTACCAGCATTGACAGTTTGAGCAACCATTCCAATTATTAGGTAAATCAGTGCGGTAAATAGAGGCACCGTAATTAAGTGTTTCATTGGTAGTCCTTTATTTTTTTAAACTTATTAGGTAAGCCAAAACATCTGCTTTTTCTTGGGGCTGGCACTCACGACCTAAAACATCGTTGCAATTTCTCCGAAACCATTTATCACTTTTGGCTTGGTCTATGAATGCATCGGGATTGGACGAGGGAGCAAGAGGGTCAATTGGCTTATTGGTAGAGGCATGCTTACCCTGATTGATTGGCGGGTTTCCGTGGCATGATGAGCATGACCATTCTTTACCATGCGTAGAAGTAAAGAAAACCCTTCCTTTTTCACTATTGCCTGAGGAGCCAGCCTTATCTGACCAATACTGCATTTGTTTGACTGCAGTAGTGTCGCCTGCATTGGCTATGCCAAATATAGCCATCAAAATTAAGGCAATAAGTAGGTTGTTATTAGTCTTCATCCCAATCCTTTTAATGTTCATGGGGTGAGTATGAAATAACCCTGCTTTATGGAATCTGAAAGGCTTATTCATCTGCCATTCAGAATTGCCACCCTACAATATCAATATGAGTTCCATTTCTCGGTCATTAGTTCTAGCCCTATGTTTTTTGTTTGCCATCCCTGCCATGGCAGGGGATGACCACGATAAGGCTAGGAAGGCATTAGAAAGTGGGCAAGTTCTACCACTTCAACAAATTCTTCAAAAAATATCAAAAGACTACCCCGCTCAAGTTATCGAAGTTGAATTAGAGCGAAAGAGTAATGGCTGGATATATGAAATCAAGCAACTTAGTGCAGATGGCTCTATTTCCAAGTTGGAAGTGGACGCTAAAACTGGAATTGTTCTCAAGCAGAAATCAAAAAAATAATACTTATGCGGATATTAGTAGTCGAGGATGAGCCAACACTTTGCAAGCAGTTATCTACTGCGCTTCGTGAGCAGGGGTATGCCGTTGATGTTGCAAGCAATGGTGAAGATGCTTTGCATTTGGGTTTAGAAGAGTCTTTTGATGCCGCAATCTTAGATTTGGGTTTACCAAAGTTGGATGGCGCTTCTGTATTGAAAGGTTGGCGAACTGCTGGCAAGAAGCTGCCTGTGATTATTTTGACTGCTAGGGATAACTGGAGCGATAAGGTATCTGGAATTGATGCTGGTGCTGACGACTACCTAACAAAGCCGTTTCATATGGAGGAATTGCTTGCAAGGCTGCGAAGTGTTATCAGGCGGTCTACTGGGCACTCAACTTCGGTCTTGTCTGTTAATGGTTTATCACTGGATACCCGAAGCGGAAAAGTAACCATTGAGGGTAAGCAAATCAGCCTAACGAGTCATGAATTTCGATTGCTTTCTTATTTGATGCATCACCCAAATGAGGTTGTTGATAAGGCGACCTTGGGGGAGCATATATATCCATATAACGAAGACCCCGACTCCAACACCATTGAAGTCTTTATTGGGCGACTAAGAAAAAAAATACCCGATGGGGTTATTGAGACAGTTAGAGGTCTTGGGTATCGACTAAATCATGATTCTTAATTCTATTCGCTTAAGAATTACAGTTGCTTCGCTGGCGGCTATAGCCATTGCCATCTTTGCGGCAAATATTCTGATTGCCAATTTATTCAAAGAACATGCAGTAAAACAATTTGAATCCACGATGCGGGTTCAGTTGAATCAGATTGCAAGCCTAGTTGCGGTTGACCAAAAGTCTGGACGGATTGCATTGACTTCCCAGCCTAGCGAGCCAAGATGGTCTGCACCGCTATCAGGGTATTACTGGCAAATCAATCTTCCTGATGGTCAACTTCTCAGGTCTCGTTCGCTGTGGGACTCAACACTGAATGTAAGTCAGAAAGAAACTGCGGGCGCAAGTAACTTTTATTACATTAATGACTTAAGTAATCAGCATTTACTGGCGTTGACAAAAAGTCTGTCAATCGATGGTGCTTCAATAAAATTTTTACTTACTGTTGCATCCGATACCAAGGAATTAGATGATGCAATTCTAGCCTTTCAATCAAGCATTCAAGGGTATTTGTTAATTTTGGCAATTGTGCTTTTGGCAATTTTATTTTTACAAATTACCTTTGGGCTTTCACCCTTGGGGGCGCTGAAAAAGGCATTACATAAATTTCATATTGGTGAAGCCGATAAGGTCAATGGAGTTTTTCCAGTGGAATTTAACCCATTGGTTGCTGAACTAAATGCTGTAATCGAGAAGAATTCGAGCATAGTAACAAGAGCCAAAACACAGGCTGGTAACTTGGCTCATGCGATGAAAACACCAATTGCCGTAATTTCAAATGCGCTCGAAGATAAAAATATCAGCGATGAATCTTTCAAGACATTGGTAAAAGAGCAAATTAGTAATGCAAAAGAGCAGATTGATTGGAATCTTGCAAAGGCAAGGGCGGCAACTGCTTCAAAGAACCCAAGGTTAAAAACCCAAGTTGTGCCGGTAATTGAATCAATTGTGGCTGTGATGCATAAGGTCTATGCCGAAAAAGACTTAAGGATAGAAGTTCAAAATCCTACCGCCTCTTCATCAATATTTAATGGAGAAGAGCATGACCTTCAGGAAATTGTAGGAAATCTTTTAGACAATGCTTGTAAGTGGGCAAAAACTAGGGTGGATATTTCCACAGCCTCATATAGGGATGGACTGCAGATTGTTGTTGAGGATGATGGCTTCGGAGTGAATCCCGCAGATTACGGCAAAGTGCTAAGAAGAGGGTTTAGGGTCGATGAATTGACTCAAGGGTCTGGGCTTGGATTGGCGATAGTTGACGATTTGGTATCGATATATGACGGTAGCATCGAATTGGGTCAGTCTAGCCTTGGCGGTCTGAGGGTGCAGGTTCGACTCGGGTAGCCGCACTATTTGGCATAGTCGTTCACTATCTTGCCAATTGACTTACTAAAACCTAAGGTCTATACGACCGCTATTGGCTGATAGCAGCCCCTAAGAGCACAATCATTCAATATCCCCAAAAAGTGTGTAGTAATCGCCTATACACTTTCGAGCATGCCCAGCGTTACTTTAAGTAACGCTCAAATGACCGAACCTAACCTTTAGCCTCAAAAGCTGGCTTTTTTTGATGTTTAGGTCCTGCTTAGGTTCTCTGGTTATGAGAGCAGACATCCAAAGAAAACCATTAGGATTTCAAGAGCTTACGTCTCCTGTTTATCGGTGTGTGAGTATTTGTGTGACTAGATTAAACAGATCACAAGAAATATTAATTCAGTCATTGGCATTCAAAACCAAAGGATTTTTGGAGCAACCATCTAACACCTCGTTTCTCCAAAGTTCTTTTTTTGAAGATTGATAAGCGTTTCTTTAAGCAACACTTAAGAGGCATGACTCTTGGAGAGAAATCAAAATCCGTTAGCCAATTTCTAAAAAAATTACTGTCACATTGTGTTGAAGAGGTAGCCATGATGACTCTTCGAATTATTCACCCTAACAACTTCGGCACATCGCATGTTTATTAACTACGCTTTGAAAGTCGATTCAGAAAAATGAGTCCCAACACAGGACCTGGCAGCAATAGCCAGGTGATGTATTGATTCATAAATGGCAAGACTACGGTACTGATTTGAATTGAGATCATCGTTATCGTAAAGCCAACTGCATTTTGAATAGTAAGTGCAGTACCGACAATCTCGGGCGGGCATGCTTGTGCTGATAGCGCTGAAAATTGTGGCGAATCAGCGACGACACTCATTCCCCAAATAGCCCAAAAGAGAATTTGTGCCCATAACGGTAATCCAGAAATCCACGGATACAGTAGACAACAAATGCCCGATAGCGCCAAAGCTGTTGAGGCAACTTTCACCCCCCCAATAGATTTGCTAAGTTGCCCTCCAAGAAAGCAGCCAATTGCACCAATCCCGATTACAGAGAATGCTAGCCCCGATAAATGAATGGGATTTTGAATTGAATAGGTGCTAGCAATCAGAAATGGTACAAGTGCCCAGAATGCATAGAGCTCCCACATGTGACCGAAATATCCCAAAGCAGATCGACGATATTCTGAAATTGCAAAGAGTTCACGAAAGCCGCTTAGCTTGACTCGTGAAGCACCACCTAATTTAAGGTGGGGGCCATCTCCGAGCCAGAAAATCATCACCATTGCAACCAGAGCAAAGAAGGAAGATAAAAGAATAACCTCTTGCCAAGGCCAATCGACACCGAAGTAACGAGTAGCATGCGGAATTGCTGTTCCCAGCGTTAGCATTCCGACCAATTGCGCAATGCGCGAGCTCGCTTTTTGGGGGTCCCAGGTCATTATGAGCTTCATACCAATTGGATAGATTCCGGCCAAACAAATTCCAACTAAAAAGCGTAAGCAAGAACCTACAAAAATACTGTCAGCCCAGACAGCAAATGCAGCGTTAAACAATGCCCCAAGTAGAGCGCATGCAGCAAAAAGATGGCTAGGCTTGTACCGATCTGCCATCCCACTTAAGGCAAAGACCAAAGTACCTGACACAAAACCGAGTTGCACAGCATTGGTAAGGATGCCTATGCCTGCAAGATTGGTGTTCCACGAATCTATTAAATTGTCAGCCACTCCATTGATGGAAAACCACAAAGAGGTACCCATCAACTCCGCAATCACTATCAATAGTGAGGCTAAATTAGGACTTATGGGTCGAGAAGTTGTCGTATTAGTCAAATGAGGATAAAAAAATTAGGGGTAGTCGAAGCACCTTCATTATGTTACGGCCTAATTCCCAATACTAAAAATCATTTGAGGCCTAAATCTCTCCTCGACCCGACGAATATTGAGAACATGAGCATCAAGCATCGCTTGTAGCTGTGAGCGAATATGCAGCTCTTGAATTCTTGGAATTAATTTTTCTAGACGTCGTGCTACCCATCCCTGCCCTCGATTCAAAAAAAGCAAGCGTTCCTTGAGATCTTCAATGGAGATCGCTTTTTCATAAAATTCACCCGTGGCAGTTGATGGCGAAAAACCGAGTGATCCAATAATTCCGAGCAACATCTTGCACCAGCGCACTTCATCGTGTTGAATATCGGTGACTAACGGAGCTAATTCGTGACTCTTTATTTGATTGGCTGTTTCCAAGGTTACTCGAGCGCCAGCCCTTTCCGCCTCAAGCAATTCATTTAGGGCAGCAATCAGTTCATCGCCGCTAATTGGATTTAATGCTGATAAATCATGCATATGTTGACCTCTTGTGAATGGGGTGCTTATTTACTGGCGATATCTCATGTATTTGTGACCATTCTAGGGCGATTTGCTCATACTGCATATGAAAACAGCCAAACTTACCAAAATTGGGGGAGTGTCATGGCCCGGGGCGGAATCGACCAGGGAAAAGGGTTCTTGACTCTAGCTCTGGACTGTCGTTTAAAACGACACGAATTGATAATGATTTAATTCTCTTTTCTATCTGATTGCTTTTTCAATTAACCGATTAAGGCGAATTAATTGCTTAAAGTCCTCAACCACTGATGGCGCCAAGTTTGAAGATGTGAATTTTGTGTTACTGAGTGTCTTTACAACTAAGAAGTTTTTGAGCATAAGCCAATCCATATCCGGATGGTTTGGATCGAAACCGCGTGGAGGTCGAGAGGCTACGTTCTCACGAGAAAAATTTGTTTTAAAGCGTGACTTGAAAGCTAGATCGGCAAATAAGGCATGGAAAGGCCGAGCGTCTTTTGCTATTGCTTCCCTCATCTTTTTCAATTGGGGGCCAGATGGCATAAAGAGCCCACCGGCGACAACTACCCCCATGTATGGCGGGATATTGTGAAGAATGCCAAAGAATAAGTGTGGGTTTCTTTCAAAGCGAGACTCAGAAGGTTTCGCAATCGAAATAGATAACCAGCTTTTATAGCAGGTACTGCCACGCACAATCTTATTGGCATTCTTTTTAATCCTACCAATTCCTTTTGTAGGAAAGTGATAGTCTGGCACGCTACTTTGCAGCGCAGTCTTAAGTCGCTCGGCTAAATCAATAAAAGGCTGCCTTACGAGTGTTTCGTAGCTTTCTTGATTTTTATCGAGCCAAGTTGGATCTGTTTGTTTACCAGCCTCAGTCATGAAAGGAAGAGTCTGCTTTGAAAATTTAATGCTCATAGCTTTTCCAATCTTGTATTGAATTAATCTAAATAAAACATGTTTCTCTTATTAGCTTCATTCTACTTAAAGGGGGCAGGTAATACGTGGAAGACACCAACCAACACAGAAACAAAAAAACCACCCGAAGGTGGTTTATAGAATCTTGGTGGCCTGGGGCGGAATCGAACCACCGACACAAGGATTTTCGACCCTCTGCTCTACCGTCCGCTATTGGCCGCTTTAAGCGTGGCTTGTTACAGCTGCGCTGTCGGTTTCAGGAAGAAATCAATTGCCAACGCAACCACTGGCGGCTCGATGCGGTGTGGGCCTTTGAATTCCAAGGAGGTTACGTCATAACCTGCGGCCTTAAGTTTGGCTACGTGAGGACGGGCACTAGTTTCAATTGGCAGCTGCTCATCTTCCAAACCGTGGGCGATGAAGATGCGGGGTGTACCATTTTGCTGAAAGACTGACATAAATCCTGCGGAAAATGCGATCACGTGGCTAACGACGTCGCCGTTGGTCACGCCTACTGAAAGCGCATAGCTGCCTCCGTCTGAAAACCCAGCAAACCCCAGGCGGCATGGATCGATAGAAAAACGTGACGCCACTTCGTGTAATGCTTTGTCTAGCCGCTCTAGGTCTGGGCCGTTACCACCCACGACCAAGTCCCAAGTCGGGAACTGAGACTGCGGCAGCAGAAGCAAAAAGTCATGCTGACACGCATGGTCGATCACGAATGGCAGCACCTTGTCGGCGCTGCCACCGGCGCCATGAAACATCACCAGCAGAGGAGCTGGAACTCCAGGCTGCAGGCCGTCCGGCACGATCAATACGGCATCGCGCTCGCTAGCAATACCCAGGTCGTGACGACCAGCGGGCAAGGCTTGCTTATCGGGTACAGTGCCGGATCGAAAACTAAGCCGGCCCAGCAGCGAATCTCCCAGGAAAGATGTGTCAAACATTGCCATCCTCGACGGTTTTACCGATGCTGCGGAAAGCCGCGCACTGAGCAAAGGCTTCCTCACTAAGCAATAAATTCCTACCCTTGCAAAACTTGAGTGTCAGTTTGAGTAACTCCTTAATATCGCGGCCACTGGCAGCTGCGTAGGTTATTACCAAGCGCTCAACTAGGTCGTCGGGCAGTTCGGTGTTGAACTGCTGCGCTAGCGATTTCCATAGTTGTTTCGCCTGCTCTTGTGTCGGTGTCTCAAACTGAATGATGGCGATGCAGCGCGACAAGACAGCGTCATCAATGTCGGCTACGCGGTTGGTAGTCATGAACAGTAAACCATTGAAGTACTCAAGGGTACGCAAAAACTCAGCGACGATGGCGTTGTGCTGCAGATCGTTATCGCGGCGGCGAATGTAGACGTCGGCCTCGTCGAGCAACAGCACCGAGTCCCAGCGCGCAGCGCGCCGCAGGATTTTCGACAGGTTGGCTTCTACTGAGCTTGCCGTCACGCCGAGTTGACCAGAATGTACGCGGTATAGTGGTTTCTGGACAACCTCGGCATAGACCTCTGCTGTCAGCGTCTTGCCTAAGCCAGGCGCGCCTTTGCACAGAATGGTTGTGCCGCCCGACTTACCCTCGACGATGTCCTCCATTAGGAAGTTACGATCAGCGGTCAAGATATCAATCAGCTCGCGATGAGCATGCGGCAGAACCAGCTTGTCACGCAATTCTGGCTTGTAACGATACGACTCAACATTTTGCACATGTACCCATACGCTGCGGTGGTAATCTAAGTGAAATAGGTGTAGATAGCAATGCTGGGGAATTCGTTCAAAACCCTCGCTGATACCGCTGCTGCGCCAGAAGCTTGCATCGGCCGTGGTATCAAAGTGGCGTTCCAGCAGCTCTTCGTCATTAACGCAGCGAGCCGTTGTGCCTACCTGCAGCCGCATACATTCGAGTTGTGGACGAGGCCCTTCGCTGGACATCCAGACGGCGCCAGAAACAGTAAACTGCGCACCAAACTTCGGCTGCATCTGCATGAAACGCTTTAAGTGCGTCTCGTATTCGTTTTTGAATTCCGCACATTCTTTGAAGTAACCATAACCTGTCATCAATTCGGGAATCGTGCAATCCAGAATATCTTCAGCATAAAAGGTGATGCTGTTGGTCATGCCAGTACGCCTTAGCCTCGGATCGGTAACCGGCCCCCGTTCTGCAGCCTGCAAGGTATTAGCCAGAAGGCCGATGATGACATAAGCCGCACTATCGACAGGCTGCACAAAGCGCATGGAATGGACCAGCCAGGGCAGCAACACACCATCCTTGCCGAGCTTATAGAGCCAGCCATCTATCATGTCACGCGACAGCCAAGCGATCAGACCAGGGATCAGATGCTCCAAGCTAGGAATTTTTCGGGCAGCTGGCGCGGCGTGGATATTGTCCAGCGCCAACATTTGGAACATTAACCCACGCTCGTTGGCCGTTCGGCACAGGCTGTAGAGTGTGTTAAGTGAGGCGGCATCGAAAAGGTGGCTGGGCACCACACGTTTGCCTCGGGAAAGGCCGTACTCGCTCAGCCGCTTAGCAAGCAGTGAATCTTCATTGATCGTTCCAAGTAGCTCATTGGCCAGGGTTTCTGGTATTTCGAATTCCATGCGCTCTTTTTACTCCATTTACTAAATCATAAAAAGCTAGGTCTGAAACATGCTTGACTGCAGTCAATGCGAGCCAAAATAGGGTTCATTTTGGGTGCGGTGTGTGCCCGAAGATGACTTACCCCCACCCTACTCAGCTTAAGAGGTCACAGAAAAGGATATAAGGAATTCTATCTGTCGAAATGAAACTTAACCGTTACTTAAAGTAACGCTCAAAAAAATACCGACCCGAAGGTTGGTATTTTCATTTCTGGTGGGCCCACCAGGACTTGAACCTGGGACCAAAGGATTATGAGTCCTCTGCTCTAACCAACTGAGCTATGGGCCCGTTAATCTTTACATGCTGTTTTGCACTACTTAACTACTTCAAAACCACACTAAAACCGCATTTACTACACACCATGAAAAATGCCTTGGTGTGTAAGCGGTGTGTAGTGAATTTACACCGCCTAATTCACCACTAACCTCTTGAATCTATTGAGGTCTTTGTTACAAGACCCCTAGGGCTTCTTTCTTATGAGTCCTCTGCTCTAACCAACTGAGCTATGGGCCCTATACCTTCATTGTAATTGAAGGGTCAGTCTAACCTCATATCTAAGGGGTGGAATTGCGTTTACATCACGGTTAGATATACATTATTATATGTATATCTAAAGGAGCCATTGATCATGATCGTTTCCAAATGGGGCAATAGCCTAGCTATTCGACTGCCTTCCCAAGTGGTGGATTATTTGAAACTTAAAGAAGGTGATGACATTGAGGTTCATGTCACCGATAAAAAGCATTTTCAAATTAAGAAGAAACCATCTCTGCAAGAGAGGATTGAGGGTCTGAGAAAATTCCGTGGGCGTATGCCTGCTGATTTTCACTTTGATAGATCCGAACTGAATGAACGCTAAGAAAATATTTTTTGATACAAATACCCTGCTTTACCTGCTGTCATCGGATAACAAAAAAGCGGATTGGGTAAGCAAAAATCTACAACAGCACAATGTGATTAGCGTTCAAGTGCTAAATGAATTTACTTCGGCCAGCCTCAGAAAAATTAAAATATCCAACACTGAGCTAGATGAGTTTTTAGATTTATTTACATCGACATTTCAGGTGAGATCTCTAGATATGGATACCTTCGAGACCGGACTAATGGTTTCTAGACGATATGGGTATCAACACTATGATTCAATGATTATTGCTGCAGCATTGCAAGCTGGTTGCGAAAGGCTCTACTCAGAGGATATGCAGCACCGACAGGTAATCGATAAAAGACTACAAATCGTGAACCCTTTTGTGTAAAGGATTCACGATATTAGGCGTTGCAAAATCAATCTTCTTCGAGGAAGGTCTTGAGTTTGTCGCTGCGGCTTGGATGACGCATCTTTCTCAAGGCCTTGGCTTCAATCTGGCGAATACGCTCACGCGTCACGTCAAACTGTTTACCAACTTCTTCAAGAGTATGGTCTGTGCTCATCTCAACACCAAAGCGCATACGCAATACTTTTGCTTCACGTGGTGTTAATGAATCCAATACATCCTTAACCACATCACGCATAGAGTCATGCAATGCTGCTTCAGCCGGAGCTAATGTATTGCCATCCTCAATAAAGTCACCCAAATGAGAATCTTCATCGTCACCAATTGGTGTTTCCATGGAGATTGGCTCTTTGGCAATCTTCATAATCTTGCGAATCTTGTCCTCAGGAATTTCCATCTTGAGAGCCAAGGTTGCAGCATCTGGCTCATGACCAGTTTCTTGTAAGATCTGACGGCTAATACGGTTCATCTTGTTGATTGTCTCAATCATATGAACTGGGATACGGATCGTACGAGCTTGGTCAGCGATCGAACGAGTAATCGCCTGACGGATCCACCAAGTTGCATAAGTAGAGAACTTATAACCACGACGGTATTCAAACTTATCTACCGCCTTCATCAAACCGATATTGCCTTCCTGAATCAAATCCAAGAACTGCAAACCACGGTTGGTGTATTTCTTAGCAATCGAGATAACCAAGCGTAAGTTGGCTACAGTCATTTCACGCTTCGCTTCACGTGCACGCTTTTCGCCGGCGATCATTTGCTTGTTCACTTCTTTTAATTCTGGAAGTGGCAATACAACACGAGTCTGAATATCAATTAACTTCTGTTGAAGCTCCTGAATCGCTGGAACGTTTCGCTGCAGCAATGCTGTGTATGGTTTGTTTTCTTTGAGTAGCTTATTAACCCACTCTAAGTTCATTGACATCTTCGGGAAGTCTTTTAATACATCACCACGATTGACGCCAACCTTATCTACTAACAAACTCACAATACCGCGCTCGAGTTTCCAAACTTGGTCTACTTGTGAACGCATGGTGTCGCACAACTTCTCAACACTCTTGGCAGTTAAACGGAAACCAAGCAACTCACCGCGAATAGCTTCTTGCGCCTTGATGTAGGCCGGGCAGTTATAACCCTCTTTATCAAAAGCACGACGCATCTTGTCGGCTTGGGTGCGAACAATTGCAAACTTCTCTAACGAAATTTGTTTCAATTCTTCCAATTGCTTAGCGTTAGCTGTAGCTGCACCGCCGCCACCGCCACCACCTTCATCATCGCCACCATCCTCATCACCTTCTTCAGCATCTGGGTCAACTTCTGGCTCTTCTGGTCCAAGCTTGATATCTTCAGCATTAGGATCAACCAATCCATCAACGAACTGATCAATCTCCATCTCGCCACTAGCAATCTTGTCTACGTTCACCAAGATCTCGCCGATTGTGACTGGACAAGCAGCCAATGCCATCACCATGTCTTTTAGACCGGCCTCAATCTTTTTCGCGATGACGATCTCGCCTTCACGGGTCAAGAGGTCAACGGTACCCATTTCGCGCATATACATGCGCACTGGATCGGTTGTACGCCCGAACTCTGAATCAACAGTAGCTAAAGCAGCTTCCGCCTCTTCCTCCGCTTCTTCCTCAGAAGTGGTTGCTGAAGCGTTCTCATTTAAGAGCAGTGTCTCAGCATCTGGAGCCTGCTCATAAACAGTAATGTTGATATCGTTTAATAAGCTGATCAGAGTTTCTAATGCATCAGCATCAGACAATTCATCTGACATTACGTCATTCATTTCGCCATGAGTTAAATAACCCTTGGACTTACCCATCTTGATCAATGTCTTCAGGCGGGTACGACGAAGTTCTTGTTGCTCTTCAGAGCCCAGTTGTTGTGCTGCGAATTCTTTTAAGAGAGCCTTCTCTTTTGCTTTTCGCTCACGCGCCTTTTGGCGATCAGTCAGTACTGGCTCAGCACCTTCTGCAGGCGCATCCGCTTTTGGCTTGCGCCCTTTTTTAACTTCCTCAGTTACTACTACCTCAACTTCAATGTCCTTGGCTTTTTTACCCTTAGCTTCTTTAACTTCTTTTGCTGGCTTCACTGCCTTTACCGCCTCAACTTTAGGGGCAGCAGCTTTACCTTTTTTTGGCGCCTCAACTTTTGCTGGAGCTTTTACAGGTGTCTTAGCAACAGGTTTTGCTGGCGCCTTGCTTGGCTTAGCTGCGGCTTTTGCAGGAGCCTTTACTGGTTTCGCAGGTGCTTTGGCCACTGGCTTAACTGGAGCCTTGGCTTTCGGTGCTGGCTTGACAGCCTTAGCGGGAGCTTTCACGGGTTTAGCAGGTGCTTTTGCTACCGGCTTAGCTGGAGCCTTCGCTTTCGGTGCTGGTTTTGCTGGTGCTTTAACTGGCTTAGCTACCACTTTGACTGGCTTGGCAGGTGCCTTTGCTTTGGCAACTGGTTTAGCCGGAGTCTTAGCTTTTGCTGCTGGCTTAGCTGCTACCTTCGCTGGCTTGGCAGCTGGTTTAGCTGGTTTTTTCTTAATGTTTGGCATTTATTAGCACTTACTCACGTTACTGATGATTGATCTCGACTGCTTAAAAACAGTCTCGCTGTCCACTTGCCCCAAATTTCTTCAAAATAAAGCGCAAGTGGCTGAATTAAATCGGTTTTTTTCTGGGAATAGAGGATTATAGTCGATTGTGACTTTTTTACCCTCAATAAGAGTAAAAATTTGGGGGTAATTTCGGGTTTTCTGAGCTTAAATCAGAAAATTCTTAGGAGAACTTCAATCTTTCGCCCAACTCGCGATATCGAGCCCGATCTTGCTCAGTAGCAGTGCTGCCAGCAATCTTTTGAGCGATTTCCGTCATTTCTGATTTGAGGTGGGTAAGCTCAAGCTTTTTGAACGCTCCTTCGAGATCCGCAACCGCTCCTTCGAGATCCAAATCTGAGCCCATTACCCGCTTTCTCAATACCTCGTAGAGCGGGGCTAACTCACTTCGGGATAATTGCTCCTGAAATAAAGCGAATGCGCCAGCACCTACTACGGGTGGCTTGCCATTCTCGCCAGGAATCAACTCAATCTGGTCGCATTGAGCCAATAAATCCTTCATAAGCTCCAATGCTTTTGCTGAACGCAATTCTGAGGCCTGCAAAGCCAGAGCCCTCTTGTTGGCATCTAAGGCTTTTCCCAAATGTGGGAACTGAATCAAAACGCGCAACATCTGCTCTGCTAAATCCGTAGGGGCTTGAGGAGGTGGAATATTTTGTATTGGGGCTCTTTTTGCTGAACCTTTAGATGCTTGCCAAGGTGCGCCTTGTGTCCTGTTGCCACTATTGGATTGCACAAAGTTTGGTGCGCGTTGATTCGTTGTTGCATAAGTACCTTGCTGCACTGGTGCAGGCGCAACCGTCAATCCACAGAAAGACTCCAACTCAGCGGCTGTTGAATTTGTTCGAATGGCTAACTCGCGCAAAATTTGTGTACGTAGCGCAATTGGAGGCATCGATAGCAACAAAGGCTTTGCAGCATGGTGGGTTTGCGCCCTACCCTCAGGCGTTGTCAACTCATGGTCTTGACTTGCAATTTTGAAGAAGAAGCTCGAAATCGACATGGCTTCTTTAATGATCTTTTCAAAGGCAGGCGCACCATAGGCGCGGACATAACTGTCAGGATCATGCTCCGTCGGTAAAAATAAGAAACGAATCTCTTTGTCATCAGACATCAATGGCAGACATGCTTCCAATGCGCGCTGTGCAGCACGCTGACCAGCAGAGTCGCCATCAAATGAAAACACAACGCGATCAGTTTGACGTAACAACATGCGCACGTGATTAGCAGTACAGGCCGTGCCTAATGTCGCCACTGCATTAGGGAAGCCCAACTGCGCCAGCGCCACGACATCCATGTAGCCCTCGCATACAAGAACATATTCTTGAGAGCGGATGGCTTGCCTTGCTTCAAATAATCCATAGAGCGTATTACCTTTAGAGAACAAAGGCGTCTCTGGAGAATTTAAATACTTCGGCTCACCTTGATCCAAGATTCGCCCACCAAAGCCAATGGTCTGACCTTTGGGATTACGAATCGGGAACATGATGCGATCACGGAAGCGATCATAGCGTTTAGCTGTTTGCTTATTTTCCGTCTGCTCACTCTGAATAAGCAAGCCACCCTCAAGTAAAGTCTTCGCCACTTCATCATTGGCATAGGTACCAAAGACTGCCTCAAGCCCTTGCCAACCATCTGGCGCATAACCCAAGGCATAACGTTTAGCAATCTCACCAGTAAGACCGCGCCCCTTGAGATACTCGACTGCACGTGGTGCCACTTTGAGTTGTTGGCGATACCAATCAGCAGCTGCGCTCATAACCTCACTTAATGCCATGGTCTGCTGTTGGCGTGCAACATCATTCGCTGTGCGCTCCTCACGCGGGACATCTAATCCTGCAGAACGCGCTAAGTCTTCAATGGCATCTACATAGCCAAGACCGGAATACTCCATGAGAAAACTAATGGCAGAGCCATGAGCTCCACAACCAAAGCAGTGATAGAACTGCTTGGTAGGTGATACAGAAAAAGAAGGAGATTTCTCAGAATGAAAGGGACACAAACCTTGATAGTTCGCGCCCGCTTTTTTTAACTTCACGTGCTGCCCAACCACATCCACGATGTCGACCCGATTCAATAAATCGGCAATGAAGGATTGGGGTATCAGAGCCATCAGTAGTGGGTGAGGCTTTTAAAGTATTTAGTCTTAACTTATCTTCAACTTACTTAGCCAGCGCAGCTTTAACTAAACCAGAAACTTTACCCATATCGGCTTTACCTGCCAATTGGCCTTTGAGAACGCCAATCACTTTGCCCATATCTTGTGGACCAGCAGCGCCTGTCGAAGCAACTGCCGCAGCTACCGCTGCCTCTACTTCCGCATCAGATAATTGTGCTGGCAAGTAGTCTTGGAGAATAGTCATCTCTGCTGCCTCAATAGCGACCAAATCATCACGATTGGCTTTTTCAAATTGAGAGATAGAGTCTTTGCGCTGCTTAATCATTTTCTCAACAGTAGCAATCACGCTCGCGTCATCCATCATAATGCGATCATCTACTTCACGCTGTTTGATGGCCGCCAATAAAAGACGAATTGTTCCAAGGCGCGCCACTTCTTTTGCACGCATTGCATTTTTCATATCTTCAGTGATTTGATCTTTCAGACTCATGGCATTTTTCCCGGTATTGAATATCTAATAAATTGCTGCTGATTCAAAAGCAAAAACCCGCTGCGTTTCACCGTCAGCGGGTTTCAAAGCCTCTCGGTGAGGAGAGCTTTTAAATTCGATTAGTAAAGCTTTTTAGGCAACATCTGGCTGCGAATACGCTTGTAATGGCGTTTAGCAGCAGCGGCCTTTTTACGCTTACGTTCAGCCGTTGGCTTCTCGTAGAACTCGCGGGCACGCAAGTCTGTCAAAAGACCATTTTTTTCAATGGTGCGCTTGAAACGGCGCAATGCCACTTCAAAAGGTTCGTTCTCACGGAGGCGGACTGTAGTCATACTTGTTTAACTCGTATATGCTCGAAAAATATCGAAAAAATTAACTGAAACGCGATTCTAGCACGACCAAGCAAAAAAATGATTGTTTTAGGCATAGAAACTTCTTGCGATGAGACCGGGGTAGCCATATACGACACCGCCCCCTGGGAAAATCATGCTCCAGCCCATCAGGGCATCCTAGGGCAGGCTTTGCACTCCCAAATTGCCATGCACCGTGACTATGGGGGCGTTGTCCCAGAATTGGCCTCCAGGGACCATATCAGGCGGGTTTTACCCCTCTTAGATGATGCTTTGCATGAATCTGGCCTCAAATTAAAGGATATCGACGCCGTCGCCTATACCCAAGGCCCGGGCTTGGCTGGAGCCCTACTCGTAGGCAGCGCCTTTGCCAAATCCTTAGCCCAAGGCCTTAATTTGCCATCGATTGGGGTGCATCACTTAGAAGGGCACCTACTTTCCCCACTTTTAGGGGTTTCTGTGCCGAAATTTCCCTTTATTGCCCTCCTAGTCTCTGGTGGACATACCCAGCTAATGCTGGTGAGTGGGGTTGGTAAGTACCAACTTCTGGGTGAAACCTTGGATGATGCAGCCGGCGAAGCCTTTGATAAAACTGCCAAATTGCTCGGCTTAGATTACCCAGGCGGAGCCGCCATCTCGAAGTTGGCAGAAAAAGGGCAATCTGGGCGATTTGATCTGCCCAAACCAATGTTGCACTCAGGGGATTTAGATTTTTCCTTCTCGGGACTCAAAACAGCGGTTTTGAACCAGGTGAAAAAATTTGAGGCATTAGGCATTTCTGATTCAGATGAAATTGCGACATTCCATGCGGATCTTGCACGAAGCTTTGTCGATTCTTTGGTGGCGGTGCTGGTCAGCAAATCCGAGAAAGCACTTAAGCAATGTGGCTGCAAGCATTTGGTGCTGGCCGGTGGAGTGGGTGCCAATTTGCAGTTGCGCGCAGCGCTCAATGCTAGCGCCAAGAAGAATCGATTTGAAGTGCACTACCCACCAGTTGATCTCTGTACTGATAACGGTGTGATGATTGCATTTGCTGGAGCACTCCGCATGTTGGCAGAAAATAATGGTTCAACTACTTCAGGCGCATTTGATATCAAACCCCGCTGGGATTTGGCGAGCAATAATCTCGCTTAAGTAAATCTCGTTTTAGTGCTGCTTACTTAGTCAGGCTAATTTTGGCGTAAGCGCTGTGATTGTGAATCGACTCAAAATTCTCAGCCTCAACCACTAAAGACAAAATACGCTCGTCATCTTTGAGTTGGCCAGCTACATCACGCACCAAGTCTTCTACAAACTTTGGATTGTCATAAGCGCGCTCAGTAACCCACTTCTCGTCAGGACGCTTGAGCAAGCCCCATAACTCGCTTGAAGCCTGGCTCTCAGCGGCTGCAACCAAATCTTCGACCGTCATCCTGGTCTGCGGATCAAGCTCTACTGACATGGTTACGTGTGAGCGCTGATTGTGCGCCCCATATTCAGAAATCTCTTTTGAGCAAGGGCACAAACTCATCACTGGAACTAAGGCGCGAAGGTTTAACTCAACGTCAATTGCACCAGAAGTATTTTGCTTAGCCTTAGCAGTCCAAGTCACTTCGTAATCCATCAAGCTTTCTACACCAGATACGGGTGCAGCTTTTTTAACGAAGTGCGTGTAGGTAAATTGAATACGGCCTTCTGTTGCATTTAGCAGGGGCAACATCTCACGCACCATAGCTACTACAGATGCACTATCAATTGGTTCATTGTGTTTTTGTAAGAGCGCAATGAAGCGGGACATGTGGGTGCCCTTCACGTGCGCAGGCAAAGCCACATCCATCTCAAAATTACCAACAGCTGGCATCACACCTGTCTGAGTACGGATGCTTAATGGATGACGCAATCCCCGAATACCCACCTGCTCAATTGGTAAAGCACGCTCATCATGCGAGGACTGAATATCCGGCATGGTTTGCGGTTTGAGAAAGGCGGTGTTGATGTCGTTCATGACTCTATTTTCAGGCAAAAATGACTTATTTGCCTGCAGCAACAGGATTTGCAATAGTTTTAACTGGAAAACGTAAGGAAATAGCCTTTGCAATCCCCTCGGAGTCCAGGCCACATTTACTCATCAGGAGTTTGTAATCGCCATGTTCCACGAATTCATCTGGAAGACCTAGTTGCAATAGGGGCTTGTTAATACCCATAGCTGAAAGAGCCTCTAAACATGCACTGCCAGCACCGCCCTGAATCACACCATCCTCAATCGTCACAAAGTAATCATGGTCTTGAGCCAAAGATTTGAGGAGCTCAAGATCTAATGGTTTTACAAAACGCATATTGGCAACCGAGGCATCGATTTTTTCAGCAACTTCGAGCGCTGGATAAAGCAAAGTACCAAAAGCCAAAATCGCAATGCGCTGACCAGCAGGTGCATTGGACTTACGGCGTAACTCACCTTTGCCTAATGGCACGGTACGCAATTCTTTTGAAGGAATCGTTCCTACACCAGCACCACGTGGGTAACGCACTGCGCTTGGGTGCGACTGATGAAATGCGGTAGTCAATAAATCACGGCACTCCGCTTCATCTGCCGGCGTCAAAACCAACATATTCGGAATACAGCGCAAGAATGGAATGTCATACGCACCAGCATGCGTTGCGCCATCTGCACCAACTAAACCTGCACGATCTAATGCAAACAATACTGGCAAATCCTGAATAGCAACATCATGAATGAGTTGGTCGTATGCGCGCTGCAAGAATGTTGAATAGATTGCAACAACTGGCTTCATACCTTCGCATGCCATACCAGCAGCAAAAGTCACTGCATGCTGTTCGGCAATACCAACATCGTAGTAGCGCTTGGGGAAATTTTGTTCAAATTCAACGAGTCCGGAGCCTTCACGCATTGCAGGTGTGATGCCAATTAACAATGGATCAGCATGCGCCATATCGCAAAGCCATTCACCAAAGATTTGAGTAAAGGTTTTTTGAGATGAGGTAGCAGACTTCTTAACACCCTCTTCTGGATTGAATTTACTAGGTCCGTGATACAGAACTGGGTCTGCTTCAGCCAATTCGTAACCTTGACCCTTGCGCGTTACGACATGCAAGAACTGTGGGCCACGGCCTTCAAGCGCCAAACGGCGTACGTTTTGCAGCATCGGAATAAGCGCATCTAAATCGTGACCATCAATTGGCCCAAAGTAGTTAAAGCCAAATTCTTGAAAAATGGTTGATGGCGAGACCATACCCTTGGCATGATCTTCTAAACGTTTTGCAAACTCACGCAAAGGAGGAGCAATCGATAAAACGCTATCAATACCTTTTTTGGTTGCAGAGTAAATATTGCCACTCAGCAATCTTGCGAGGTGTCGATTGAGCGCGCCCACTGCTGGCGAGATCGACATATCGTTGTCATTCAGAATCACCACCAATGGCAAGTCGTCATACACACCCGCATTATTCATAGCCTCAAATGCCATACCGCCTGTCATCGCGCTATCACCAATCACTGCAACGGCAACTTGTTTCTCACCCTTGGTCTGGAAAGCACGCGCCATACCCATCGCTGCAGAAATACTTGTAGAGGAGTGGCCAGTGCCAAAGGCATCGTATTCACTTTCAGCGCGACGTGGAAAACCAGATAAGCCATCAAACTGACGCAAGGTATTCATGCGTTCCCGACGACCAGTCAAGATTTTGTGTGGATAACTTTGATGACCTACATCCCACACCACGCGATCGGCGGGCGTATCAAACACATAGTGCAGCGCGATTGATAACTCGACTGTTCCCAAATTCGAGGAAAGGTGTCCCCCTGTTTTAGAAACGGAATCCAAAACAAACTGACGCAACTCATCTGCGAGTGCAGGAAGCTGCTCTCGGGGAAGTTTTTTTAAATCTGCAGGGGAGTGAATGGAATTTAAAGTCATCAAATCTCAGTAATCTTATTTGCCTCTATTAACCACTAATAGAGCCAAATCTTTTAGGGCTTGGGCTTTAGGGCCAAAACTCTCTAAGCTAGCAATTGCTGTTTCTTGCAAATCTTTTGCTGCTTTCTGTGCATAGTCTAAACCCATCAAGGTCACATAGGTTGGCTTGTCATTAGCGGCGTCTTTTCCAGCGGTTTTACCCAAGGTTTGACTATCTGCAGTGGCATCGAGCACATCATCCACGATTTGAAAGGCTAAACCTAAAGCTTGGGCGTAATTTTGCAGATGCTGCATTTGGGCTGAATTAAGTTTGGCAGCAATACCACCCATCTGCACCGAACAAGAAAGCAGCGCTCCTGTTTTCATCGCATGCATTTGCTTTAAGCCTGCGAGATCCAATTTCTTTCCCACACTGTCCAGGTCGATTGCTTGCCCGCCTGCCATACCGCGCGAACCAGAGGCGCTTGCTAATGCGCTAATCATGGCTAAGCGAATGTCGGCGTCGCACTGTGCGTTTGCTAGCACCTCAAATGCGCGAGTCTGCAATGCATCGCCAACTAACAAAGCAGTCGCCTCATCATAGGCCTTATGTACTGTAGGTCGGCCACGACGCAAATCATCATCGTCCATACAAGGCAAGTCGTCGTGCACCAAGGAATAAGCATGAATGCATTCAATTGCTACTGCAGCAGCATCCAATGCATTTGGATTTGCTTCATCACTCAAGGCACCAGCGGCATAAACCAATAAAGGACGAATACGTTTACCGCCACCTTGAGCGGCATAACGCATGGCTTCATGCAAACGCACGGGATTGGTATTGGCGGCATCAAGCAAGTTCTCTAAAGCCGATTCAGTTCGTTGCCCGTGAGCACGAACCCAATCCTCGAATGAAAGCACCTTGTTCATAGAGCTCAAATCTCAGCCTAACTTACGCTTCGAATACCCGAACTTGCTGCTCAACTTGAGCGAGCATGGCCTGGCAGTGTTTTAGGAGTGCTGCACCACGTTGGTAGGCCAAAAGCGTCTCCTCCAGGGAGAATTTGCCAGATTCCATGTCAGAAATGAGCTTTTCCAGCTCCTTTACAGCCTGCTCGTAACGCAAGTTAGGGTCGATTTGAACCTCAAGACCGGGTTTCTGACCCTCAGATTTCTTTGCTGGCATTGGCTTATTTCCTTCAAATTTCTTGCAGATATAGCCCTACATATTAAAGCGAGACAGGGGTCAGATGGGTATAATCCCCTCCTTCCTTTCCAATATCGATCCGTCGATGGTTGGATTGGTTATTCCGCTTAGCTTCGGCTGACGTTTTCGGGGGTGGGGAGAATGACTAATCTGGCTACCGCGCAGCAGCTTGCGCCGTCCAATTTACAACTGCCGGTTTCGGCTTATTTTGACGTTGAGCTCTATCAACGTGAAATTGAACTGCTTTTTAAGCAGGGGCCAGGCTATGTTGGTCACGAACTCATGGTTCCTGAAGTTGGTTCCTACCAAACCTTGACCTCAGAAAATGAAGGTCGACTCTTGGTTCGCAATCAAGAAGGTATTGAACTCCTATCAAATGTCTGCCGTCATCGCCAAGCACTCATGCTCAATGGCAAAGGCAAGGCGGACAATATTGTTTGCCCATTGCATCGCTGGACCTACGATTTAAATGGTCAACTCATGGGCGCACCCCATTTTGAAGATAAGCCTTGTCTTAATCTAGGCAAATCCCCTCTGCAAAATTGGCAAGGGCTCTTATTTGAAGGTCCACGCGATGTTCGTGCCGATCTTGCCAAACTCGGTGTTGCCGATGATCTCAAGTTTGAGGGTTACGTTCTGGATCATGTTGAAGTCCATGAATGTAATTACAACTGGAAGACTTTTATAGAGGTCTATCTCGAGGACTATCACGTTGTTCCATTTCACCCAGGCTTGGGTAAGTTTGTTTCTTGCGAAGATCTGCGTTGGGAATTCGGTGACTGGCACAGCGTACAAACTGTTGGTATTCACAAGAACCTTGAGAAACCTGGATCACCGGTTTATCAAAAGTGGCATGAAGCAGTTCTACGCCACCACGAGGGCAAAACACCTCGCCATGGCGCTATCTGGCTGACCTACTATCCCAATGTGATGGTCGAGTGGTACCCAGGTGTTCTCTGCGTTTCCACCTTGCACCCTATGGGTCCAAATAAAACTCGGAACGTGGTTGAGTTCTATTACCCGGAAGAGATCGCCCTCTTTGAGCGCGAGTTTGTAGAGGCGGAGCGTGCAGCCTATATGGAAACCTGCATTGAAGATGATGAAATTGCAGAACGTATGGATGCCGGTCGCGCCGCCCTACTAGCCCGCGGTCAAAATGAAGTAGGTCCATACCAAAGCCCCATGGAAGACGGCATGCAACATTTCCACGAATGGTACCGTCGCGCCATGAGTTACGAAGGCGCATAATTCAGTAACACCCATCCCGCTCTCAATAGGAAGCCATCATGACGCCTCTCATTACTGCAAATCAGTTAGAAGAAATCATTAACAGCGGTGAAAATGTATTGCTCTGTGATTGCCGCTTTGATTTAGTGGATCCCTTAGCAGGCCGCAAATCCTATCTTGAGGGTCATATTCCTGGCGCGCTCTATGTCGATCTAGACCACGATCTATCCGGTGAAAAAACGGGCAAGAATGGTCGTCATCCGCTACCTAGCCCTGAGGCTTGGGCGCAAACTAAATCACGCTTGGGTATTGACTCAAACACTCTAGTAGTTGCATACGATAATCAAGGCTCTGTATATGCCAGTCGCTTATGGTGGATGCTCAAAGCCACTGGCCATGCCAACGTGCAAGTATTAGATGGTGGCCTAGATGCTTGGAATGGCCCGATTGGCACAATGCCTCGCGAAGCAAAATCAACATCAACGCCAGTGCCTGCAATGCCTTATGTTGGCCTAGTAACAGTAGAGGAAGTTGTTCACAATCTCAAAGCCAAAAATAATATAGTTGTGGACGCTCGCGCAAATGATCGCTTCCATGGTCAAAATGAAACCTTAGATCCTGTTGGCGGGCACATCCCCAACGCGATTAATTATTGCTTCAGAGAAAATCTTTCCAAAAAAAGCTTCAAGGCACCAGAACAACTATTCAAAGACTTTCATGATCTCTTGGGCTCAACTAAAGCATCTGAAGTCATTCATCAATGCGGCTCTGGAGTAACCGCCTGTCATAACCTGTTGGCTATGGAAGTCGCCGGCCTCAAAGGCTCACGTCTGTATGCAGGTAGTTGGAGCGAGTGGTGCGCCGACCCAAGCAGGCCAGTCGCACTCTAATGCAGTAGCGAGAGCAAGATTACAAAGCCAACGCCGCAAGCAATCAAAATCGTTTGACGTAAAGACTCCGCCCAGTGTGGGCGGCGATGCATTTGTGGAATGAGATCACTCACTGCAATGTAAATAAAACTACTTGCGGCAATCACGAGCAAGTAAGGCATTGCCGCATTTACTCTTTCCAAAAAGAAATACGCTAATACCCCACCCACCACTGCAGATAAACCACAAATCAGGTTGTATATGAGTGCGCGCGTGCGTGTGAATCCTGCATTGAGCAATACGATGAAATCCCCAATTTCCTGCGGGATCTCGTGAGCAATAATGGCAATCGCAGTAAAGATGCCGACTTGGTAATCGGCCATAAATGCAGCAGCAATCAAAACACCGTCAACAAAATTATGTAATCCATCGCCCACCAAAATCATCCAACCGCTGCGACCCGCAACCTCTGCATCGTGTCCATGGTGGTGACCATGACCATCTCCTTCGTGATGATGGCTATGACGCAGTAAAGCGATTTTCTCAAGCAAGAAAAAGCCCAAGAGACCTGCAAGCAAAGTAGCAAATAGCAACTTGGCATCCACGCCCGGCATCGTAAATGCCTCAGGTAATGAATGCAGCAAGGCAGTAGCCAGCAAAATACCTACCGACACACTGACCATGCTGTGAACCATCTTTGACAGAAATGACAAAGAAAAGCTTGCCGCAACAAGAACGCTAGCGGCTCCCGCTAGCGCTGTTACCAGCACAATGCTTTGCAGTACTGACATGAAAATTAAGCAACCCCGTTTTGTTTAAACCAGGCAATACATTTTTCCCAGCCATCCTTCGCTGGACCTTCGCGATATAAAGCGCGATAGTCCGCATGGAAGCCATGAGGTGCATCTGGATAGACTTCAAAACGGGAGGCTTTAGCAGCTGGATTTTTCGGGGCTGCTGCTGCAAGCGCTTGACGCATCTGCTCAACAGTTTCGAGTGAGATGCCCGCATCAGCTCCGCCATATAAACCTAAGACTGGAGCCTTCAAGTCAGCAGCAATATCAACTGGGTGGCGAGGATTGCCTTCAGTTTTTTCACCAACTAAACGGCCATACCAAGCTACACCAGCCTTGACCTGAGGCAACGTAGCTGAGAGCCAAGTAATACGACCACCCCAACAAAAACCTGTGACGCCAACTTTTTTCACATCACCACCGTTTTTGCCAGCCCATTGAATGGCTGCCTGTAAATCATTTAAGACTTGAGAATCTGGAGTCTTGGCAACAATATTGCTCATGATCTCGGCAGTAGTTCCATAGGTATTAGGATCGCCTGCTCGGATAAAGAATTCTGGGGCAATCGCCATATAACCTAATTTAGCAAAACGTCTAGTAACGTCAGCAATGTATTCATGTACACCAAAGATTTCACTTGCAACGATCACAATCGGCAAATTACCTTTAGCTTTTTCTGGACGAGAAACATAAGCTGGCATCTGAAAGCTTCCGACTGGAATCATTTGCTCACCCGCTTTAATGCCCTTGAAATCCGTTTCGATTGCTTGTGCCATCACAGGCTCTGAGGCGGCTACAAAACCAATTCCCATCGTGGTTGCTGTAATGGCAGAGGCTTTCATGAAACCTCTTCTGTCGCTAGCAATTACTTTTGAATCTAAATCTTTTTTTGCAGTCATTTTTTGTCTCCTCACCTGTAATTAATGTGCTTCTTCCCAATTATCGCCAATCCCAATACCCACCACCAAAGGAACCTTCAGTTCAGCCACCTTACACATCAAATCAGGTAGCTTTGCCTGCAAGAGCTCGAGCTCATCTAAGGGTACGTCAAATACTAATTCATCGTGCACCTGAAGCAACATACGGGTCTTGAGACCCTCTTTTTCTAGCCAATTCTCAACCGCCACCATGGCCAATTTAATCAGATCAGCCGCAGTGCCTTGCATGGGGGCATTAATTGCAGCCCGCTCCGCACCCTGACGACGAGGACCATTCGAACCCTTAATCTCCGGCAGCCATAGGCGTCTGCCAAAGACTGTCTCGACATAGCCATTCTCTCTAGCCTCCAAACGAGTGCGTTCCATATATTGAGCCACCCCTGGATAGCGATCAAAGTATTTGGCAATGTAATTCTGAGCTGCCGAGCGCTCAATACCCAAGTTACCCGCTAAACCAAAAGCACTCATACCGTAGATCAGGCCAAAGTTAATGACCTTGGCATAGCGACGCTGCTCTGAATTGACGCTTTCCAGTGGCACACCAAAAATCTCAGCGGCAGTTGCTTGGTGCACGTCTTTACCGGCAGCAAATGCAGCTAACAGATTTTCATCTTCAGCAATATGCGCCATGATGCGCAATTCAATTTGAGAGTAGTCGGCAGAGAGAAGTTTGCAACCTTCAGCCGGAATAAATGCCTCACGAATACGGCGCCCCTCCTCTGTGCGAACAGGGATATTTTGCAAGTTTGGATCGCTTGAAGCCAAGCGTCCTGTTACTGCGGTCGCTTGAGAAAAACTCGTGTGCACGCGACCGGTTTTAGGATCAGCCATGCGTGGCAGTTTCTCAATATAGGTCGACATTAACTTAGCAAGACTGCGGTAGTCCAAAATACGCGCAGGCAAAGGATAGTCTTCAGCCAACTTTTGTAAAACCTCTTCATCAGTTGATGGTGCGCCCGATGGTGTCTTCTTAATTACAGGAAGCTCTAGCTGTCCAAACAAAATTTCTGCGATCTGTTTGGGGGACTGAATATTGAATGGTTGCCCAGCCAGCTTATGAATCTCTCCCTCCAAGGCAAGCAAACGCTTGCCGACCTCTTGGCCTTGCTGAGATAACAGCGCCGAATCAATCCGAATGCCATTGCGCTCCATGATGCCAAGCACACGCATGGCTGGCATCTCAATGTTTTCATAAACGTAAAGAAGGCCTGGGCTTGCCTGGATTTGAGGCCACAGTGCGTGGTGTAAACGCAAGGTAATGTCCGCATCTTCTGCCGCATAGTCTGTAGCGATCTTCAGATCCACTTGATCAAAACCAATCTGATGCACGCCCTTACCGCATACCTCTTCATACTTAATGGTCTTCATGCCGAGGTGTCGCTCGGCTAAGTTATCCATGTTGTGCGGCATATGTGATTCAAGCACATAAGACTCCAGCATGGTGTCAAATGCAATGCCCTGCAAAGTAATCTTGTAGTTCGCAAATATATGGCTGTCGTACTTGAGGTTTTGACCTACCTTCAAATGCAAAGCGCTTTCCAACCATGGCTTCAGGCGCGCTAAGACTAATTCACGGCTGAGTTGAGCCTCCCCATTACTGTGCGCAACTGGGATATAGCAGGCCTCTCCAGAGGTGACACAAAGCGAGATACCGACAATCTCAGCTGCTAGTGCATCCAAGCTAGTAGTTTCTGTGTCGACAGCTGTTAGCTCTGCGTCTTCAATTTTTTTAATCCAGCGGTCTAGTGCAACCTCATCCACCACACACTCATAGTGTTTGGCAATAGCGCCTTGCAGATCCATTGTTTCTTGCGATAAGGCAGTTGTTGCCTCTGTAGCAGTAGGGCCAAACTTCTTGGTGTCAGCTTTTACATTTTCCTCTGAAGAATTTTTGATGGGGCTGCCAGCTAAATCAAAACCACCGCCAGCTTCAGGGGCTACTCCACCCAACTGCTTCTCCACATCACGCAACCAAGTTTTAAATGCGTAACGCTCAAATAACTCTCGCAAAAGCGGTGCATCCTCTGATTTTGCGTGCAAGTCATCCAAGCCTGGAAGATGGGGGGATAAATCGCAATCCGTTTTCACGGTAATTAACTGTCGTGCTTGTGGAAGCCACTCCAAACTATTGCGCAAGTTCTCGCCTACAACACCCTTCACTTGATCGGCATTTGCCATCAAGTTGTCCAGGTCACCAAACTCGGCTAACCATTTGTTGGCTGTTTTAGGTCCCGCCTTCGGAACACCAGGTACGTTGTCAACGGTATCCCCAATAATCGACAGGTAATCCACGATGCGCTCTGGAGGTACGCCGAATTTTTCAATAACCCCATCGATATCCAACTTCTCATTGGTCATCGTATTAATCAAGGTAACCGAGGAATTCACTAACTGAGCCAAATCTTTGTCGCCGGTAGAAATAATGGTTTCCCAGCCAGCTTGGGTGGCTTGGCAAGCTAAGGTACCAATCACATCATCAGCCTCAACCCCAGAAACCATCAGTACTGGCCAGCCCAAAGCCTTCACCATCGCATGGATCGGCTCAATTTGTTTAACTAAATCTTCAGGCATGGGGGAGCGGTGCGCCTTGTACTCAGAGTACATTTCATCCCGGAAAGTCTTACCTTTGGCGTCAAAAACACAGGCAATATGGTCAGCCTTGAGTTCCGAGCGCGCTCGGCGCATCATATTGACCATCCCATAGATTGCCCCTGTTGGGTCACCCGCCCCATTTCTGAGGTCTGGCATGGCATGAAAGGCGCGATAGAGGTAGCTAGAACCGTCTACCAACAAGAGTCTATGTTTAGTCATACCGCAATCGTACAATCTAGTTGCTAACTGCCTACAGATCAGGTTCAAATCCTCCTGAAAAGAGGCCAATAAAGGTGAAAAATGATGCAAGCTCTAACTAACTTACTCCACTCTTCTGTGAGCCAACCCCTTGTTCTAACAAGCTTTTTAGTGGCTCTTGCCTCTTTCGGCTTAAATTCAGCGCATGCTCAAAATAATTCTCAGGCACTGAGCCCATCAGAGCTTCAACGCATCAATAACCAGCCATTAGCTCCAGCCGTCAGCGCATCTGAAGTAACGAATGCACCTGAAGGTCGCAAACCGAGCTTTCAGCATAAAGAGGCTACTGGCACTGAAATTACGGAATATAAAGACACAAACGCACCTACTCAGGTGGATGTAAAGACACGCTATACCAGCTATGAAATGGCGCCTCCAGCAACCGTTATGCCAGGCGTACCAAAAGAAACTGATCTCATTAGCGTTCCGAGCGTCAAAATTCCTTTTTAGTCATTGACGCTCTGCACCTCACCATTCGCATCTTTCACTTTTAGTCATGGCTGTTTTCACACCTGTTGAATTAAGCGATATCTCACATTGGATCGCAAGCGATTTTGATATTGGCCGAGCAGTCGATATTCGCGGCATTCATGGTGGCATCGAGAACTCCAATTTTTTTCTCGACACTGAAAAGAACGGCAAGAAACAGGAGTACGTTCTCACTATTTTTGAAAGACTGTCAGCAGCCCAGTTGCCGTATTACTTAGAGTTGATGCGTCACTTGGCAAACAAAGGCATTCCCGTGCCCAAGCCACTCGAGAATAAACAAGGACAGATTCTATTTACCCTTAAAGATAAGCCTGCAGCGATTGTGAGTAAGCTTCCAGGGATCTCTAGACTCGCTCCTGAAGTAAGGCATTGCGCTCTGGTTGGTGAAAATTTAGCCAAGATGCATTTAGCAGGTAGTGACTTCAAGCACACCCAAGAAAATCTTCGCAGCCTGTCTTGGTGGAAAAAAACGGTTCCTCTGGTACTCACCCACTTGAGCGATTCTCAAAAAGAATCACTCACAACCGAACTCGCTACTCAAGAAAAATTCTTTGCCTCTGAGGCATATACTTCGCTGCCGCAGGGGGCAAGCCACTGCGATCTGTTTAGAGATAACGTACTATTCGACCCCCAAGGTGCTGGCGATAGCTCTCAAGATCAGCTAGGCGGTTTCTTCGACTTTTATTTCGCTGGAACAGATAAGTGGTTATTTGATTTAGCGGTTACAGTAAACGATTGGTGCCTCGCCGAAAATAAACAGGATTTAGATTCTGCTCGCTTCATGGCGCTAATGGATGCCTATCAATCTGTTCGACCACTTACCGACAGCGAGAAAGCAAGTTGGCCACTAATGGTGCGTGCTGCAGCTCTGCGGTTTTGGATTTCTCGCTTGTGGGATTTTTACTTGCCGCGTGATGCGCAAATGCTGACCCCACATGACCCTCGTCATTTTGAAAATATTCTCTTAAGTCGCAAAGCAATATGAAACTAAATTCTGTCTCTCCAAAAGAAGGCTATACCTGGATCCGTCAAGGTATTTGGCTTTTTAAACAAAATCCATTGGGCTTTTTAACTTTGATTTTTCTGTATGTCTTTGTAGCGCAATTAGCTGTTCTCGTGCCAGTGATTGGTGTTTTTGCCGTTTTATTACTCACACCCACCTTATCTGTTGGCTTTATGACCGCCTGTCGCTTAGCCATTCAAAAAGAACGCATTCGTCCAACAGTCTATGTGACTGCCCTGCAATCCACCCCCTTAATTCGAAAACGTATTCTTCAGTTAGGCTTGGTGTACGCAGCGCTCATTCTGATGTTGAGCTTTATCTTAGGGATGCTGGTGGATTTTGACGTACTGATCCCACTCATGACAAATGAAAAACCCATTACACCCGAAGCGCTCAACCAGATTTATTTGATTCTCTTTTTTGGCAGCCTACTCTATGTACCAGTTGCAATGCTCATGTGGTTCTCTCCCGTGCTTGTTGCTTGGGCTGACATGCCAGTAGCTCAGGCACTCTTTTCTAGTGCCATTGCATGCTGGACAAATCGCGGTGCATTCTTTTTATATATCGCAATTTGGGGTGCGATCCTGGTTGCCATTCCATTGACCATTGGCTCTATTCTGGATGCACTAGATTTTGGTCAAGCCGCATCATTCATCATCGCCCCCATTTCCATGGCGGGACTAACTGTAATGCATTGCTCTTTCTTTGCAACCTGGAAAGCCTGCTTTGCTGAAAAAGAATCGGCAAGCTTGATTGCGTAACTACTGACTTAGCTACTGATTTAGTCTATTGCAGCAAGCTTAGCAATACTGAGCTGTAGCCATTTCACACCATGGCGCTTGAAGTTCACTTGAGCACGCGCATCAGCATCATTACCCTCCAAGCCCGTCACCCTACCCTCGCCAAATTTGGTATGGAAAACATTCTGACCAATCGTAAATGGGTAATTGCCACGTGGTGGTGAGGCCATTCTGGTCACTGAGGTTGAAGCAGAGCCTACTCGCCCAATTTGTCTTGCAGGTCTCTCACGCTCATTACTACTGTCAAAGAAATCATTCGATCCAAACTCACGTTGACGCGTGTAGCCATCTTGCCAAGTAGACCCTGAACGACCACCATTACCACTGGTGGCTCCGCCCCAGCGAGCATCTTTTACTTTTGGAGTGAGCCACTTCAAGGAATCGGATGGCAATTCTTCCAAGAAGCGGGAAGGCATGTTGTAGCGCACCTGACCATGCAACATTCGTGACTGTGTATGCGAAAGATAGAGACGCTCTTTTGCTCGAGTAATTGCGACATACATCAAGCGACGCTCTTCCTCTAAACCATTCTGCTCATTAATACTGTTCTCGTGCGGGAATAAACCTTCTTCTAAGCCCGTAATAAATACGGAGGTGAACTCCAAACCTTTAGCCGAGTGGACTGTCATGAGCTGAACGGCGTCTTGACCAGCCTGAGCCTGGTTGTCACCAGCCTCGAGAGAGGCGTGTGAGAGGAATGCTGCCAATGGAGATATCTCCACCGTACCAGGCGCGTTTTCACCTGGCAGCGTAGCAGCAGTAGCATCCTGCCCATAACCCTCTTCCGCAATAAATGCGGTTGCAGCGTTAATGAGTTCTTGTAAGTTTTCTACGCGGTCTTGGCCTTCACGCTCAGAGAGATAGTGCTGAATCAATCCGCTGTTCTGAATCACAAACTCCACTGTCTCTGGCAAAGTGTTGTGACGAGTAGCTTCACGCATATGATCAACCAATCGCACAAAACCACCCAATGAGGCGCCCGCCTTACCATCCAATGTTGATGCTGCTAAATATAAAGAACTATTTTGTGCGCGAGCTGCATCTTGCACGGCCTCAATCGATCTTGCCCCAATGCCACGTGTTGGGAAATTCACTACACGCGAGAAAGAGGTATCGTCATTTGGATTTTCTAGTAGGCGTAAATACGCTAAAGCATGTTTAATTTCAGCGCGCTCAAAGAAGCGTAGCCCACCGTACACGCGGTACGGAATTGCTGCGGAGAATAGAGCATGCTCGATGATGCGTGACTGAGCATTGCTGCGATAGAGCAAAGCAATTTCAGTACGCTTGATACCGCTATTTACTAGCGCTTTGATTTCGTCTACGAGCCAAGCAGCTTCTGCATGATCACTTGGAGCATCATAGATGCGGACTGGCTCACCATGACCAGCATCGGTGCGCAGATTTTTACCCAGACGATCCGTATTGTTGGAAATAAGATAGTTGGCCGTATCTAAGATATGGCCATGCGAGCGATAGTTTTGCTCAAGCTTCACCATCATTGGGTGGTATTGCTTTTCATACAAACGCATATTCTCGACGTCTGCACCCCGGAAGGCATAAATACTTTGATCGTCATCACCCACCGCGAAGACTGCACTACTTCCCATGCCGCTCACATTTACACGGCTAGCGTCGTGACCAGAGAGCAATTTAAGCCAAGCGTATTGCAGTGCGTTGGTATCTTGAAACTCATCAATCAAGATATGACGGAAACGCTCTTGATAGTGGGTGCGAATGGCTTCGTTATGTTTTAGTAATTCATAGCTACGCAATAAGAGTTCAGCAAAGTCGACCACACCCTCACGCTGACACTGCTCATCGTAAGCTGCATACAACTGAGCCATCTTAGCCTGGAAGTCATCACCTACAGATAACTCTTTAGCGCGCTGACCACGCTCTTTTGCGTGCGCAATGAAATACTGCAACTGCTTAGGGGGGTATTTCTCATCATCGACCTTTAAACCCTTCAAAAGGCGCTTAATTGCGGAAAGCTGATCTTGAGTGTCCAAAATCTGAAAAGTGGACGGCAAACCCGCTTCTTTGTGATGGGCGCGCAATAAACGGTTGCAAAGACCGTGGAAAGTGCCAATCCACATACCCCGGGTATTGATGGGCAGCATGGCACTTAAGCGCAACATCATCTCTTTAGCAGCCTTATTGGTGAAGGTCACTGCGAGCACACCAATGGGTGATACCTGCCCGGTTTGGATCAACCAAGCTATACGGGTCGTGAGGACGCGGGTTTTTCCACTACCGGCACCAGCCAAAATCAGGGCCGACTGGGCTTGGCCATTTGAATTGACAGGCGGGAGGGTCACTGCCTCGCGTTGTTCTGGATTAAGGTTTGCGAGCAAGTCTGAGTACATCGCCCCAATTATAATTTGCCTCTTATGCCAAATGCTTCGAATACCCCCAATTCACCCGCGGCCAGTTCCTTAGATGAGCTAGCCAAATCCTACGAACCTGCCCCAATTGAAGCTTATTGGGGTCCGGAATGGGAACGCCGAGGCATTGCCGACGCCACCCTAGATGAGGGCAAGGGAGATTTCTCGATTCAATTGCCGCCACCGAATGTGACAGGCACCCTGCATATGGGTCATGCTTTTAATCAAACCATCATGGATGGCTTGGTGCGTCACGCCCGCATGTCCGGCAAAAATACCTTATGGGTTCCCGGTACAGATCACGCAGGCATCGCCACACAAATCGTCGTTGAACGCCAACTCGATGCACAGAAAGTTTCTCGCCACGATTTAGGTCGTGAGAAATTCTTAGAAAAAGTCTGGGAGTGGAAAGAAACTTCCGGTAACACCATCACTCGCCAAATTCGTCGCCTAGGCGCTTCGATTGATTGGGGTAAAGAATATTTCACAATGGACAGCAAGATGTCCAAAGCAGTTGTTGAAGTATTTGTTCGTTTGCATGAGCAAGGATTAATTTATCGTGGCAAACGTTTAGTGAACTGGGATCCGGTTTTAGGGACAGCAGTTTCGGATTTAGAAGTGGTGAGCGAAGAAGAAGATGGCTCGATGTGGCACATCCGCTATCCATTAGCAGATGGCTCCGGACACCTGACCGTTGCCACTACTCGCCCAGAGACCTTATTGGGTGACGTTGCCGTCATGATCAACCCAGAGGACGAGCGCTACAAACACCTCATTGGCAAGTCAGTAAAACTGCCACTATGCAATCGCGAGATCCCGATCATTGCGGATGACTATGTAGATTTAGCTTTTGGTACTGGTGTAGTGAAAGTAACTCCCGCTCACGATTTCAATGACTATGCAGTTGGACAACGCCACCAGTTACCACTCATTAATATTTTGACACTTGATGCCAAGATTAATGAGAATGCACCAGCGGTGTATCAAGGTCTTGAGCGTTTTGCTGCACGCAAACAAATTGTTGCTGATTTGGATGCGGCTGGTTTATTAGAAAAAGTACAGCCGCATAAATTGATGGTGCCACGTGGTGATCGCACTCAAACCATTATTGAGCCTATGCTCACTGACCAATGGTTTGTGGCAATGTCTAAACCAAGTCCAGACAATCAATATCAACCAGGCTCATCCATCGCTGGCGCAGCATTAGATGCAGTCACTAAAGGTGACATCAAGCTCGTTCCTGAAAACTGGATTAATACCTACACCCAATGGCTAGAGAACATTCAAGACTGGTGCATCTCACGCCAACTCTGGTGGGGCCATCAAATCCCCGCCTGGTATGGCGATGATGGCCAGATCTTTGTTGCTCGTTCTGAAGAAGAAGCCAAAGCCAAAGCTGTTGCGGTGGGCTATACAGGTCAACTGAATCGCGACCCTGATGTCCTAGATACCTGGTTTAGCTCCGCACTTGTACCCTTTAGCTCATTAGGCTGGCCAGAGGAAACGCCTGCTCTCAAGCATTTCTTACCTTCATCTGTTTTGGTCACCGGCTTTGACATCATCTTCTTCTGGGTGGCCAGAATGGTCATGATGACTTGTCATTTCACTGGCATGGTCCCATTTAATACCGTCTATGTTCATGGCTTGGTACGTGATGCCGAAGGTCAGAAAATGAGTAAGTCCAAAGGAAACACTTTGGACCCAATCGACCTCATTGACGGCATCAAGATTGAAGAATTGGTTGCTAAGCGCACCACCGGCTTAATGAATCCCAAGCAAGCAGAAAGTATTGGCAAGAAAACTAAAAAAGAATTTCCGGAAGGGATTCCTGCGTTTGGTACGGATGCCTTACGCTTTACATTCGCTTCGCTCGCTTCACTTGGTCGCAACATTAACTTCGACCAAAAGCGCTGTGAAGGCTATCGCAACTTCTGCAACAAGCTTTGGAATGCTACTCGCTTTGTGCTCATGAATTGCCCTGGCGATGAACAAGAAAATGGTTTTGCTCCTTGTGACAACCAATGCGGCCCAGAAGGACGATTAGACTTCTCTCCCGCAGATCGCTGGATTGTTTCTTTACTACAAAGAACGGAAGCTGATGTTGCTAAAGGCTTCCAGAACTATCGCTTTGACAATATTGCTAGCAGCATTTATCAGTTTGTTTGGGATGAGTATTGCGATTGGTACTTAGAGCTAGCCAAGGTTCAATTGCAGACTGGGACACCGGCACAGCAACGCGCTACTCGTCGCACTTTGCTACGCGTTTTAGAAACCATCTTGCGCATGGCACATCCACTCATTCCATTCATTACTGAAACCCTCTGGCAAACCGTTGGGCCTAAGGTTGGCAAGGAACTGACCAAGCAAGATAAGCAAACGATTGCACTGCAGCCATATCCTGTTGCTCAGCTCGATAAGATTGATGAGCAAAGCGAAGCTTGGGTAGCTCAGATTAAATCGATTGTGGATGCTTGCCGTAATTTACGTGGTGAGATGCAAGTCTCTCCTGCGCTCAAGGTGCCTCTCTGGATTAGTGGACCGCAAGACTTCCTGAAAAAGGCCAGCCCATACTTAACCGCGCTGGCTAAGTTATCTGAAGTCAAAATCTATGATGACGAGTCTGCACTCGAGAAGGATGCACCGGGCGCACCAATGGCCTTAGTAGGTAATCTCAAGCTATTACTCAAAATTGAAGTGGATGTTGCAGCTGAGAGAATTCGCCTGAGTAAAGAAATTGAGCGCCTAGCAAATGAGATTACCAAAGCACGTAGCAAGCTTGGTAACGAAAGTTTTGTAGCGCGAGCACCGGAAGAGGTCGTTGCCCAAGAAAAGCAACGTCTTGCTGGATTTGAGCAAAACCATGAGAAGCTTGTTGCACAATTAGAGCGACTGAAATAAAGCAGCAATACAACTGATCGGAATTTCTATGCCATTAAGCACTAAAGCTGTTACCAAAGCCGTCTTCCCTGTTGCGGGACTTGGCACGCGCTTCTTGCCAGCCACCAAAGCCAGTCCGAAAGAGATGCTGAATGTCGTGGATAAACCCCTGATTCAGTATGCGGTTGAAGAAGCCATTGCTGCCGGCATTACGGAAATGATTTTTGTTACTGGCCGCAGTAAGCGCGCCATCGAAGACCACTTTGATAAGGCCTATGAATTAGAAGCTGAACTCGAGGCAAAAAATAAGCTGGCTCTATTAGAGATTGTTCGTAGCGTTAAACCAAGTCATGTGGATTGCGTGTATGTCCGTCAACCAGAAGCGCTAGGTTTGGGTCATGCCGTTCTGTGTGCAGAAAAGTTAGTTCGCGATGAGCCATTTGCCATCATCCTTGCAGACGACTTACTCGATGGTCAACCACCAGTTCTAAAGCAGATGCTTAAAGTGTTTGATGAGCAAAATGGCTCCGTCTTAGCGGTAGAAAAAATCGACCCTTCCAAAAGTAGCTCTTACGGCATTATTTCTGGGGCGGAAGTATCCAAAGGGATCTACCGTTTAAATGGAATTGTGGAGAAGCCACAACCCAAAGATGCGCCATCCAACTTGGCGGTGGTGGGTCGCTATGTTCTGTCTTCAGACATCTTTAATCACATTCGCAATCTCAAGCCAGGCGCTGGTGGCGAAATTCAACTCACAGATGCTATTGCCTCCTTGCTCAAAGAAGAGCCAGTCTTCGCTTATGAATACGATGGCGTGCGTTATGACTGCGGCAGTAAGTTGGGCTACCTCAAAGCCTCCGTTGAATTCGCACTACGCCATCCAGAAGTGAGCACAGAGTTTGCAGCGTACTTAAAAAGTCGATCTTTAACTTAGACTAAATCCTCATCTTCGGCAGATTTAAATTCTGTGGGATAAAAGCAAAAAGGCAGAAATCACTTTCTGCCTTTTTCTTTGATGCTGAGAGTTTCAGACGTTTAAAGTACCCTATCTTCTTTTGAGGAAGAAGACCAATACATCGCCCTCGGTAGTGCTGGAAAGTAGTTCATTGCCAGTCTGTTTTGCAAAGGCAGGAAAGTCATTTGCTGCACCTGAGTCGGTAGCCTTAACCTTCAGGACTTGGCCGGACTCCATGGTGGCTAAAGCTTTCTTGGTGCGCAAGATCGGCAATGGGCAATTCATGCCAATGGCATCGACTTCGAGATTAAATTCAATGGGATTAGTCACTTAGAGGCCATCCAATCTTTCACACCAGCTAATGCCGCGCCCAACTTGCTTGGGTCAGTACCGCCAGCCATCGCCATCTCTGGTTTGCCGCCACCCTTGCCGCCAACTTGCTGTGCAACAAAGTTCACCAAGTCACCCGCTTTCACTTTAGCAATTGAGTCTGCAGTCACACCAGCAATTAAACTCACCTTATCACCCTGGACAGAAGCTAAAACAATGGCGGCTGTTTTCAATTTGGCCTTTAAGGCATCCATGGTTTCGCGAAGTACTTGAGCGTCTGCACCATCTAAGCGAGCTGCTAAGACTTTGATGCCGTTAACATCAATTGCTTGTGTCGCTAATTCGTCACCTTGGCTTGCGGCAAGCTTAGAGTTCACCTTATCCAACTCACGCTCAGCTTGACGCAGGCTTTCTTGGAGTTGAGCAACACGATTTACCAAATCACCTGGATGGGTTTTTAAGATTGTTGCAGCTTCGTTGATCTTATCTTCCATGCCTTGCAAGAAATTCAAAGCATTTCTGCCGGTGACCGCCTCAACACGGCGAATACCGGCAGCAACACCGCCCTCAGAAACAATCTTCAAACTACCGATATCTCCAGTGCGACCCACGTGGGTGCCTCCACAGAGCTCTTTAGAGCTACCAATTTCTAGAACGCGAACTTCGTCGCCATACTTCTCACCAAAGAGCATCATGGCACCAGTTTTTTGCGCATCATCCAAAGACATCACTTTTCCGGAAGTTGCGGTATTGGCCAAGATCTCAGCATTCACAATATCTTCTACCCGACGAATTTCTGCTGCGGTAATGGGTGCGTTATGAGTAAAGTCGAAACGAGTTTTACTAGCATCAACCAAAGAACCTTTTTGCTGCACATGATCACCCAAGACTTCACGCAATGCTTTATGCAAAATATGCGTAGCACTATGGTTGCGCATCGTTTCAGTTCTTTGCTGGGTATCCACTAAAGCGTTGATGACATCACCCACCTTAAGTTCGCCCTCTTGCACTTCACCTTGATGGCCAAAAACATCAGCCTGAATCTTGAAGGTATCTTCCACTGCGAAACGCACTGCCTCATTACGCAACTCACCCTTGTCACCAACCTGTCCACCAGATTCGGCATAGAAAGGGGTGTTATCTAATACGATCACGGCGGCATCACCAGCCTTGACATACTGGGCAGCAGAGCCATCAACGTAGAGTGCTGTTACTTTAGCGCCCTCATGTTTCAGAGTGTCATAGCCATGAAACTGCGTTGGTTTGCCGGAGTATTCCAAGCCTTGAGCCACCTTGAACTTGCCAGCCGCTCTTGCTTGATCGCGCTGCTTTTGCATCGCTAACTCAAAGCCTTCCGCATCAACCGAAACACCGCGCTCACGACACACATCGGCAGTCAAATCTAATGGGAAGCCAAATGTATCGTGCAAACGGAAAGCTGTTTCGCCATCAACGGTCTTAGCACCACCAGCAAGCGCACTCTCCAGGATCTCCATACCGTTAGCGATTGTCTGAAAGAAGCGCTCTTCTTCCTGCTTAATCACATCACTGACTTTATCTTTTGCAGCTTGTAACTCTGGATATGAAAGGCCCATCTCTTTTACGAGGGCGGGAACAAGTTGATAGAAAAACGGTTTGCGTGCACCCAACTTGTAACCATGACGAATTGCACGGCGCGTAATACGACGCAGGACATAGCCGCGCCCAGCATTACCCGGAATCACACCATCCACCACAATAAAGCTACAGGCACGAATATGGTCTGCAATCACCTTCAGCGAAGGGCTGTCAATATCGCAATTTCCGCCACCAGCTGCATCAACCGCTTCTTTAGCAGCCTTGAGCAAATTCACAAAGAGATCAATCTCATAGTTGGAATGCACATGCTGCAATACTGCAGCGATACGCTCCAAGCCCATGCCAGTATCAACGCTAGGCTTAGGTAAAGGATGCATATTGCCCGCTTCATCGCGGTTGAACTGCATGAATACGTTATTCCAGATCTCAATATAGCGATCGCCATCCTCATCAGGACTTCCTGGAGGCCCGCCAGCAATGTGTGGACCATGGTCATAGAAGATCTCGGTGCAAGGACCACAGGGACCGGTGTCACCCATCATCCAGAAATTATCTGAAGCGTAACGTGCCCCCTTGTTATCGCCGATGCGAATAATGCGCTCAGCTGGCACACCAATTTGCTTATTCCAAATCTCATAAGCCTCATCATCTTCCGCGTAAACAGTCACGAGGAGCTTTTCTTCTGGAAGCTTGAAAACCTCGGTGAGCAATTCCCAGGCAAACTGGATTGCATCCTTCTTAAAGTAATCCCCAAAAGAGAAGTTACCCAGCATTTCAAAGAAGGTGTGATGACGGGCTGTGTAGCCAACGTTATCCAGGTCATTGTGCTTGCCACCCGCACGAATGCATTTTTGAGCAGTGGTTGCGCGGTTATAGGAGCGCTTATCAAAACCTAAAAAGACGTCCTTAAACTGATTCATTCCCGCATTTGTAAATAGCAGGGTTGGGTCATCACCCGGCACCACCGGGCTAGAGGCGACAATTTGATGGCCTTTTTGGGCGAAGTAGTCCAGGTATGCCTGGCGAATTTGGGAGACTTTCATGCTAATAATTATCGCATTGGCACTAGTCGGGGGCAAACCCTAGGTAAAGCTCCCTAATCCTGCCTTACAATCCCCCTACATTAATAAATAGATCGACATTTGAGTCGATATAAGGAGCTCAACTTGAAAATTCGCAATCAACGGGATTTTGGCGCTGGAATCATGTACATGGTTATCGGCCTTTTCTTTGCGGGCATTGCCACCACCTATTCTCTGGGCACTGCGGCCAAGATGGGGCCTGGATACTTCCCGCTAGCCCTTGGAATACTCATGTTTTTACTGGGCTTACTTGTACTCGTTACCTCATTGAGAGCTAGCGCGACCATAGATCAAATCCCCAAATTTAATTGGAGGGTGATTGGTATTGTTACTGGATCAATTTGTCTTTTTGGCATTTTGTTGCCCACCATGGGCGTTTTGGTCGCGATTTTTGCCCTTGTTTTTGCATCTTCCACCGCCAGCAAGGAATTTAGCTGGAAAGCAGCAACTCTGAATTCCATTGTGCTCATGGCGTTTACTTATCTGGTGTTTATCGTTGGTCTCAAGCTCACGTTCCCAGTTTTACCGTTCTTTTTCGAATAATTACCGGGAACTAGAAAAATGGAATTATTTAACAACCTCGCTCTCGGATTCGACACCGCGTTCACCCTTCAAAATTTGATGTATTGCTTTATTGGTTGCCTATTGGGCACCCTCATTGGCGTACTCCCTGGCCTAGGCCCTGTCGCCACTATTGCTATGTTGCTCCCAGCAACCTACGCACTACCCCCAATTGCAGCCTTGATTATGTTGGCTGGTATCTATTACGGCTCACAGTACGGAGGATCTACTACTGCGATTTTGCTCAACATCCCAGGGGAAACGTCCTCGGTGGTAACGGCGATTGATGGCTACCAAATGGCCAAAAATGGTCGTGGTGGTGTTGCCTTATTTACTGCCGGTATGGGTTCATTCTTTGCTGGTTGCGTAGCTACTTTAGTTTTGGCCGCTTTTGCCGCACCGCTCTCTGAATTAGCATTTAAGTTTGGTCCAGCCGAATACTTCTCCCTAATGGTTTTAGGATTAATTGGTGCAGTTGTGCTGGCTTCGGGATCTTTGATCAAAGCGATCGGCATGATCATCCTGGGTCTCTTGATGGGCTTGATCGGTACCGACGTGAACTCTGGCGTTGCTCGTTACTCCTTTGATATTCCGCAACTCAGCGATGGTATTGGCTTTGTCAGTGTGGCTATGGGCGTATTTGGCTTTGCTGAAATCATGGGCAATTTGGAGAAAAAAGACGATGAAGAGGGCTTCCTCAACAAAGTCACCTCCATGATTCCAACCAAAAATGATATCAAGCGCATGGTTCCATCCATCCTGCGCGGCACAACCATTGGATCAGTTTTAGGAATTTTGCCGGGCGGTGGCGCAGCTCTTGCTGCCTTTGGTGCTTACTCAGTTGAGAAGAAATCCTCAAAATACACCCACGAATTCGGTAAGGGCGCTATTGAGGGTGTAGCTGGTCCAGAAGCAGCCAATAATGCTGCAGCTCAAACTTCTTTCATTCCATTGCTCACTTTGGGTATTCCACCAAATGCAGTGATGGCTCTGATGGTTGGTGCGATGACTATTCATAACATTCAACCTGGTCCACAAGTGATGACTAGCAACCCAGCCTTGTTCTGGGGTCTGATTGCATCCATGTGGATTGGTAACGTGATGTTGATTCTCTTGAACTTGCCTCTCATTGGTATTTGGGTAAAGCTCTTGAAAATTCCATACCGCTTGATGTATCCAGCCATCTTGGTCTTCTGCTGTATCGGCGTTTACACCGTCAACAATTCTGTTTTTGACGTTTATGTAACGGCTGGTTTCGGCTTAATTGGCTACCTCTTCTTCAAGCTCGGCTGCGAACCCGCTCCATTACTCCTTGGTTTCGTACTCGGACCAATGATGGAAGAGAACTTCCGTCGTGCACTGCTGTTGTCACGCGGCGATTTCTCCACATTCTTTACACGCCCACTATCTCTCAGCCTGCTCATCGCAGCTGCTCTCTTGGTGGTGATCGTAGCCCTCCCGGCGGTTAAGAAAACCCGTGAAGAGGCTTTTGTAGAGGAATAATTCTCGAAAGCTTCCCAGAAACGAGCCCGCAGTAGTTTGCGGGCTTTTTTCTTTAGGGGCGAGGGTTTTCTCTACAATGGGTGCATGTCCCAAGATAGCAAATCACCCAAAGTTCCTGCCAGCACAATTGCTGAGCCTTCCAACTTTTTGCGCCAGATCATTGACCATGATTTGGCAAGTGGCGCCTATCAGAACCGCAGTAGCCGTGATGGCCAAGCTATCCCCTCCATCATTACGCGCTTTCCACCAGAACCTAATGGCTATCTCCACATCGGTCACGCCAAAAGCATCTGCCTCAACTTTGGCTTAGCTGCTGATTACAACCAGCTAGCTGGTGGTGCGCGTTGCAATATGCGGCTGGATGACACCAATCCAGTCAAAGAGGATGTTGAGTATGCGGACAGCATTTTGGATGCAGTCAAATGGCTTGGCTTTGATTGGGGCACACACCTGTATCACGCCAGTGATTACTTTGACCAGCTCTATGAGTTTGCAGAAATTCTGATTCAGAATGGCAAAGCCTATGTGGATAGTCAAAGTGCCGATGACATTCATGCCAATCGCGGTAACTTTGGGCAAGCTGGAAAAAATAGCCCCTACCGTGATCGCACTCCAGATGAGAATCTGGCTTTATTTCGCGAGATGCGTGATGGCAAATACAAAGATGGCGAACATGTTCTACGTCTAAAAATTGATATGGCGCATCCTAATATTGTGATGCGTGATCCTGTGGTCTATCGTATTCGTCATACCCATCACCACCGGACTGGCAGTAAGTGGTGCATCTACCCTTTATATGATTTCACGCACTGTATTTCTGATGCATTAGAAAATGTCTCACACTCCATCTGTACTTTGGAGTTTGAAAATAATCGTCCACTCTACGATTGGATTGTTGCCTCACTAGCAGAATTAGGGATCTTCAAAAATCCAGTGCCGCATCAATATGAATTCGCCCGCCTCAACTTAACTTACACCATCACCAGCAAACGTAAGCTGCTGCAATTGGTCGAAGAAAAACATGTTGATGGCTGGGATGATCCACGCATGCCAACCATCGTCGGTATTCGTCGCAGAGGCTATACACCGGAGAGCATTCGCTTGTTCTGCGAGCGCATCGGGGTTTCTAAAGCGGATAGCTGGATTGACATGAGTACGCTGGATCAAGCCCTGCGGGATGATCTAGAAGGCAAAGCTCCACGGGCTACAGCGGTTCTAAAGCCACTCAAACTCGTCATTGAAAATTTTGATGCCTCTGCAAGTGAACCTTGCTCAGCACCGCGCCATCCTCAGCATCCTGAATGGGGTAATCGCGAGTTTCATTTCACAAAAGAATTGTGGATTGAGGAAGATGACTTTATGAAGGAGCCTATTAAAGGATTCTTCAGGCTCTACCCACCAATCGGTGATCAGCCCGGTGGACGCGTGCGTTTGCGCCATGGATTTGTGATTGAGTGCACTGGCTTTGAAGTAGATGCTAATGGCAATGTGATTCAAGTGAACGCGACTCACTTCCCTGATAGTAAGAGTGGCACTCCTGGCTCAAACAATTACAAAGTCAAGGGCAACATTCATTGGGTCAGCGCAGCTGAGGCTGTGCCTGCGCAAGTGCGTCTCTATGATCATCTGTTTAATGATCCACATCCAGATAGTGGAGATAAGAATTTCCTTGATGCGATTAACCCAAGCTCTAAGCAAACGATTACTGCCTACTTAGAACCTTGCATGAAAGATGCCAAAGCAGAAGATCGTTTCCAGTTTGAACGCCATGGTTACTTTGTGGCAGACCAAACCGATTCCAAGCCAGGTCAGCCTGTATTCAATCGTACGGTCGGACTTAAGGATTCTTGGAAATAGTTTTCAGAAACTCTGCCACGCTGGGATAGCGTAGCGGGGTTTTTAATTCCGCTAGTCGCGTATTGGTTACACGTCGTGACTCCCGCATAAAGGACCACAGCATTGGAGATACGATTTTTTCCAATTGCTCAGCAGGCATTCTTGGTGGTCGCTCCAAACCAAAGGTATCAGCCACTTCATCAAAGTAATCACCCATCTTGGTTTCACCACCGTCACAGGCATTAATGACGCGCTGTGGTTTACCGTGATAAACGGCAGCACACACTAATCTCGCCAAATCATCGCTCTGTATATGGTTCGAATAAGCATCCTCAGCCGGATTTAATGCGGGTGTTCCTGCCTGTATACGCTCAACCGGCAATCGGTCAGCAGCATAAATACCGGGTACACGCAAAATCGTCAGGGCTACACCGTGAGCTGGAGCCCATAGGCGGAGGCAATTTTCTGCGTCCACCCTGCGCTTGGCTCGCTCACTTTGAGGATTGACAGGCGTCACTTCACTCACTTTGCCACCAGCATGATCCCCGTAAACACCAGTAGTGCTCACATAAATCAAGCGCCCAACAATATCAGAGCCTTGGGCTAAAATTCGGAGGAGGTTGCGAGTTCGGCAATCACGATGACCAGTATTTTGGGGTGGTGCCAAGTGGATCACAGTTTGCGCTAATCCACTCAAACGCCACAAGCTATCGGGCTTATCCAGATCCCCCAAAATCGGAATCGCGCCAACTGCTCTCAACTCCTGAAAACGGGCTATCTGGGATGTTAAGGCGTACACGCGATGACTTCGAGCAAGCTGTTTGGCAACACGTAGGCCAATATCGCCGCAACCGACGATCAGGATTCGAGATTTACCAAAAGATTGCATAAGTCACATCGTAACGATTTATTGAAAGGAATGAGAGTGTCTTACCAAGTCACGCTCAAGGCGAGCGGCAAACAATTTACCGTCCAGAAGGATGAAACCCTTCTCGAGGCAGCATTACAGCAGGGCATTACCCTTCCTTATGGCTGCAAAAACGGTGCCTGCGGATCCTGTAAAGGCAAGGTTCTAGAGGGTCAGGTGGAGCACGGCCAACATAGTGCAGCCGCCTTAAGCCCATCTGATGAGGCCGCTGGCGGTACCTTGTTTTGCTGTGCTCACCCAAAATCTGATCTCCTGATTGAAGCACGTGAAGTTGAGGGTGCCGGCGATATCGCCATCAGAAAGGTACCTTGTCGTGTGAATGCCATTTCCAAACCCAGTACAGATGTGGCAATTCTGAAGTTGCAACTACCAGCAGCTGAGCGTTTTCAATTTCTGGCGGGTCAGTATTTAGAATTCCTTCTCAAAGATGGACAGCGCCGCGCCTACTCCATTGCCAATGCGCCTGATCAAGAGGGTCCCCTAGAGTTACACATTCGCCACTTGCCAGGCGGACTCTTTACCGACTTTGTCTTTGGCGCAAAAGATCCCGCATTAAAAGAAAAAGATATCCTGCGCTTTGAGGGTCCACTGGGTAGCTTCTTCCTGAGAGAAGACTCCAAGAAACCCATCATTTTTGTTGCGGCAGGCACTGGCTTTGCACCCATTAAATCCATTGTCGAGCAAATGCAGCTCAAAAAGATCCAACGCCCGATTCATCTGTATTGGGGCGGACGTCGCCCTAGCGACCTTTACCTCGATGCGCTTTGCAAATCATGGGTAAGAGAAATTCCAGACTTCAAATATATCCCCGTTATTTCCGATGCCCTTCCAGACGATCAATGGACTGGGCGCACTGGCTTTGTGCATCAGGCTGTGATCGTTGACCATGCTGACCTAAGCCCGTACCAGGTCTATACCTGCGGCGCCCCCGTCATGGTCAACGCAGCCCGCCAAGACTTTTCTTCTCAGTGCAGACTGCCTGAGGAGGAGTTCTTTGCAGACTCCTTTACCAGCGCAGCCGATCTTGCAACAAGCTAGCCTACTAAGCGTGATAATAGAAACCTCATTTGATCTCACTTCGTACACGATATGAATAAGCCAGCCCAATCCGTAGATGCCCACTCAGTGATGTTTATTACTCAGCGACCAGAAGTGATGATGGTTGAGGGTAAGGGCTCATGGCTCACCGATAACAATGGCAAGCGTTACTTAGACTTCTTGCAAGGCTGGGCAGTGAACTGCCTAGGTCATAGCAACCCGGGAATGATTGAAGCGCTCAATGCTCAAGCCAAGAAACTGATTAACCCTAGCCCAGCGTTCTATAACGAACCAATGATTCGCTTATCGAATCTTCTGACAGAGAACAGCTGCTTTAACAAAGTATTTTTTGCTAATAGTGGCGCTGAAGCAAATGAGGGCGCCATCAAGTTGGCTCGTAAATGGGGTCAACTGAATAAATCAGGCGCCTTTGAAATCATCACCTTTGATCACAGCTTTCATGGTCGCACTTTAGCTACCATGAGCGCGTCTGGTAAGCCAGGTTGGGACACCATGTTTGCCCCGCAAGTTCCCGGCTTTCCAAAAGCAGATTTGAATGACTTGGACTCTGTCAAAAAACTAGTTACTGACAAAACTGTTGCAGTCATGCTCGAGCCAGTTCAAGGCGAAGGTGGCGTGATCCCAACCACGAAAGAATTTATGCAAAGCCTGCGTAAATTCACTAAAGAAAACAATATCTTGTTGATCGTGGATGAAGTGCAAGCTGGCTGTGGGCGTACTGGAAAACTCTTTGCCTATCAACATTACGACATCGAACCTGACATCATGACTTTAGGTAAAGGAATTGGTGGTGGCGTTCCATTGGCTGCACTCATGGCAACCGATGCAGTTGCTTGCTTTGTTCCAGGTGATCAAGGCGGTACCTATAACGGCAACCCACTCATGACCGCAGTTGGCATTAGTGTGATCGAGCAACTATTAGCGCCAGGCTTCCTGGACTCTGTTCGCACCAAAGGCGAGTTACTTAGCAAAGAACTGCGTGCTATTTCAGCAGAATTTAATCTGGATGGTGAACGTGGTGAAGGCTTATTGCGCGCCCTTATGTTGAGCAGTGATATTGGCGCCAAGTTAGTTGAACTTGCTCGCGATAGAGGTCCAGAAGGATTATTGATCAACTCACCAAGACCCAATCTCTTGCGCTTTATGCCTGCACTCAATGTTTCTGATGATGAAATCCGTCAGATGTGCAATATTTTGAGAGAGCTGCTCAAACAAGTTGCTTAAGCAATATTAAGATTCAATTTAATAAAGGAGCCTTAAGGCTCCTTTATTGTTTTTGGCTAGCCAACTAAATTTTTTGGTAGCGAGAAAGTAATGTCCTCCACTACACCCTCGAGATTACGAATACTACGCGGGCCAAACTCTTGAATCTTCTCCACAATCGAAAGCGCTAGGCTCTCTGGCGCTGATGCGCCCGCAGTAAGGCCAACACGCTTCTTGCCCACAAACCATTCAGCCTGAAGTTGTTCTGGTGCATCCACCATGTAAGCCGGTACGCCGAGTTTTTCAGCTAATTCACGCAAGCGATTCGAGTTCGAACTTGCCTTGCTTCCCACCACAATAACTACCTCAACCTGAGGTGCCATAAATTTCACAGCATCTTGACGGTTCTGAGTGGCATAACAAATATCTTGTTTACGCGGCTGAACAATATTTGGAAATTTTTGAGTTAAGACGTCAACAATTTCTTTGGTCTCATCTACGGAGAGTGTGGTTTGCGTTACAAAAGCAATTTTTTCATTCTCAGTAAAGGGCAGCTCAGCAACATCCGCCACTTTTTCAATCAGATGAATGCCTTTTTCTACCTGCCCCATCGTGCCTTCAACTTCAGGATGCCCAGCGTGACCAATCATCAAGACCGTGAAACCATCTTTACACATCTTAACGACCTCAAGATGCACCTTGGTAACCAATGGGCAGGTAGCGTCATATACCTGCAGTCCGCGCGCCTCAGCATCTTGGCGAACTTCTTGAGAAACACCATGGGCACTGAATACGACGATGCCGCCTTTGGGAACTTCATGCAACTCATCGACAAACACAGCACCTTTATCACGCAGTCCGTTGACGACATAGGCGTTGTGAACAATTTCATGACGCACATAAATTGGCGCACCAAAACGTGTCAGCGCTTCATTGACAATATTGATGGCACGATCCACACCCGCGCAAAAACCGCGAGGCTGTGCCATCAAAATTTCAGCGGTGTCTTGCGTGCTAGATGGATTAGTCATGAATCAGAGGATGGCAACGATTTCAGCTTCGAAGGTAATAGACCTCCCAGCAAGCGGGTGATTGAAATCAAACCATGCACCCTCTTCATTAATCGATTGCAATACACCAGCATATTGAGCGCCACCAGGCGCATTAAATTCAATTACGTCGCCAGGATTAAATTCCACATCATCATCGCGACCCTCTTTAAGCGCACCCAAAGAAACCCATTGCATTAATTCTTCCTTGCGCTCCCCAAAGCTTTCCTCAGGGGGCAGCAAGGCACTTTTCTTTTCACCCACAGCCAACCCGATCAACACTTTTTCAAAACAAGGCGCAAATTGTCCAGAACCCATCAACACCGTCGCAGGGCGATCAATAAAAGTATTGATGTAATCATCCCCACTGGGCAAAGTCAGCCGATAGTTGAGGGTCAGGAAGGAATTGGGCAAAACCGTAAGCTTAGTCATAAGGTAATTGTATCTAGGCCCGACACGAGCGTGCACTCACCCATTACAGACTGGCCCAAAATAGAGCAGCCCCGCGAAAAACTGCGTGCCCTAGGAGCGGCAGCTCTAAGTGATGCCGAATTACTTGCGATCTTTCTGCGTGTTGGCGTCAAAGGCAAAACTGCCGTGGCATTAGCAGAAGATCTCATCCACCATTTTGGCAATTTGCCACGCCTCCTATCTTGCGCTCCGGAGGAATTAACCCAGATTCATGGCATGGGTATTTCTAAATGGTCACAAATTCAGGCGGCGTATGAGCTTGTCAAGCGCAGTCTTGAGGAAACCCTCTCCCAAGCATCGGTCTTCTCTTCGCCCAGTTATGTCAGAGAGTTCTTGCAAGCCCGATTTGGACGCCTCCCACACGAAGTCTTCCTTTGCCTATACCTCGACTCGCGTCTGCATCTGATTGAGTGCCAAGAGCTCTTTAGGGGCTCCCTAACTCAAACTGCCGTCTACCCCCGAGAAATCCTCAAGGAAGCGCTTGCAAGGAACGCCAGCGCCCTTATCGTCGCCCATAACCACCCCAGCGGAAACCCACTACCAAGCATTGCCGACCAGGAATTAACAAAGACACTTTCCAAAGCCTTGCAGTTGGTAGATATTCCACTCCTCGATCACTGCATAGTCAGTGATAGCGGATTTTTCTCATTTTCAGACTCAGGTCTTATGAAAAATAGCTTTAATCAGAAGTAATTACTAACTTATTGACTATTTTTGACCCATATTAGCGACTAAACGGCCAAATCCTCAAAACTAAAGCCAATTAAGGGTAGATCAAAGTGCCTGGAGACTGATACAATCTTCTTTTTTCGCAATTAATGGAGTTATGTCATGGCAAAAGTTTGCCAAGTCACTGGGAAGAAGCCGATGGTTGGCAACAATGTATCCCATGCAAACAATAAAACGAAGCGTCGCTTTTTGCCGAATTTGCAAAACCGTCGTTTCTGGGTTGAATCTGAAAACCGTTGGATTAGCTTGCGCTTAACCAATGCTGGTTTGCGCGTTATCGACAAGAACGGCATTGATGCTGTGTTGTCTGATCTCCGTGCACGTGGCGAAATTTAAGGAGCGCACAAATGGCTAAAGGCGGCAGAGAAAAAATCAAATTAGAGTCATCAGCTGGTACTGGTCACTTCTATACAACTTCAAAAAACAAGCGTACAAAGCCTGAAAAAATGGAGATCATGAAATTCGATCCAACCATTCGCAAGCACGTCGCTTACAAAGAAACTAAGCTCAAGTAATTTATCGATTCGATAGTTATTTGCAGCAAATAAAAAACCCGCTAGATCAGCGGGTTTTTTATTGTCTTGATTTTCACCAAGATCAAAGCCAGGCATCGCTTAAGCGTAGCGACGCAACCTTAAGGAGAAGTCACGCAGACTCGATAAACCACTATCTTCTGCGCGCTGACACCACGTATGCAATTGAGAAACCAATTGATCACCTGTAGCATTGGAGCGACTCCAGATGGCCTGCAAATCACGACGCATTTCAATCATCTTACGTAATTGAGCATTGCTCGCCATCAACTCTTCCAACTTCACTTTTTCTTCTGCAGTCAAACGAGATTCATCTTTACCTAACCAGGTACGCGCATCTTTTAAATGTGCTGCCAAGACTTGCATATGTTGGACTTCGTTACTGAAGAAAGAGCTCAAGGTCTTGCTATAGCGAGCCATGATTTCATAACGGTTGGCGATGATGGCTTCGAGTGTGCCTTGATCTGCAGGACGCAAGTCGCTCAGTACCGGCTTTGGAGAAGTCTTCTTCACTTTGGCCAAGCCAACAGCACTCATCATCTGGATGTACATCCAGCCGATATCAAACTCATACCACTTGCTAGAGAGCTTAGCGCTCGTTGCAAATGTGTGATGGTTGTTATGCAACTCTTCGCCGCCAATCAAAATACCCAAAGGGAAAATATTTCTGGAGGCATCCTCACAGTCGTAGTTGCGATAGCCCCAGTAGTGACCAATGCCATTAATAATTCCAGCAGCGGTAATTGGAATCCACAGCATCTGCACTGCCCACACAGTTAAGCCAATAGCACCAAACAAAAACACATCGATGATCAACATCAAGGCCACACCTTGCCAAGAGAACTTGGAGTAGACATTGTGCTCAAGCCAGTCATCTGGCGTGCCATGCCCAAACTTCTCTAAAGTCTCTTGATTGCGTGACTCTTGTTTATACAGCTCAGCGCCACGAGAGAGAACGGTATTGATACCGAGAACTTGGGGGCTATGTGGATCATCGACAGTCTCGCACTTGGCATGGTGTTTGCGATGAATAGCAGCCCATTCTTTAGTCACCATCCCGGTGGTTAGCCAGAGCCAAAACCGGAAGAAGTGGGACATGATTGGATGTAAATCTAAGGCACGGTGCGCTTGGCAACGATGCAAGAAAATAGTCACGCTAGCAATTGTGATGTGAGTAGCCACCAAAGTAAAAACAAGGATCTGCCACCACGCCCAATTTAAATAGCCATGAGATAGCCAATTAAGGAATAAATCAAAACCAGAAGCTGTGTTCAAAAGGGTATCCCTAACGAGGTCTAAACCCTTATTTTAGTTCTTTAGCGACTTTCTTGGTTTTGATCTTAGTCTCTTTTTTCCCGCCTTTTTCATCGCCCTGATCAATCTTCTCAACTGGAGCAGCAGCTTTCTTTTGGAAAACAGCCCCAAAGAAGCCATCTGTACCGTGAATATGGGGCCAAAGCTGCCACCAAGGGTTATCAGGACTGCACCCTAAAGGAATTTTATCCTTTGGAAACAATGGCTTAAGAACCTCGGCTGCCGGAACAAGCTCAAAATTGGGGTGCTTTGCCAAGAAATCCTCTGCAATTTGCTGGTTTTCTTGAGGTAAAAGGCTGCAGGTTGCATAAACCAAGCGGCCTCCTGGCTTGAGCAAGCGACTTGCCGAAGCCAATATATTCATTTGCTTTTGATTGAGCTCCAGCACCCCCTCTGGGGTCTGACGCCATTTGAGGTCTGGGTTACGACGCAAAGTACCCATGCCACTGCAAGGGGCGTCGACTAAAACGCGATCAATCTTGCCGGCT